>JBLNBW010000193.1:0-3179 GCA_050260255.1 Rhodospirillaceae bacterium | reverse complement strand
TGCCGCGCACGCGCACGTGAACAAGCTGCACCGGATCGGTCATGGTATGGCCGTAACGCTGCTTGTGCACCGCATCGAAGCGTTCCGCGAGTGTTTCAAGCGTATCGTTTTCTTCGAGCGGCGTATCCAGCGTGTGCTCCTGACCGAAGTAACGCAGAGCTGCAGCGTATTCGAACGCGCGATCCTTTGGAGCGAAGCCTCCGCGTTCCAAATCAGCCGCCGCGTGCTTCGACAGTCGTGCTGTAATTTCGCGTAGACGCGCGAGCCCGACATGCTCGAGCAGGCCGACAGCGGTCTCGGAATATTCCTGCACAAGGTCCGTCATCAACATCCCCCACGCCGAAAATCCGGCGGGCGCCTGCGGTATGATGACTTCCCGCACGCCCATTTCGCGGCCAACCAGCGGCACGAACATCGGTCCCGCGCCGCCATAAGCGAGCATGCTGAACTCGCGCGGATCGAGCCCCTCTTCAACCGTGATTTCCCGGATTGCGCTCACGGTGCGTGCGAGCAGCACATCAAGTACGCCGCGCCCGGCTTCGATGTCGGTGAGCTTGAGCGGCTTGCCGACATATTTCATCAGCCCGGCGCGCGCGGCCTCAGCATCGAGCTTCACCTCGCCACCGAGGAAATTGTCCGGATCGATGTAGCCGAGCACGACAGCGGCATCGGTGAATGTCGGCTGCGTGCCGCCGCGCCGGTAACAGATAGGACCAGGTTCGGCGCCCGCGGATTGCGGGCCGACTTTCAGCAGGCCGTCCTCAACCCGCGCAATCGAGCCGCCGCCCGCGCCGATGGTCGAGATGTTGTAGGCCGGGATCATCAGCGGCAGCTTTTCGAGCTCTGCCTGATATTTCAGCGTCGGCGCGCCGTCGCGCACGACGCAGGCGTCGGTGCTCGTACCGCCGATATCGACCGCAATGATGTTGGGTCGGTTGACGATCTCACTCAATCGCACCGTGCCGATCAGCCCGCCTGCCGGACCCGAAAAAATCGTATGCACCGGCATGGCGGTCGCATCGCGCGCAAGCAGCGCGCCGCCGCCGGAACGCGTGATGTAGAAGGAGCCGTTAAAGCCCTGATCGGCCAGCCCACCCTCGAGCGTGCCGACGTAGCGGCGGAATATCGGCTGGATGTAGGCGTTGATCACCGTCGTGCTGGTACGTTCGTATTCGCGATACTCGCGCACGATTTCACTGGAAATCGAAACGGAGATCTCCGGCCACTCCTTGCGGATGATCTCGGCCGTACGCTGCTCGTGCTTTGGATTGCGGTAGGCGTGCAGATAACAGACCGCGATGGACGCGACTTTCCATTTATTGACCAGCGTGCGGACCGCCTCGCGTACGGCTTCTTCGTCGAGCGGCTGCAATTCCTCGCCCTGCGCGTTCATGCGGCCGGGCACGCCGAGCCGCATGCGTTTGGGCACCAATGGGGGGCGCACGTCGTATTCGAGCGAATACATCTGCGCACGGTCGCGGTTGTACCGGCCCATCTCGAAGATGTCTTCGAAGCCGGCATTAGTGATGATGCCCGTCACAACGCCTTTGTGCTCAAGTACCGTGTTCAGCCCGAGCGTCGTGCCGTGAATGAATGAATCGAGCGATTTGCCGTCGATGCCGAGACGCTTGATCGCGGCGTTGACGCCCGCTGCGGCATTCTCCGGCGTCGTGAAGCTCTTCTCGAGCTTCCAGGCGCCGCTTTTAACGTCGAACATCACGGCGTCCACGAAGGTGACGCCGATATCCACGGCGAGGCGATAGCTCATTGTATCCTCATGCGTCGTAAAGCAGCCAATCGCGCAACAGAGCGGTCGTCGCTTGTGGCTGCTCCATAATTGTCATGTGGCCGCATTCTTCGATAATCGACATGCGGCCGCGCGCTGTCAGTCCCGCAATTTCGACGTGCTCGGCGACCGAGATCATCGCATCCTCGCGTCCACAAATCGCACGCACCGGCATGTTTATGCCGCGCAGCAAATCGCGCGCGTCGGCGCGGCTGGCAATAGCCCGAATGCGACGCGCAAAGGTTTCGGCGCCGACCCGTGCCGCCATTTCGCGTACCGCCTGAGCGAGCGGCGTCTGCTGCCGGTCGGGATGCAAAAGGACCTGAATTAGGTCCTCTATGACTTTAGTGAACTCGCCGCGCTCGCACGCGGCGATCGTCGACTGCCGCGACGTATGTTTCTGCGGTGTGTCGGCGCGTGCCGTGGTGTTGAGTAAAGCAAGTCGCGTCACCCGATCCGGTGCCTGGCGTATGATTTCGAGCGCGACGTAGCCGCCCATGGAGAAGCCTGCGAGCGCGAACCTCGCGGGTGCCTTATCGAGAACCTCGCGCGCCAGCTCGGACATCGTCTCGCCCTCGATCATCGGGGGTATCGAAACCTCAGCCACCTCACGAAGGTGCGTGGCCTGGTGACGCCAGGCCTCGGCATCACAGACCAGGCCGGGGATCAGGATCAGATTTTGGCGATCGCGCATTCCCCGTCCCTGCCCTCGATGGATGCCCGGACGTTAGCCGCCGCGCGGCTCTATCGAAAATACATATTATTGATGTATGCGATAGAATTCCGGTATATCAGCACATATGAACCTACGGTCTCTCTCGAATTTCCTGAGTGTCGCTGAAATTGGGAGCCTGAAAGGGGCGGCCGATGCGGTGCACATTGCGCAACCGGCGCTCACACGGCAGATCATGCAGCTGGAGCAGGAGTTCGGGGCGCGGCTCTTTCTGCGCCATCATCGCGGCGTCACGCTGACGGAAGCCGGCGAGCAATTGCGCGCGCACGCCGAGCGCATCCTCGCCGAGGTCTCAAAAGCCCGCATCGCCATGTCGGCTGCCGCCGCTACGCCGACCGGCTCCGTTTCTCTGGGGCTGCCAACCGCAATGCGCTACGTGCTCTCGACCGCGGTTGTTTCCGCCTATCACAAGGCTTTTCCAAACGTTTCGCTCACAGTGCACGAAGCTTTCGTGCACGTTATCGAAGACCTGTTGGCTGCGCGGCAGATCGACGTCGCGATCCTCATACAGGGCGCGCGCGGCCTCGATAACTTCGACATCACGCCGCTGGTGACGGAAGACGTTTACCTCGCCGGTCCGCCTGCCGCCAATTTACGTCTCGACAAACCGGTGCCGCTCAAGACACTCGCCGAGTTGCCCATCATCCTGTTCTCGAAACG
>JBLNBW010000192.1:0-12981 GCA_050260255.1 Rhodospirillaceae bacterium | reverse complement strand
GTGAGCTCAGCGCAGATATTGCCGCCCGCTCCGCCGCGGTTGTCGATGACGAGCGGCTGCCCCAGCTTTTCTCTCAACTGCGGCTCCATGGCGCGCGCGATGATGTCGGCCGCGCTGCCCGCAGTGAACGGAATCATCACGCGTATGGGGCGCGTCGGATACGACTGCGCCGCAGCGTTGAACGCGAGTGCAGCCAGCGTTGCCGCTGCAGCGCTGCGCAACAAGGGTTTCATACCTGTTCCTCCCGGGTGTTTCGAGTCTCGGCCAACCCGTCTCGATCCGCTTGTCGTTGATTTCCGGCTTACGCGGCCTTTGCCATGCCGGCGCTCAACGCCACTATGCTTGCGCACCGGATCACGATCTGCACGACTTTATCCTTCCCGAAGTCCGTTCAGCGCCTGCTGTGCCAGTTCGCGCAACCGCGCCTTCTGCACCTTGTTACCGTTCGGGCTGGGCGTCACCGGGAAGGCGTCCAGGCTCATGATTCGCGCCGGCACCTTGTAATGCGCGATGCGCTCCCGGCAGTACGCTATGACCTCGGCTTCGTCGAGCGCCACGTGCTTGGACGGTATCACGAACGCTACGGGTTGCAAACCGCGCGGACCGTCGATGCCCACGACCTGGCTCGCTGCGACGGCGGGATGCTGATCGATGACTGCTTCGATTTCGAGCGGGTTGACGAGAAAACCGGAAAGCCGCAGCGCATCGCCCATGCGCGCGACGAAGATGTAGCCGCCCGGCACGGTGTAGCCCAGATCGCCGCTGCGGAAATAGCCGTCTTCGGTGAACGCGGCTCGCGTCGCCTGAGGATCGCCGAAATAGCCCATCATTCGGCTCGGCGCCTGGAATTCGAGCTCGCCCTGCGCGCCGTCGGGCAGCACTTCGCCTGTCAGCGGGTCGCGTGCCCGCACTTTGGCCTCCGGGGCGATCATTGCGCCGCCGCCCAGCTCCCGCTGTTCCGGCGCGGCGCTGCTCGCCTGGCGCGACAGCATCGCCTGCAGCTCGCTCGACCCGTAAACGCCGACCAAGTGCAGCCCGCGCCGTTCGGCCGGCGCCGCCTGGCCATGGCGCGCGCCGATCACCATCCGCAGGCTCGGGTAGGGGCGTTCTTCGTCCGAAATGCGCAGCAGCTGCGCGACGATGTCGCCGACGGCAAGCGTGTGGGTGACCCGATGGCGGCGGATCGCCTCCGCCGTCGCGCGCGCCTCGAAGGAGGGCAGCATGACGAGCCGGCGCCCGGCGTGGAGCGTCGCGAGCGCGAGGCAGAAGCCGAACACGCCGCACAGCGGCACGGTGAGCAGCGAGCAGGCATCCGGGGCGTCAATGCCGAAGGCGCTTGCGATGTCGCCGGCGTGGCGGATGATGCCGGCATGGCTGTGCAGCACGAATTTCGGCGCTTTGGTCGTGCCGGACGTCGTGAATATGATGCAGCCGTCTTCCGCGCGAGCATTGTTGCTCGCCCTCCGCGCGCTCGCTGTCAGGTCGCGATAGGAGACGACGCGTTTTCCGTGTACAGCCGGCAGCGGCTCACTTGCGGGCGTCTCGTCGTACACGACGATAGTGGTGAGGCTCGGCAGCGCGGCCGAATCCACCGAGGCGAGGATGCCGGCGAAGTCGATGTCGCGGTAACCGGGCCACATGAAGAGGACTTTCACGCCTGCCCAGCTCAGGATATCGGCCAGTTCCGCACTGCGAAAGCGCGTATTGACCGCCACGGCGATCGCCCCTAGGCGTGCGCACGCGAAGAAGCAGGCAAGCCACGACGGCACATTCGGCAGCCAGATGGCGACGCGGTCGCCGTGCTTCACCCCCAGCGCCGTCAGTCCCTGAGCGAGGCGCGCCGATTCGGCTTCGAGCGCGGCATACGTCATGGGCGTGTCCCGATCGACAAGATTGCCTGCTGCATCGCGCCGTGCCGCGAGCAAATCGTGGAGTGTCTGCGGTTTCATGTTTAGCAAAGGGAGCGGTCGCAGTGGCGCGTTGTGCCCGCACGCTACGCCTGCCGCCACATCGCTGTGACGTACGTCACGTCCGCCCGGCACTCCGATTGCTAACAGCGTAGCGCCTGCGCCGCCGGCACGGAAAAAGGGGACGTAGAAGGTGATGGAATACTGGCCGCTGCTCGTGAGCTTCCCGCTCGTCGGGTTCGCCAAGGTATTGGCGTGGCTGGGACTTTTTCTACTCACCGCCGACCGCTGTCCCGAAGCGCTTGCAGTCGCGCTCGAGCCGCCGCTGCTCAAGTGCTTTCCGCCTGGACAACAGGCCGTGATACTGGTGCACATCGGCGCCGTCGTTCTGGCCGGCATCATGCTGCTGTCCTGAAAGCGTGTCCGGCGTGTTTTGTAAAAAGCGCCTGGCACGTTAGCATAGACCCCCCATTGGCTGCAGACCGCTCGGGAGGTCGCGGTCGCTATCCTGAGGGGGACAAGTTGGGCGGCAACAAAAAGGACCGGAACCTGCCTGACAGCCACGCCAGTACGCGGCGGGAGAGCCGCGCTTCGGCGCATGTGGACCCACGCATGAGCGCGCACCTCGCCGCCATCGTCGAATCCTCGCAGGACGCGATTTTCAGTTGCGCTGGCGACGGCACCATACTTTCCTGGAATGCCGGCGCCCAACGCCTCTATGGCTACACGGCGAGCCAAGCCCTCGGTCGCAACGCCAACATGATGATCCCCGCCGATCGCGCGCACGAACCGGTGCAGGACTGGGAGCGCTTCAAGCGCGGCCAACCGGTTCCGCCTTACGCGACGGTGCGCGTCGCGAAGGACGGCACGCAGCTGCCGGTGTCGATCAGCTCGTCGGCCTTGAGAGACCCGGAAGGAAACCTGGAAGGGATGGCGATCATCGCGCGCGACGACACCGAGCGCAAACGCGCCGAGCAGGCGCTGCGGGAAAGCGAAGCCGAGATGCGGCTGCTTGCCGACGGCGTTCCGGCGCTCATCTGCTACTTCGACGTCGACCTGCGTTGCCGTTATGCCAACCGGCACTACGCCGAGTTCTTCGGCCACGACATGCACGAAATCGCCGGCAAGCATTTCCGCGACGTGGTGGGCGCCGAGATCTACGAGCAGGTTGCGCCGCGTCTTAAGGAGGCATTGTCCGGCAAGCCCACGAGCTACGAGCGCAGCGTGCATTGCGTCGACGGCGAAGTGCGCTACATAGACGTGAAGCTCTATCCGCGCGTGAGCGCCCGCGGCGAGGTGCAGGGCGTATATGCCGCCGGGATCGACATCACCGAGCGCAAGAGCGCGGACGAGGCACGGGCGAACCTGGCCGCGATCGTGGAGTGCTCCAACGACGCGATCATCAGCCGGTCGCTCGACGGCTACATCACGTCGTGGAATCGCGGCGCGGAGCGCATGTTCGGTTACACGTGGCGCGAAGCCATAGGACAGCACGTCGGTTTCCTGCTTCCGCCCGGCGAAATGCCGCGGACCGACGAGAACAACGAGATCATCATGCGCGGCGAAGTGACGCCCGCGCACGAGGAGCAGCGCGTCGCGAAGGGCGGGCGGATCATCGATGTGATGATCAGCCATTCGCCCATGCGCAACGATGTCGGCGAGGTGACCGGCGCTTCGGTCATATTCCACGACCTGACGGCGATGCGGCGGGCCGAAGCGGCGCTGCGCGAGAGCGAGGAGCGGTTCCGCGCGGCATTCGATCAGGCTTCCGTCGGCATGGCGTTGCGCAGCATAGACGCCCGATCCCCGCGCTGGTTGCGCGTGAACCAGAAGCTGTGCGACATGCTCGGCTATACGCGTGACGAGCTGCTGCGGCTGGATGCCTACGCGCTCACGCCGGAGGAGGATCGTGCCGATGCGCGATCCTACAGCGAGCGGCTGCAGCGCGGCGAAATGGCGAGCTACGTGCGCGAGAAGCGTTACGTGCGCAAGAGCGGCGAAATGATCTGGGTGAGTCTCTCGCTCTCCGTGGTTCGTGACGGCGGTCGCGAGCCGTCGTACGTCGTGTCCGTGATCGAAGACATCACCGAGCGCAAGCGCGCCGAGGAGCAGCTGGTCCTCGCCAGCGAGGCCATTGCCGCGACGGCGGAGGGAATACTGATCACCGACGCAAGCCGCCGCATCGTCAGCGTGAACAAGGCCTTCACGCGGATCACCGGCTACGAGCCACACGAAGTCATCGGCGCGACGCCCGAAATGCTGAGCACGGGACGTCACGACGAAGGGCTGCACACGCGGATATGGGACGAGCTCGACCGCACGGGGCACTGGCAGGGCGAGGTCTGGAACCGGCGCAAGAACGGAGAGGCCTATGCCGAGCTGATGACGATCAGCGCGGTGAAGAACAGCGAAGGGCGTACCACGCACTACGTGGGCGTGTTCAACGACATTTCGCCGCTCAAGGAATACGAAGCACGGCTCGAGTACCTCGCGCATCACGACGCGTTGACGGGGTTGCCGACGCGTTCGCTGTTACGCGATCGCGTCGAAGTGGCGATCGCCCACGCGGCGCGCGACGCCACGCACCTCGCGCTGCTGTTCGTCGATCTCGACCGCTTCAAGCTCATCAACGACTCCATGGGCCATGAAGTCGGCGACCAGCTGCTGCAGGCCGTCTCGCTGCGGCTCAAAGAGACGCTGCGCGACTCGGACACGGTGAGCCGTCACGGCGGCGACGAGTTTCTCGTCCTGCTCCCGCAGCTCAACACGGTGCAGGACGCCGGCCGCGTGGCGGAGAAGCTGATCGACCAGGTCGCGCTGCCGTACGAGCTCGACAAGCACGAAGTGATCATCACCGGCAGCATAGGCATCGCGGTCTATCCCGAGAACGGCAAGGACCTCGACCAGTTGCTGCGCAATGCCGACGCGGCGATGTACGCGGCGAAGCAGGCGGGACGCAACCGCTATCAGTACTACTCCGACAGCATGAATGCGCAGGCCGCGGATCGGCTGATGCTCGAACACGAGCTACGTCATGCCCTCGAGCGCGGCGAGCTTCATGCGGTGTACCAGCCGCAGGTCAACCTCGCGAGCGGGCAGATCGTGGGCGTCGAGACGCTGATGCGCTGGAATCACCCGCGCCTGGGAATGGTGCCGCCCGGCCGCTTCATTCCGGTGGCCGAGGACAGCGGGCAGATCGTCATGCTGGGCGAGTGGATCATGCGCGAAGCGTGCCGTCAGCGCAGCGACTGGCAGCGGCGCAATCTCATGGACGCGCCCGTCGCGGTGAACGTGTCGGCGATACAGCTGCGCCAGCCCAACTTCGTGGCGATCGTGCAGGGAATTCTCGAGGAAACAGGGCTCGATCCGACCTGTCTCGAGCTCGAAGTGACCGAGTCGCTGCTGATGCAGGGCACCGACGCGATGGTAGCCCGGCTGCACGAGTTGCATCGTCTCGGCGTGCGGCTCTCGCTCGACGACTTCGGCACCGGCTATTCCAGCTTGAGCTACCTGCGCCAGTTTCCGCTCGACCGCATGAAAATCGACCAATGCTTCGTGCGGGATCTTCCTCACAACGACGATGCGGCCGTCATTACCGAAGCGATCGCGACGCTCGGTCGTGCCCTGGGATTGCGCGTCATCGCCGAAGGCGTGGAAACGGAGCAGCAGGCCGAGTTCCTCCGCGATACCTGGTGCCAGGACGCGCAGGGCTATCTCTATTGCAGGCCTTTGCCGCCGCCGGCTTTCGAGCTGTGGCTGCGTCGCGAGCGGACCGCGATGCCGCCGTGCGTGTACGGCGGGCAGTGACAGTCGCATCGGCGGCGCCGGCGTCTTAACATAGCGGCGTGTCGCTCGATCCAGCCACAGCTCCGCCCAAGGGCGAAGTTTCCCATCTCGTTCGCCTTGCCCGCTTCGTGCTCCCTTATCGCGGGCGCGTGGCCGGCGCGCTGGTCGCGCTGGTCATCGCCGCGGCGTGCGTGCTTGCGCTAGGTCAGGGGCTGCGCCGGGTGGTCGATGGCGGGTTCATGAGCGGCGATCCCCGATTGCTAGACGGAGCGCTTGCCGGCGTCCTCGCAGTTGCGAGCGTGCTCGCCGTCGCGACGTGGACGCGCTTCTACCTCATGATGAGCGTAGGCGAGCGCGTCATCGCGGATCTGCGCAAGGCGGTCTTCGCTCATGTTTTGACTTTGTCGCCGGCGTTTTTCGACCTCGCGCGAACCGGCGACATCGTCTCGCGCGTCACCAACGATACCGAGCAGATACGCCAGGTGATCGGCTTCGGCTTTTCGATGTTTCTCCGCAATGCGCTGATGATGCTGGGCGCGCTCGCCATGCTTTTCGCCACGAGCCTGAAGCTCGCTGCGCTCATCGTGCTCGGAGTGCCGGCGACGGTGGTGCCGATACTGCTCATGGGCCGGCGCGTGCGCAGGCTGTCGAAGATGAACCAGGATCGCGTCGCGAGCGTGTCGGCGCACATCGACGAGGCCCTGCACGAGGTCCGCACGGTGCAGGCATACGGCCACGAGGCGCGCACGCGCGAGCAGTTCGACGCAGCGACCCAGGCTGCCTGCGACGCGGGCATACATCGCATACGCGTGAAGGCGTGGCTCATATCGCTCGTCATGCTGATCGGCTTCTGCGCCGTCGGCATCATCCTCTGGATAGGCGGTCATGACGTCCTCGCGGGACGACTCACCGCAGGCGAGCTTTCCGCTTTCGTGTTCTACGCCGCGATAGTCGCGAGCGGGGCGGGCACGGTGTCGGAGGTGTGGGGCGAGATCCAGCGCGCAGCCGGCGCGACGGAACATCTCATGCGGCTGCTCGATACGCCGCCCGATCTTGCCGCGGTGCCGCCGGTCGCACGCTTGCCGCGCCGCGTATCGGGCGCGATACGGATCGAGTCGCTGTCCTTCGTATATCCGAGCCGTCCCGGAATCACGGCGCTTGGGCCGCTCACGCTTACTGTTCATCCCGGGGAGCGGGTGGCGCTGGTCGGGCCTTCCGGCGCGGGCAAGTCGACGCTTTTCGCGCTGCTGCTGCGCTTCTACGATCCGACTGCGGGACGCATACTCCTCGACGGCGTCGATATCCGGCACTGCGATCCGTGTGCGGTGCGCAGCGCCATGGCGCTCGTACCGCAGGATCCGGTCATCTTCGCGACGAGTGTGACCGAGAACGTGCGCTTCGGACGCCCGGATGCGAGCCTCGAGGAAATACGCGCGGCATGTGCGGCCGCGCACGCGCTCGAGTTCGTGGAGCGCCTGCCGCAGGGTCTGGACACCGATCTCGGCGAGCGCGGCATCAGGCTCTCGGGCGGGCAGCGTCAGCGTCTGTCGATCGCGCGCGCATTGCTCGCCGACCGTCCGATACTCCTACTCGACGAGGCCACGAGCTCACTGGACGCCGAAAGCGAACGCCAGGTCGCCGATGCACTGGCGCGGCTCGAACGCGGGCGCACCACCCTCGTCATTGCGCATCGTCTTGCGACCGTGCGCAACGCCGACCGCATCATCGTGATGGATCGGGGACGCGTGCATGCGATGGGCACGCATGATGAGTTGATGCGGGGCGGCGGACTGTACGCGCACCTCGCAAAGCTGCAGTTTCTTGCCGACACGACGGCCGTCGCGTCGTAGGCACGCGGAAGAAATCGGCGAAAAAAGAGGCGGCGCGCGGGCCGCCTCTACCAGTCACCAGTCACGGCTCACGAGTCACGCTTTCAGGTCATTCACCGACTTCGCGGGCTTGCCATCGCGCGTCGTAATCGCGCGGATCACCGGCTGCGTGGAGCCGAAGGTCGGCACGACGGCCGAGTGCTTGCCCGGTCCGCCGATCACCGCGATCTGGAGGTTTTCCGCATTGCCGAGAGCGTGGACGAGCGCATCCATGCCGGCGTTCGCGTACTTTTCCTTGAAGGTGACCTTGAATCGCCGCTCGATGTTTTCCTTCGAAAACTTCCCGAGCGTGAGCGTCGCGTGCTCGTAGATGAATCGCTTCACGTCGGCCTTGGTGAACCCCTCGGCTGCTACGGTTTTCGCGTGCTCGGGACCGAAAATGAGGAGCGGCCGGGCCGTCGGGTAGTACACGTCGTTGTTGCCGGTCGTCGCGAGCGTGCCGGCAATCGTCTTCAATATGCCTTCGCCGCTGATGCTCTCGTGATCGTTGACATTGTGCGGAGGCTCGGCGCCGATTACCGTCACGGTGCTCGTGTCTGCCGCAAAGCCGCGCTCGACGTGCAAGGGCTCCCACGGATTTTCCGCTTCGTTCTCCGCGACGAGGAAGCTGTACTTCGACGGCGCGCCCATCGTCGACATGTCGCCCAGGCCGGGAATCGCGCCGCCGATGTTCACGAGCGCGAGCCGGATTGCACGGCCGAGGGTCGCGTTCGCTTGTTTGCCGGGACCGAACGCATTGAAGCTGCCGTTGATGTCGAGCTCTCTTGCGATCGGGCCATTTACGATCACGAGCGGCGCCACCGGATGCGTCGTCGCCTGGCAACCGTACAGGTTGAACGGCTCTTCGCACATCGCTTCGATCGCCGCCATCAGCACCGGAAAATACTCGGGCCTGCAGCCGGCCATCACCGCATTGGTCGCGAGCCGCAACGGCGTCGCTTCGCCGTAGCGCGGCGCGATCTTTGCGATAGGCTCGTTCCACGGACGGTCGCAATACGCCAGCATCTCTTCGACCGCGCCCACCGTGGGCGGCATGATCGGCAGACCATCGCTCCAGCCGCGCTCGACGTACAGCCGGTTGATCGCACGGAAATCGTCGTCCGCCTCTATCGTGGCGCCCGGCGCCTTGAGGATCTCGGCGAGCGCTTTCATAGCAGCTGCTCCTTGATGAGCTTCACAAGTTGCGGGATCGCATGGTGCGCGCGTCCCTCCACCTGCTCCAGCGTGAGACCGCCGAGCGGATGCGGGATGAGCACGAGCGGCAGGTCGGGCACGCCGAACACGCGCGCTTGCGCCTTGCCTAGATTTTCGAAGGGTCCGGAGCAGATCACTGCCGTCTTCAGGCCGCGGTTACGCAGCTCGCACATGTCGTGGACACTCCACGACGTGCACGACCCTCAGTCGCCCATTGCGGAGACGACGAAGTCGCACTCCGCGGCAAGCTCCTCGATGATCTCTTTGGGGGCGGGCAGGCTCACGTTGCCTTTGCGCGTCGCGACGACCTTCTTGACCGGCAGCTCGGCCTTGAGCCCTTCGGTCACGAAGCGCAGCAGGTGATCGGCGTTCGACTTGCTGTTGTCGAGTATGCCCAGCCGGATCTCGGCGATTTTGGTTTTCGGCTGGTCCTTCACTGCCGCGACGTCCGGCGCCGGCGCCTCCGGCACGAGCAGAACGACTTTGGCCATGATTGCTCCTTTCGATTCGACGATGAATTCAGTGTATCGCGTTTCGGGCGGCGCCTCACCGGCTCAACGGCGTTTGAGCACCTCGCACACGCCGTTCACCATGTCCTCGAGGGTCGCGTAGACGCGCGCTCCGGCAGCTTCCAGCGCCGCGCGCTTCGCGGCATAGCTGCCGTGACTGCCGTGCACGAGCGCGCCAGCATGGCCCATGGTGACCCCCTCGGGAGCACTGCTGCCTGCAATGAGCGCGAATACCGGCTTGGGGAAGCGCTGCGCGACGAGCGCTGCAGCGAAGTCTTCTTCATCATGTCCGCCGATCTCGCCGATGATGAGCAGCCCTTCCGTCTGCGCGTCACGCGCATAGAAGGGAATGAGATCGGCATAACGGGTGCCTTTGACGGGATCGCCGCCCACACCCACCCACACCGACTGACCGACGCCGCGCTGCGCGAGCCGATAGCCCGACTCGTACGAAAGCGTGCCCGACTTCGACATGAGCCCCAGCGGCCCGGGCAGCAGCGCATCGTTGGGCAGGAAGCCGAGCTTCGCGACACCCGGCACCGCCATGCCGGGCGTAGATGCGCCTATCCAGACCACATCGGCACCGCGCGTGAGATGCAGCGCCTTCACCGCGTCGTGCACCGGCATGCCTTCCGTCGGTGTGACGACATAGCGGATGCCGGCTTCGACCGCTTCGGTCATCGCGGCAAGCAGTTGCATCGCCCCGACCAGAATCACGCTCGCCGTCGCGCCGGTTGCGCGTACCGCCGCATGACAATCGGGAAACAGCGGAATGCCGTTGACTTCGGACACATCCGTCTTGGGCGATATTCCGGCGACGATGTTGGTGCCGTACGCCTTCATGAGGCGGCTGTGCAGACGTCCTGCGCGGCCCGTGATGCCTTGGACGATCACGGGGGTGGTGCGGTCTATGCGCGGGTTGATCATTGCGCCGTCCCCTCGAGCAGTCGCCGGGTTTCGGCAACCGCGGCGGCCAAGTCGGTATACAGGTGCACGCCGCCTGCTTCGAGTATGGGACGCGCTTCGGGCAAGCCGTTGCCGACGAGTCGCGCAACGACCGGCACCTGGAGCTCGGGCACGGCGCCCAGGGCGGTTACGAGCAGGCGCGAGAATTCGCCGAGATCGGTGATGCCGGCGAAAATGTTGATGAGCAGAACGCGAATCTTCTTTCCCTCGGTCATCCAGCGCAGCACGTTCACGAGGCGGCCTGGATCGCCGCGCATGCCGCCGGTCCGTATGTCGAGGAAGTTGTAGGGCTTGAGGTCCTGCTGGCGCAATTCGTCGATCAGCATCATGGACAGTCCCGCGCCGGTGGTGAGCAATCCGATCTCTCCCTCGGGATCGACGACCACGTAGTCGAAGCCGTGATGAAGCTTGACCGCCGCTTCGGGGTAAGCGCGGCCTCTGCGCTCCAGCATGGCTTTGAGATCCGGCTGGCGTTCCAGTGCGTTGTCGTCCGTCACCAGTTTCGCATCGCCCGCGACCCAGCTGCCGTCGCCATGCACGAACAGGGGATTCACCTCCACCAGCATGGCTTCGCGCGCAACGAACACTTCGGCAAGCCGTTCGCCGGCCTCCCGCAGCGCGCGTCCCTTCGCATCGGGCCATGCGCTAGCGATATCACCGACGCATTGCACGATCGATTGCACGTCCAGCGACGCTACCGCGGAGCGTATTTCTTCTGCGGGAACCGCTTCGATATCCATGCCGCCGTGCGTCGACATGATGACGCGCACACCACCTGCCGCCGCATCGAGGAGCAGTGCAATGTACGCTTCCTCCGCCTGCTGCACCTGCTGCTCGATACGCACGGCATGGACTGTGCGGCCCTTCACTGCCGCGCCGAGTATCGCACCGGCCGCTTCTGCCGCTGCTTCCGGCGTCGCCGCTTTCCGTATGATGCCGGCCTTGCCGCGGCCGCCGGCGGCGATCTGGCCTTTCACGACCCACGGCCCGGGAGGCAGTTTCGTCTTCTCGAGCTCGCCTGCATGCTCGACGATCACGCCCAAAGGCGTTCTTACATCATGCCGCGCAAGCAGCGTCTTGGCATCGTGTTCCAGTAAGTACATGCGTATCCGTGGTTATGCTGTTTGCGGAAGGGAAACAAAACTGCCGGGTATGGCGGTGTATTGGCGCAACTGGGCCTGCATGCTAGCAGGTGTGCCGGACCCGTAAAAGGAGCAGTCCACATGGTGCTGCCGTGTGCGGAGGATGCGGAAAAATGCAGGCGGCGCGTACGTCCGCATGAGAAAGAGCATGCCGGCGCACCGAGCGGCGCGCCGGCATGTGACGCCCTCGCGCGCCGGTGGCGCGCCGGGCTTAGTGCGGCAATCAGGCGCCGCGATGCATGCCGTGACGGTGGCCCATTCTCGCGCGCGCCTGGCGTGCGAGCAGCTCGTCAGCCACTTTCTGCTGCTCGGGGCTCAGCGCCGCGTACAGCGGCTTTGCAGCCGTGATGACCTCGTTCAGCCGCTCCGAAGCGAATATCATCATCTTCTGGCGGCGCTCCAGCCGGTCGATCGCCGTGAGCGGCTTACGCTGCGCCGGCTGCGCGCCCTGTGCGAAGCGCGAGCGGCGGAACTCGTCCATCTGCTGCGCCTGCTTGCGGAGCACGCTGGCGAACGCGTCCCACTGCGGTTGCTGCGCGTCGGTGATCTTGAGCGCCGTACGGATGTAGGCGAGCCGCGCTTCGACGCGGTCAGCGGCGCTCATGTGCGCGCGTTGTCCATGATGATGCATGCCTTGGGCGCGGGGCGACGGCGCGGCTTGCGGCGTGTCGGCCGTTTGCGCGAATGCGTACGGGATGCCGGTGGCGAAACCTGTGGATACGATTATTGTTGCGAGCAGCTTGTTCATGAGTCTCTCCTGTTCCATGTGGGTGCTTGGCGGCCGCGATTACAACCGGTCGTCACTGATTCAGAGCACCAGCGTATCGCGCAGTTCGTGCGGCAGTTGTAAAACTTTGTATCGCGATGTGGACCGCGGCCGCCGCATGTTCGACAAGGCGCGGGTGTTTTCATTACACTGGCCGCCCCGCCCGAGGAGCACTGCTGTCCGAGAAGGAGCAACACCATGAAACACGCTCTGTGCGTATTGCTGGCGATCGCATGTGCGAGCGCTGCCGCCGCGCAGGATTTTCCGTCCAAGCCGATACGCGTTGTCATCACGTATCCGCCCGGCGGTTCGACCGACGTGGTTGGCCGGGCGCTGGCCGCGAAGCTCACCGAAGGACTGGGTCAGCAGGTGGTGGTGGACAACCGCGGCGGTGCGGGTGGCATCATAGGCACCGAAATCGTCGCCAGAGCCGCACCGGACGGCTATACGCTGCTGCTCGGCACGTCCGCAGGCATGTCGATCAATCCGCTGCTACACAAAAAGCTGCCGTACAGCGTGGAGCGCGACTTCGCACCGATCAGTCTCGTGGTCATCAATCCGCAGGCGCTCGTCGCGCATCCGGGCGTGCCGGCAAGCAACGTGCAGGAACTCATCAAGCTCGCGCGCGCGAAGCCGGGACAGATCAATTACGCATCCCCGGGCGTGGGCAGCCCCAATCACATGGGCATGGAGCTGCTCAAGTCCATGACGGGCATCAATGTCGTACATGTGCCGTACAAAGGTGGCGGGCCCGCGATGACCGAATTGCTGGCGGGGCAAGTGCAGCTGCTGTTCAACAGCATTCCGTCGGTGCTGCCACAG
>JBLNBW010000191.1:0-3320 GCA_050260255.1 Rhodospirillaceae bacterium | reverse complement strand
CGTCGATCTCGAGCTCCTCGCAGAGCGCCGCGAACCGCTCACGATCCTCAGCGAGGTCGACCGCCTCGAACGGCGTCCCGAGGATCCGCCAGCCTTCTGTTTCGATTTCGCGTGCAAGTTTTAGCGGGGTCTGACCCCCGAACTGGATGACGACGCCGGTAGGGAGCTCGCGGGCGCAGATCTCGAGCACCTCCTCGGCGCCGAGTGGCTCGAAGTAGAGGCGGTCCGACGTGTCGTAGTCGGTCGAGACCGTTTCCGGGTTGCAGTTGACCATGATGGTCTCGAACCCGTCTTCACGCATGGCCAGCGCCGCGTGCACGCAGCAGTAGTCGAACTCGATGCCCTGACCGATCCGATTCGGTCCGCCGCCCAGCACCATCACCTTCTTGCGCTCCGACGAATTGGCCTCGCATTCTTCTTCGTATGTCGAGTACATGTACGCCGTATTCGTCGCGAACTCGGCAGCGCAGGTGTCGACGCGCTTGTATACGGGCCGCACGCCGAGCGCGTGGCGGCGATTTCGTACCGCCGTCTGATCGGTGCGCAACAATGTCGCCAACCGGCGATCCGAAAAGCCGGCGCGCTTGAGCTGGCGCAGCTCGTCGGCGGTGAAGGACGCGAGCTCTCTTCCGGCCACGGCCTTTTCCTGCTCGACGATATCGGCGATCTGGGCGAGGAACCAGGGATCGATGTGAGAGACCTCGTACACCTCGTCCAGCGTCATGCCGATGCGAAACGCATCCGCGACGTAATAGATCCGATCGGGCCCCGGGTCGCCGAGCTCCTGCTCGATGGCGTCGCGATCCGTCGTCTTCTCGTCGAAGCCGTCCGCGCCGGTCTCCAGGCCGCGCAGCGCCTTCTGTATCGATTCCTGGAAAGTGCGGCCCATGGCCATCACTTCACCGACGGACTTCATCTGCGTGGTAAGCCGGTCGTCGGCCTGCGGGAATTTCTCGAACGCGAAACGCGGCACTTTCGTGACCACGTAATCGATCGTCGGCTCGAACGATGCCGGCGTGGCGCCGCCGGTGATCTCGTTGCGCAGCTCGTTCAGCGTGTAGCCGACGGCGAGCTTCGCCGCGACTTTTGCGATCGGAAATCCGGTCGCTTTCGACGCGAGCGCGGAAGAACGCGACACACGCGGATTCATCTCGATGATGACCATGCGCCCGTCCTTCGGGTTGATCGCGAACTGCACGTTCGACCCGCCGGTATCCACGCCGATCTCGCGCAGGCACGCGATCGACGCGTCGCGCATGATCTGGTATTCCTTGTCGGTGAGCGTCTGCGCCGGCGCGACGGTGATCGAGTCGCCGGTGTGTACACCCATCGGATCGAGGTTCTCGATCGAGCACACGATGATGCAGTTGTCGTGCTTGTCGCGCACGACCTCCATCTCGTATTCCTTCCAGCCGATCAGCGACTCCTCGATCAGTATTTCCTTCGTCGGACTCGCTTCCAGGCCGCGCTCGACGATGGCGATGAACTCTTCCTTGTTGTAGGCGATGCCGCCGCCCGTGCCGCCCAGCGTGAAAGACGGACGCAGCACGGTGGGAAAGCCCACCATCGCCTGCACCTGCAGCGCTTCTTCCATGCTGTGCGCGAGTGCCGAGCGTGCGCTCGAAAGCCCGATCTTCGCCATCGCCGCCTTGAACTTCTCGCGGTCTTCGGCCTTGTCGATCGCCTCCTTGCTCGCGCCGATCATCTCGACGCCGTATTTCTCCAGCACGCCGTGCTTCGCGAGGTCGAGCGCGCAGTTCAACGCCGTCTGTCCGCCCATCGTCGGCAGCAGCGCGTCGGGACGCTCGGCCGCGATCACCTTCTCGACCATCTGCCAGTTCACCGGCTCGATGTACGTCGCGTCGGCCAATTCCGGATCCGTCATGATCGTCGCCGGATTCGAATTGACCAGGATGACGCGATACCCTTCCTGCTTGAGCGCCTTGCACGCCTGCACGCCGGAATAGTCGAACTCGCACGCCTGGCCGATGATGATCGGACCGGCGCCAATTATCAGTATCGATTTGATGTCGTCGCGTTTTGGCATGCTTCAATAGTCATTGAAGGTGAGGAGTGAGGGGTAAATGCGCTGTTGCTCCTTACTCCCGACTCCTTACTCGTCACGGTTTCTTGTTCTCTTCCACCAGCTTCACGAACCTGTCGAACAGGTAATCGACGTCATGCGGCCCCGGGCTCGCCTCCGGATGTCCCTGGAAGCAGAACGCGGGCTTATCGGTGCGCGCGAATCCCTGCAGGCTGCCGTCGAACAGCGAAACGTGCGTCACTTGCACAGTGGCAGGCAGGGTGGAGGTGTCGACCGCGAAGCCGTGATTCTGGCTCGTGATCATCACGTGGCCGGTCTGCACGTCCTGCACCGGATGATTTGCGCCGTGATGGCCGAACTTCATCTTCACGGTCTGCGCGCCGCTTGCAAGCGCCATCAACTGGTGGCCGAGGCAGATGCCGAACATCGGGACGCCGCGGTCCATGAGCTTGCGTATCGATTCGATCGCGTAGTCGCACGGCGCGGGATCGCCCGGGCCGTTCGACAGGAACACGCCGTCGGGCTTCATCGCCAGCACTTCGTCTGCGGGCGTCTGCGCCGGCACCACGGTGACGCGGCAGCCGCGCTCGGCCAGCTTGCGCAGGATGTTGTGCTTGATGCCGTAGTCGTATGCGACGATGTGGAACCGCGGCTCGGACATGTGCTTGTAGCCCTGCCCCAGCGCCCAGGTGCTTTCTTCCCAGTTGTAGGGCTTGTCGCAGCTCACGACCTTCGCGAGGTCCATGCCGACGATGCCGGGGAATCTGCGCGCGGCCTCGATCGCCGCCTGCTCGTCCACCCGCCCGGCCATGATGCAGCCGTCCTGTGCGCCTTTGTCGCGCAGTATGCGGGTGAGCTTCCGTGTGTCGATGTCCGCGATTGCGACGATGTTTTCCCGCCTGAGGTATTCCGACAACGTCCACGTTTTGCGCCAGTTCGACGCGCGCACGGGCAGGCTGCGGATGACCAGGCCCGCGGCACAGATCTTCTTCGACTCGATGTCTTCCGGATTCACCCCGTAATTGCCGATGTGCGGATACGTGAGCGTTACGATCTGGCGGCAGTACGAAGGGTCGGTGAGGATTTCCTGGTAACCGGTTATGGCAGTGTTGAATACCACCTCACCGGTGGTCAGGCCGTCGGCGCCTATAGAGGTGCCGCGGAATACCGTTCCATCCTTGAGTACGAGGATGGCGGGCGTACGCGCGGACACGATAAATTCCTGATTCTCTGGGATTAGATGTGGAAAGCGGGGCGAGCCGTTGCTCGCCCCCCC
>JBLNBW010000190.1:0-51579 GCA_050260255.1 Rhodospirillaceae bacterium | reverse complement strand
ATCGCTTCGTCGCGCGTAGTCTGCAAGGTGTCGTGCACCACAAGCTGGTTGAGCCTATTGGTTTCGAGTCCGTCGAGCTGCGCGAGAAACGCCGGCGCCTTGATGCCCGCCGCCCACACGGTGAGCTCGGTCGGGATCTTCCTGCCGCTCGCCGTTTTGACACCGTCCGCTTCCACGGCCGTCACCTTTTCGCCGGTCAGCACCTCGACCTTGAGATCGCGCAGCAGACTCTCGGCGGCCTTGGCGAGACGCTCGGGCAATTGTCCGAGTATGCGAGGCGCGGCCTCGATGAGAGTGAGCTGCACGTCGCGCTCCGGATCGATGCGCTCGAATCCGTAGGCGACGAGCTCGCGAGTAGTCTTGTGCAACTCCGCCGCGAGCTCGACGCCGGTCGCACCGGCGCCGATGATCGCGACATTGAGCTGCTCCGGTCGCAGCGGCTCGCGCTGCGCGTTCGCGCGTATGCAGGCGTTCACGAGGCGTTTGTGAAACAGCTCCGCCTCCTCCGCCGTGTCCAGACTGATGGCGTGCTCGGCGGCGCCCGGCGTGCCGAAATCGTTGGTGCGGCTGCCGATGGCAATGACGAGCGTATCGTACGGAATTTCGCGCTCGGGTATCAGCTCGTTGCCATCGTCATCGTAGGTGGGGGCCGTGCGAATGACACGACTGGTGCGGTCGAGGCCGGTCATGCGGCCGAGCTGAAAACGAAAATGGTGCCAGTGCGCCTGCGCGAGGTAATCGAGCTCGTGGCGGTCGAGGTCCATGCTGCCCGCCGCGATCTCGTGCAGCAGCGGTTTCCACACGTGCGTGCGTGCGCAATCGACCAGAGTGATCTGCGCCTTGCCGCGCCGACCCAGCGTGTCTCCCAGCCGCGTGGCGAGCTCCAGTCCTCCAGCGCCACCGCCGACGATGACGATGCGATGGCCGGCCGCGCTCACGCCTGCGCCCGGTGCACTGCGCTCTGCTGCAGCAGCTTGAGCAGCGCGGCCGCCTTGTCGAGCGTCTCCTGGTATTCGTCCTGCGCGTTCGAATCGGCGACGATGCCGCCGCCTGCCCAGCAGCGAATCTCGCCATGCGAGTACACGAGTGTGCGTATCGCGATGTTGAGATCCATCTCGCCGCCAAACCCGATGTAGCCGATCGCGCCGCAGTAGACGCCGCGGCGATGCGGCTCGAGCTCCTCGATGATTTGCATCGCGCGCAGCTTGGGTGCGCCGGTGATCGAGCCACCGGGGAAGCAGCCGCGCAGCAGATCGATGGCATCCCGGCCCTCGGCAAGGCGCCCCGTCACCGTGCTCACGAGATGATGCACGGTCGCGTACGTCTCGACGTCGAAAAGGCGAGGCACGCGCACCGACCCCACCGCGCAGCTCTTCGACAAGTCATTGCGCAGCAGGTCGACGATCATCAGGTTCTCCGCGCGATCTTTCTCGCTGGCGCGCAACTCTTCCGCGACTTGCGCATCGAGGCGTGCATCGCCGATGCGGCGACGTGTGCCCTTGATGGGGCGCGTCTCCACATCGCGATCTTCCACTTTCAGAAAGCGCTCCGGCGACGCGGACAGGATGTGCGCATACGGCGTGGAGAAATAGGCCGAGAACGGCGCCGGATTGATGATGCGCAGCGCCTGATATGCGAGCCATGGATCGCCTTCAGCGGCTGCGGCGAAGCGCTGCGCAAGATTGACTTGGTAACAATCGCCGTCGGTAATGTACTCGTGCACCTTGCGAAAAGCGCGCGCATAGTGCTGCGGCGTCATGTTGGACGCAACGGGCGACGTCACACGAAAAGGCGTCCGCCTGCGCTCTGCAGGCGGCGCACTGAACAGTTGGACGAGCGCATCCCATTGCAGATCGGTCTCCGGATCGCGCCCCTGTCCGGCGAGCCAGGTACGGCGCTCGACGTGATCGACCACGACTGCCCAGTCGTATATGCCGATCGCCATGTCCGGTATGCGCTCGTGATCGCGTGCGCGGCTGGGCAGGGTCTCGATGCGTCGGGCAAGATCGTACGCGAAGTACCCGATGGCGCCGCCTGAGAACGGCAATGCGCCGCGCCCGGCGGTGGCCTCGATGGCGAGGTAGCGGCGCAGAATGGCGAAAGGGTCTTCCCGCGACAGCGTGACCCCGTCCGCGTGGATCTCGGTGAGCTTGCCGCGCGCCACCAAACGCACGTACGGACGCGCGGCGATGATGTCATAGCGCGATTGCGTGACGTGATGATGGCCGCTATCGAGGAACACCGCCCAGGGCCTGTCCGCCACCGCCTCGAAGAGCGACGCGCTATCGGGCTGGTACGGCAGCTCGGCCAAGAGCGGTGGAGATACTCCTTCCAACATGTCAGTAAACGACCACGCTCCGTATCGACTCCCCCTTGTGCATGAGCTCGAAGCCGCGGTTGATTTCGTCGAGCGCGAGCCGATGCGTGATGAGGTCGTCGATGTTGATCTTGCCCTCCATGTACCAGTCCACGATGCGCGGCACGTCGCGGCGTCCTTTGGCACCGCCGAACGCAGTGCCTTTCCATACGCGGCCCGTGACGAGCTGGAAGGGGCGCGTGCGAATCTCCTGCCCCGCGCCGGCGACGCCGATGATGACCGACACGCCCCAGCCTTTATGGCAGCACTCGAGCGCCTGACGCATGACGTCCACGTTGCCTATGCATTCGAAGCTGTAGTCTGCCCCGCCTCCCGTGAGAGCCACGAGGCACGCGACGAGATCGCCTTCGACTTCGCGGGGATTCACGAAGTGCGTCATGCCGAATTTCTCGGCAAGCGCCCGCCGCGCGGGATTGACATCGACGCCGACGATCATGTTGGCACCCGCCATGCGCGCGCCCTGCACCACGTTGAGCCCTATGCCGCCGAGTCCGAACACGACGACGTTCGCGCCGGGCTCGACCTTCGCGGTGTTGATCACGGCGCCTATGCCGGTCGTCACGCCGCAGCCGATGTAGCAGACCTTGTCGAACGGCGCGTCTTCACGGATCTTCGCGAGCGCGATTTCGGGCACGACGGTGTGCTGTGAGAAGGTCGACGTGCCCATATAGTGATGCAGCGGCTTGCCGTCCAGCTTGAAGCGGCTGGTGCCGTCGGGCATGAGCCCCTGCCCTTGCGTCACGCGTATGGCCTGGCACAGGTTCGTCTTCCCCGAGACGCAGTATTCGCATTCGCGGCACTCGGGCACGTAGAGCGGAATCACGTGATCGCCGGGCTTGAGGGTTTTCACGTCCGGTCCGACTTCCAGCACCACGCCCGCGCCCTCATGCCCGAGGATGGAGGGAAACAGTCCTTCCGGGTCGGCGCCCGAGCGGGTGTATTCGTCCGTATGGCAGATACCCGTCGCCTTGATTTCGACCAGCACTTCCCCGCGCTGCGGGCCTTCTAGGTCGACTGTCGTCACGGTCAACGGCTCACCCGCCTTCAATGCCACTGCTGCTCTCGTCTTCATCGCGAACTCCGTGAGGGGCGGTACTATAAACTGTTTTGAGATTCCGTCGTTTCCTGCGCAAACCGTGCCTGAACATTCTTCCCGGCCGTACCGCGGCCGCTACGCGCCCTCGCCCACCGGACCGCTGCACTTCGGCTCGGTGGTCGCCGCCGTAGCGAGCTATGCGGAGGCGAAAGCGCAAGGCGGCGCGTGGCTGCTGCGCATCGACGACCTCGACGCTCCGCGCATCATGCCAGGCGCAACGTCGCAGATCCTCGCCACGCTGGAGGCGCTCGGTATGGCGTGGGATGGCGAAGTCGTCTACCAGAGCGCGCGGTCCGATGCCTATCATGCGGCGCTCCACGAACTGCGCGCGCAAGGCCGCGTGTATGCGTGCCGCTGCAGCCGCCGCGAGATCGCGGATTCCTCGATACGCGGCGTCGAAGGCTATGTGTATCCCGGCACCTGCCGCAACGGGCTCGACTCGCGTGCACGCGCATGGCGTTACGACACGCGGGGCCAAGTCATCACGTTCGACGACGCCGTTCAAGGCAAGGTCGTGCAGGACATCGAGCGGGAGGTCGGCGACTTCGTGCTGTATCGGGCGGATGGCATCTACGCTTACCACCTCGCGGTTGCGGTGGACGACGCCGAGCAAGGCGTAACCCATATCGTGCGCGGGGCCGATCTTCTCGTGTCGACGCCGCGACAGATCGTGTTGCAGCAAGCGCTCCGTCTGCCGCATCCGCATTATGCGCACGTGCCGGTCGCCATCGATGCGTATGGCGAGAAACTCTCCAAGCAGACACGCGCCGCACCAGTCACTGCAACGAACGCACCTCGAGCCTTGCGTGCTGCACTGCGCTTTCTCGGGCAAGCGCTGCCCCCAGATGCCGACGGAATGAGTTGCGCTGCATTATTGCAGTGGGCGATCCATCACTGGAGTCTTGCCCGCGTACCTCGCACTGCGACGCGTCGCCTTGATATGGATTAATGCGGCGGGTGTCCGGCTGCTGTAGCTTGCGACACCGCTGCAAACCGTACAGAATGCGGCGGTTTGTCCGTTACACCCCACTAGCGAGGAGAAGGAATGAAGGTCAGTCACATCCTGGCGGTCGGCGTCGCTGCGACCGCCATCACGTTTAGCGCCTCAACAGCTGCTGCCGATGCCGCGAACTGGCCGCAGCGCCCGATACGCATGATCATGCCCAACGCGCCGGGCAGCTCCAACGACACGCTCGCGCGCATCATTGCAGTGCGGTTGGGCGATGTGCTCGGGCAACAGCTCGTGATCGACAATCGGCCGGGCGCAGGCGGCCTCGTGGGGATGGAAATCGGCAAGAGCGCGGCACCGGATGGCTATACGCTGGTTGGCGCATCGACGGCGGCCATGTCGATCGCGCCGCACATCCATAAAAAGCTGCCGTACGATCCGATCAAGGATTACGAGTACATCTCGATGTTCGGCGTCACGCCGAACGTGCTGGTGATCAATCCCGGCTTGCCGGTCAAGTCGGTGAAGGAGTTCGTCGACTTTGCCAAATCCAAGGGCATGTCGCTCAACATGGCCTCTGCAGGCGCAGGCGCGCAAAGCCATCTCACCGGAGCGGCGCTGATGGTGGCCGCGGGGTTCCAGTCCACGCATGTGCCTTATAAAGGGGGCGGAGCGTCGGTCGCAGCGGTCGTCGCCAACGAGTCGCAATGGACGATCACGCCGGCGCCGGCCGTCATGCAGCTCGTACGTTCGGGCCGCTTGCGCGCGCTGGGCCACAGCCTGCCGGAGCGCACGTCGCTGCTGGCGGACATGCCTTCGGTCGGTGAAACGGTCAAAGGCTTCAAGTACAGCGGCTGGAACGGGCTCCTCGCGCCGAAAGGAACGCCGAAAGCCGTGCTCACCAAGATGCGCGACGCGATCATCAAGGTGTCGAACTCAAGCGACGTGAAGGAGCAGTTCGGCAGCCAGGGTGCGGTGGTGCAGACGAGCACGCCGGAAGCATTCCGCGACCTCGTCGCGCATGAGATCCGCGATATCGGCCCGGTCGTCAAGGCGGCAGGACTGAAAGTAGAGTGACGCCGCTCTGCCGGTAACACAAGGGCGGCCTCGGCCGCCCTTTGTTTTTAACGATGCTGAAACGAGCACAGGGACATCGTCGGCACGACGGCTCTCACGCCGCTCCACTCTCTTCAGCACCGGAGGCTGTCAGCAAGCGCATCACTTCGTGAGCGGCGCGATTCGCTTCGTCGCGGGTGATGCGCTCCGCTTGTTCCGCGTCACGCGACCGTATGGCAGCGAGCATGTCGCGCAAGTGCGCAATGCTTTCCTGCGAGCGATCGGGAGAACGTCCCGGATGCGTGAGTCCCAAGGCACGCCAGCGCCAGATGCGCGCATGCAGCGTGGCGAGCATGGAACTCAATGTCTCGCTGCCCGCGCCGGCAAACAACACGTCGTAAAAGCGGTTCTTGGTTTCGAGCACGCGCGCGGCGTCGCCACTGTCGTACGCTTCGACGACGACGTCGAGCGCCTTTTCAAGGTGTTCGATTTGCTCGGCGCTTGCCTGCTGCACGAAAAGTCGTGCCGCGAGACCCTCGAGCACCGCGCGTATCTGATACAGGTCCTCGGCTTCGGCGCGGCTCAACTCGCGCACCACCGGCCCCTTGTTCGGGATGACGTGCACGAGCCCCTCGGACTCGAGGCTGCGCAGCGCCTCGCGCACGACGGTACGGGACACGCCCAGCATTTCGGTGAGCTCACGCTCGGTGAGGCGTGCGCCTGGCGCAAGCCGACCGTCGATGATCGCCTGCCGCAGGCTGTCGAGCACCTGCTGCCGCAGTGGTGCCGCGAATTTCTGTATCGAGACAACGGGTTGAGTAGCCATCCGTTCGCCGCTTGTCGGAGCCGTAATACGATAATACAATCATACGCGATTACACCGCTCACGCATACAAGGAGAGCCGTTCCATGAGCACGCCCGTCAAAGTCGGCATCGTCGGCCTCGGCCGCTGGGCCAAGGTCCTCACCCGCGCCAGCAAGCAATCGAACAAGATCCAGATCGTCGCCGGCTACAGCCGCTCGGAGGAAAAGCGCACGGCGTTCGAAAAAGAGATGGGCGTGCCGGCCGTGCCGGACATGAAGGCGATGCTTTCGAACCCGGAGATCAAAGGCGTCATCCTCACCGTGCCGAACGAGCAGCACCTGCCTATGGCGGAAATGGTCGCGAAGGCCGGAAAGCACGTCTATACCGAAAAGCCGATTTCGCAGACGCTGGAAGACGGGCTGAAAATCGAGGCGCTGCAAAAACAGTATGGCGTCACCGTTACGGTGGGCCACAGCGCGCGGCTCATGGCCGGCATCCGCATCATCAAGGAGAAGATCGACGCCGGCGAACTCGGGCGCGTCGCCTTCATCGAAGCGAATTTCTCCAATGAGCGCGCGCTGGAGCTCACCCCGCAGACCTGGCGCTGGTACAAGGATCGCGCCCCCGGCGGCCCGCTGTCGCAGCTCGCGATCCACCAGTTCGACGTGCTGCACCTCCTAGGCGGTGAAGTGCAGGAAGTCTCGTCGATGGCATCGAAGCTCTCGCCGGTCGGCGCCGAGGTCGACGACCAGTCGATGACGCTCGTGCGCTTCAAGGACGGCAAGATCGGCTACGTCGGGTCGTGCTGGACCTCGCCCGGCATCTTCGCCGTGCGTGTGTTCGGCTCGAAGGGCCTGATGCACTACGAAATCGACTTCGGCACCTGGGATACGCCGCACCTGCTGCACAAGAACTCGGTCCTCTACATCCAGCGTGGCAAGGACGGCTGGGCGAAGCGCGAGGACATCAAGCTGCCGGAGTCCGACATGTTCCGCGCCGAGCTGGAAGCTTTCGCAGGCAGCTGCATTTCCGGCCAGCCCAACGAGCTGACCGCCTACAACGGCAACGTTGCGGTCGCCATGACGAATGCCGCGCTGAAGTCGATCGACCGCAAAGGCCAGTGCGTCACCATAGAGGAAGTGATGGAAGACGCGCGGGCGAAGTCCGGCGTCAAACGCGCCGCCTGAACACGGAGCCTGATCATGTCGATACTGCCCAGCCGCTACTTCATCGATCTCACGCAGCCCGAGATCGCGGCGCAGTTCAAGAAGAACCCGCTCGTCATCCTGCCTGCGGGCAGCGTCGAGCAGCACGGTCCGCATCTGCCGACCGGCACCGATATCTACGCGTCCAATGTCATTGGCCACGCGGTCGCCGAACGCATGGATGGTCTCGTGCTGCCCGGCGGACCGTTGGGTGTTACGCCGATGCACATGCCGTTCGAAGGCACGATCACGCTTTCCCCGGAGACATACCAGCGCGTGGTGGTCGAGACGTGCGAGTCCACCGCGAAGCACGGCGCAAAGTACTGCCTGATCCTCAACTGGCACGAAGGCAACATCCCGTCGCTGGCGATCGCTTCCGAAAAGCTGCATCGTGAAGTCGGCATGACGGTCGTCGTGGTCCAGGCATGCTACGTCGCCGCCGAGCTGTACGGCCATTCCTGCGGCGGCCTCACGCACGGCGGCGAGATCGAAGCGCTTGCCGTGCTCGCCTATCGTCCGGACCTCGTGCATCTCGATCGTATCGAGCACTCCTCGGATCACGAGCACGGCCGCAAGTGGGACAAGCTGCGCCGCACCCGGAGCTTCCAGCCGGTCCTGCGCGACATCAAGACCATCGCGCCAACGGGTTGGTACGGCGCACCGGAGCACGCGACCGTCGACAAAGGCCTCAAGATGCTGAACGACATCGCGGACGCCATCGCCAAGGAAGCCGGCGACATCTTCCGGCTGCTCGACGAAGCGCAAGGCGGCACGGCCGAGATCAAGCACCTCAAGATGGCGAGCTGACCATGGCGCGCGTGCTCACCCAGGCGGAAGCGAAGTCGATGGGGCTCGCGGGGCGCAAGTCGCTCGAGATCGTATCCGGAGAGAAAGGCTCGCAGGCCGTCACGCTGCGGCTGGTCGAGATCCCGGTGCCCAAGCCGGGCGAGGCACTGCGCGGCCCGCATTACCACCAGGGCTTCGAAGAATGCATTTTCGTGCTGTCGGGACAGGGCACGACGCACGCGGACAGCGGGGAGTATCCGCTCAAGGCGGGCGACACGATACTCATTCCGTCCGGCGAAAAGCACGTGACGCGCAATACCGGCGCCGAGCCGCTCGTGCTGCTCTGCTTCTTCCCGGTAAACGACATCGCGAAGCGCACGCAAGAGACGAAGTGAACCGTGAATCGTGAACGGTGAAGCGCGAACCATTGCCCTCGCGCACGCGTCGACGCACGCGCCGTTCCTCCTGACTCCTCACTCCTTCCTCCTCACATGAACATCGACGTCATTGCACTGCGGCCCGAGGCCGATTTCATCCGCGTGAACGCGCCTGCGCCTTCGCACCTCAAGATCACCTATCGCACCCCCGATGATCCCGAGCTGCCGGCGCTGCTCAAGAAAGCGCCCGTCCTCGTCATTCCCGCGGTGGGGCCGAAGCTGCCTGCGACGCTCTTCGAAGGCACGTCGATCAAGCTCGTGCAGGTGACCGGTGCGGGTGTCGATCGCCTCGATGAAGCGGCGATGAAGAAGCTCGGCATCCCGGTATGTAACGTTCCCGGCGGCAGCAACAGCGCGGTTTCCGAATGGGCGGTGACTTCCGCCTCGCTGCTGCTCCGGCGCATGGCATGGTCCAGCAACGAAATTCGCGCGGGCCGCTACGATGCCTTCCGCAAGCGCATGCTCGCCGACAATCTCGCCGGCATCGAAGGGCAATTGGTGGGCGTCGTCGGTCTCGGTGTGATCGGCATGGCCGTCGCGCAGGCGTTTCACCGTATGGGCGCGCGCATCGCGTACTTCGATCCCGCGCCGCGCGATGCCAAGGCCGTCGCGGCGATGAGCGCCGAACAGATGCCGCTCGACGATCTGCTCAGGAAGGCCGACGTCGTCACACTCCATGTGCCGCTTCTGCCTGCAACCAGAGGCTTGATCGACGCAGCGAAGCTCGCGCTGATGAAGCCGGGTGCGATCCTCGTCAACGCTTCGCGCGGCGGCATCGTCGACGAAGCGGCGCTCGCTGCGCGCCTCGAATCCGGCGCCCTCGGCGGCGCGGCTGTTGACGTGTACTCCACCGAGCCGCCCACCGCGGACAATCCGCTGCTCAATGTCGGCAACGAAGCGGCACAACGCCTCCTTCTCACGCCGCACATCGCCGGCGTCACGCGGCAGTCGGCCGCCCATCTTTTCCGCGCTTCGTGGGACAACGTAAGTCGCGTGCTGAAAGGCGAGCCGGCTCTCAACAGAGTCTATTGAGACTGTGAGGAGTGAGGAGTGAGGAGTGAGGAGTGAGGAGCGAATAGCGAGGAGCGAGCGGCGAGGCTGCCGCTTCCTGCCTCTCGCTCGCCTCGTCCTCCTGCCGTAATATGCCGGCAGGAGGACACATGAACGACAAGAAACTTGGTATTGCAGTCATCGGCGCAGGGCGCATCGGCACCTTGCGCGCGCGGCTTGCCGACAAGCATCCCGCCGTAGGCTTTCTCGCCATCTCGGACGTCGACAAGGAACGCGCCCGCGCGCTCGCTCACCAGACCCGCGCCGACTATTTCTCCGACGACAATTTCGACGTCATAGGTCGTCCCGAGGTCGATGCCGTCTTCGTTTCCACGCCTGAAGGCGAGCATGCGGCGCCGGTATGCCGGGCACTGGAGCTCGGCAAGCCGGTCCTGGTCGAGAAGCCGCTGTCCCTCGCGATGGAAGACGCACAGCGGATATTGGATACGCTGAAGAGCACCGGCGGATCGCTGCGCGTCGGCTACAGCCGCCGCTACAAGGAGTGCTTCCTCCGCGCGAAGGAACAGATGATCCACGGCCGCGTGGGCAAAGTAGTCGGCGGACTCGCCCGTGTTTACAACTCGCGCGCGCAGGCCTTCTCCATTCTCAAGCGGGACCCGCACGCCACACCGGTGCTCGACGTCCTCACCTACTACGTCGATCTCATGTGCTGGTTTCTCGAAGGCAATACGCCGTTCGAAGTCGTCGCACGCGGTCAGCATGGCATCTTCAAGGAAGCGGGCTACGGCGCACACGATGTCACGTGGGCGATCGTCACTTTCGTTGACGGCGCCGTCGTGAATCTCGGCGTGAGCTACGCGCTGCCGGCGAAATACCCGACCCTTGGCCAGTCGGACCGTGTCGAGATCCTCGGCACCGAAGGCACGATGATCATCGACGACGATCACATGGACCACGTGCTCTATTCGGACAAGGGCGTGCCGCACGCCTATGTTCCCGATCATGCCGTCAACATGGCTTTCCTCGGCAGCAATACCGCCGGCGACTGGGCCGTGGGTGATTTCTGGGGACCGCTCGGCAACGAGACGCGCGCCTGGCTCGACAGTCTCGTGACGCAAGCGCCCACGGTGCACACCACGCCGGAGCAGGCGATGATCAACCTGCAGACGACGATCGCCATCGAGCGAGCGGTCGCGACCGGGAAGCCGGTGCGGCTGCCGCTCGAACGCTAAACGACAAACCGAGAGCCCCTAAGGGAGGAGGAAACATGATCCATGGACGCATGTCCATGCTCGCCGCTGCATTGATCGCAGCGGCATCGGCACAGGCGCAGACCACCCCCGCCGGCACGGCGACCTATCCGACGCGTCCCGTCAGGCTCGTATCGCCCAATCCGCCGGGCGGGGCGAACGATGTCATCGGCCGTATCGTCGCAGCCAGGCTCACTGATACGCTCGGGACGCAATTCGTGGTGGACAATCGCGGCGGCGCGGGCGGGACCATCGGCGGCGAAATCGTGGCGCACGCCGCACCGGACGGCTACACCCTTCTCGCCGCCTCGGTATCGACGCACTCCTTCAATCCGATCATTCACAAGAAGCTGGGCTACGACCCGCTGAAGGACTTCGCGCCGATCTCGCTCTTCGCGATCGCCCACAATCTGCTTGTCACCTACCCCGGCGTGCCCGTCAGCAACGTGAAGGAGCTCGTCGCGCTTGCTAAAGCGAAGCCGGGATCGTTGAACTACGCCTCCGGCGGCACCGGCTCTACGAGCCACTTTGCCATCGCCATGTTCGTGAGCCTAGCCGGCATTGCGAAAGAAACCGTGCACGTTCCCTACAAGGGCGGCGCCCCCTCGGTGACGGCGACGATGGCCGGAGAGACACAGTTCTACTTCGGCCCGATGGCGAGCATGATCCCCCAAGTGAAAGCAGGCCGGCTGAAAGCGCTCGCCGTCGGCGGCGCAAAACGCTCGGTAACGCTGCCCGACGTCCCGACGGTCGCCGAGTCCGGCGTGCCTGCGTACAAGGCTTACGGCTGGTTCGGCCTGATGGCTCCCGCCGGCACGCCGAAGCCCATCATCGCGCGGCTTCACAAGGCGGTCGTGGACGGCATGAACGCGAGCGACGCGAAGCAGCAGATGGCGCAGATCGGCGTCGAGCCGGCGACCAACACGCCGGAAGAATTCGATCGCTTCCTCCGCGAGCAGCTAGATCTGCATCGGAAGATCGTAAAGGACCTCGGAATCAAGTTCGACTAGCGATTGCCGTCGAGATCGTTCCCTTTGCGTGAGGACTTAGGCACTCAGCGGGCCGGCATGGCGATGTAATTGGCCATAGGAGGCCGACTGATTTGGCAAGGTGCCCCCTGTCCGTATACCGCTCCATCGCTTGATCTTGAATGCCGGCGAGTCAGACGTTCCGAAACACTCTGCAGTGAATTGCCCGACGGCTGCGATCACGGTTGCGGCTTTCCGGTTGCCGCGGTCCGCAACGCGCTCGCGCGCGGGCCGCGGCAATATCGATGCGGGGCCTGCGCAGACAATGACTGCAAAACGCAAACGGGCACCGGGCGCGGGCCGAAAACTTGCCACAGATAGCGATATGAGCGCCAGGAAGGACACCGCCACTGCGGCGCCCATGGTCTGTGGCATCGCGATCACGCACGGCAGCCGAGTGATCTGGCCCGGCGTCACGAAGCTCGACCTCGCGCGCTACTACGAGGCGGTGGGGCCATGGCTCGTGCCACATCTCTGGCGTCGCCCGCTGACCCTCGTGCGCTGCCCGGACGGCACGCAAGGAGAGTGCTTCTATCAGCGGCACTTGCTGATGGCAGCAAGCCCAGGCGCGGTGCAAACGTATAAACGCGAGCGCGGCTCGCGTGCCCCGTACATGTATGTCGAAACAATCGAAGCGGTAATCAGCACCGTCCAGAACGGCGCTGTAGAATTCCATACTTCGGGGTCCACAGTTCCCGACGTTGCACATCCGGACAGATTTACGCTCGATCTCGACCCAGGTCCTGGCGTGCAATGGCCAACCCTTGTCGCAGCGGCCAAGCTGACAAAGCAATTTCTCGATACGCTTGAACTCAAAAGCTTTATAAAGACGACTGGCGGGAACGGTCTGCATATCGCCGTGCCGATCGCGCCGGATCTCGGTTGGCCGGAGATCACCGAATTCACACGCGATATCGCGCAGATGCTGAGCAAGGTGCGCCCGGACCTTTTCCTCGCCACGATGGCGAAGCAGCACCGAGCCGGCAAAATTTTTCTCGATTACCTAAGGAACTCCGGCGAAATCCGGACGGCTGTGGCGGCATACTCAGCTCGCGCCCGCGCGCGTCCCACCGTATCAGTCCCTGTCGAATGGGAGGAAATCGATGACGACGACATCCGTGGGATATTCACGATAAAGAGCGTGCTGCGCCGGCTCACAAAGCAGCGGCGCGATCCTTGGGCAGATTACTGGGCCTTGCGGCAGCCCATCACACCAACCATGCGAGCCGCGCTGCGCGCAACATGATGATGGCGAGCGCGGCGGCGCCGGATACCGAGCTGCGGCCGGCCTGCGCTTCGCGGCTCGCGGCGCTACCCCGGCGGCCACTTGAACGGCCGTCCGCCGAGTATGTGCAGATGGATGTGGAAGACGCTTTGCCCTGCCGACTCGCCGTTGTTGACGACCAGCCTGAAGGCATCGCCGATACCGAGCTGCTGCGCCACCTTGCCGGCCGCGAGCAGCAGATGCCCCAACAAGGCCTGATCTTCATGCTTAGCATCGGCGAGCCGCGGGATTTCCTTCTTCGGGACGAGCAGCACGTGCGTAGGCGCCTGCGGATTGATGTCGCGAAACGCGAGGCACAGATCGTCCTCGTACACGATTTGCGCGGGAATCTCGCGATCGATGATCTTCTTGAATATCGTGGTCACCGGCTGCTCCTCTCTGCTGTAGACGCTGCGGCGCTATTTTTCAGCTTTTGCGCCACCCAGTCGAGCACATTTTCGACCACCTCTCCCGCGCACTCGGCGAGCGCGTCCGCGGCGCCCGCCGCATTCGGCTCGGCATCCCGGGTTGCAGCAAAAGTCTGTTGCGCGACGACGGCGCGGGATCTGCGGTCTACGAGCGTAGCGCGTGCGCGTATCGCCACGCGGCTCCGAGTCGGCGCATCGAACGCCTGCGTGTAATCCTCCAGATCGACGCGCAGCACCCTGTCGGCCTGCGCGCCGTCCGCTGCGCTCACCACCTGTTCCGCAGGACCGGCAAAGCGCATGCGCAGCGCTTCGGTGAGCAGCATGGCCGGCGTAGCGACCCAGCGGGATTCGTTGTAGGCGCGCAGGCGATTCGAATCCTCGTAGTTGAGCCGGTATACGATGCCGGTCGTATCGAGCCACGCCGGAGCGGTGACGGCCGCTATGAGCAATGTCCCAGGTATGCGGCGCTCACTGCGCGTGGCCGATGCATGAGGGCCGAAATCGTAGAGCGCCGGCGCATCGCGTGCGGGCGCGTTGATCGTGCATGCGGACACTGCCGCAGCAGACACGGCAGCCGCAACCGAAAAAGGGAACATGCGTCTCAACGCTCCCTCCTTTGCGCTGCGAACCCCGCTTCCCCCGGCCCGGGCGGCTGGCGCGGCGCGCCGAACACCACGCTCGACGGCTGATCGCGCAGTTGCATCAGCAACCGGTCGAGATTGCCCGCCGTCCGGACGAGTTCATCGGCGAGCACATTGATGCGCGGCAGCGCGTCCGCGACCACCGCCTGCGAAACCGAGTCGGCGGCAACGCCCACTTGCTCCGCGCTGCGAGCCATCCGATCCAGCGTGTCGACCCGGCCCGCAAGCTGGTCGGTGAGGTCTTTCACGCTGGTCACCATCGGCTGCACTTCGGCCAGCGTGCGCCGCGCCTGCTCGAGAACCGCCGGTGTGGCTTTCGCCGCAGGCTCGAGCGCAGCCGCGAGCTTGGAAGCGCGATCGGTCACCGCTTCGAGATTCGCCAGCATGCGCTGCACCTGCGCGATGCTTTGATCGTTCAACAGGCCGTTGAGACGATCCATCAACTGCCGCGCATCGACCATGAGGCCCTTCGCCGCGTCGGCCAGCTCCTCCGTGAACGCCGGCTTCATCGGTATGCGCGCATTCTGATCGCCGGAAGCGATAGGCTCGTTTCCCGGTCCCGGGTCGTCGAGCATGATGTACGAGAGGCCCGTGATGCCTTGCGGCCGCAGCTGGCCGACCGTGCTGCGCGTAATCGGAGTCCCGGCGCGTACTGTGATTCGTATGAGCACGATCTTCGGATTCCCGGGGGCGAATTCGATGTCCTCGACTCTGCCCACATCGACGCCGCGCAGCCTCACCGTCGATTGCGGATTGAGCCCCGTCACCGGGTAGCGCGATTCGACGATGTACCGCGCGCGCTCGTACGTATCGCCGCTGAACCACATCGCCGCGATCAGAACCGCCGCCCCCAACGCCAGTGTGAACAGGCCGGCGGCCCAGGCATGCGCTCGATTCTCCATCGCGCTCAGCCCTCGGTGATTGCCGTCTCGCGCTGCACAGGCGCTCCGCAGCCGGCCTCGGGCAACTCGCGGCCGCGCTGACTCCTGAAGAAGTCGCGTATGAAGGGATGGGGGTCTTCGACTACGTCTGCGACCGGGCCGATGGCGATGAGCTCATGCTCGTACAGCACGGCAATGCGGTCGGACACGGCAAGCAGCGTTTCCAGGTCGTGCGTCACCATGACGATGGTGAGATCGAGGTCGCGCCGCAGGTTGCAGATGAGCTCGACGAGACTCGCCGTCCGGTCCGGATCGAGCCCCGCGGTCGGCTCATCGAGAAAGAGCAATTCGGGCTCCAGCGCGAGTGCGCGTGCGAGTGCTACGCGCTTGACCATCCCGCCCGAGAGCTCCGCCGGAACTTTGTCGCGGTGCTCGGGACCGATGCCCACCATGCCGAGCTTGAGCCAGACGAGATCGCAGATGAGCGTCTCATCGAGCGTCTTGAGCTCGCGCAGTGGCACCGCGACGTTCTCGTACACCGTCAACGCCGAAAACAGCGCCCCCTCCTGGAACAGCACGCCCCAGCGGTTGCGCAGGCGCCGCAGCTCTTCCGCGTCGCCGCCATGCAGCTCTTCGCCGAACACGCGCACGGTGCCTTGCGTGGGGCGCTGCAGGCCGAGCATCTGCCGCAGCAAGGTCGTCTTGCCGCTGCCCGAGCCGCCGACGAGGGAAAGCGCCTCTCCACGATAGACCGTGAGGGAGATGTCTCTGTGTACCACCTGGTCGCCGTAGCGCGTCCACAGATGGTCGACTTCGATGATCGGCTCGCTCATCGGAATACGCCCACGTCGGAAAACATCACCGCGAACATCGCATCGATGAGGATCACCGCGGTGATCGAGGTGACGACGGACGCGGTGGTACCTTCGCCCAGGCTCACGGTGTTCGGCCGCACGCGCAGCCCGAAGTGACATGCGATCAGCGCGATGAAGAATCCGAACACCACACCCTTGCCCAGGCCCAGCCAGAGATTCGCTATCGGGACGGCCTGCGGGATGTTGGCAATGAAGTACCGATAAGTGATCCCGAGCTTTGCATGCGCGGTGACCATGCCGCCTATCAGCGCAACGGCGTTGGTCCACAGGATAAGAAGCGGCATCGCAATGGCGAGCGCCAGCATGCGCGGAAGCACGAGTCTTAGCGTGTGCGGTATGCCCATCACTGCCATGGCATCGAGCTCCTGCGTGACACGCATGACGCCGAGTGAAGCCGTCATCGCGGAACCTGAGCGCCCCGCAATCAATATCGCAGCGAGCACCGGCCCGAGCTCCCGTATGATGCTCACGCCGAGAAGGTTCACGATGAAAATATCGACGCCGAAGGCGCGCAGCTGCTGCGCAGAGAGGTAGCTCAGCACCACGCCCACGAGAAATCCGACCAGAGCCGTGATCGCAAGCGCCTGAGCGCCGGTGCGATAGACGTTCGCGGATATTTCGAGCCAAGGTATGCGCAACGGATAACGAACCAGGTACGCGAGCGAAAGCATCACGTTGCCGAGCAGATCGAGCATGTCGAGCACGTGGCTCACGAGTGACAGCGTGTGCCGCCCGACGAGCTCCACGGGGAGCGCAGGCTGTAACGCGCGCCGCGGCACCGGTACATCGGGTGCGTGTTCGAGATGGTGAAAAAGACGCCGGTGCTCGGGGCGCACGCGCACGGGCTCGACCCAGTGCCGCCCCCACACCCGCCACAGCAGCATGGCGCCGGCATGATCCAGCGCCGCGACTTCGCGAAGATCCCAGCCAGCACGCCGGTCCGTAGTCGCCAATTGTCGCCGCAGTCGTTGCAACCTCGGGCCCAGGTGCCGCAGATTCCATTCCCCCGCCAGCGTGATCCACCGCTCTCCGTCGGGCTGCGTGAGCACCCGAATCGCCGGGGCACTGGCCTTGTCTCTCATACCGCCTGCGCAGTGCAGTACCCGTTCCCGGCATCGCGATCGGGAAAAGTACCCTTACATGACATGGCGTTATCGCATGGCGGCATGCCTTGCCGCATCTCTGATGCGACGCAAAAAATATTTTGCGCTGCATCGCTTGACTTACGGGGTACGCCCCCTATAATGCCAATTGTGCAGCGCAACAACGTGGACCTGTGAGAAGGAGACGACCGTGTATCAAGCTTCGGAACAACTGATGGCGCTCAACAAGGCGCAGCTGGAAGCAGCCGCGCGCTTCGCCGGCGTCGCGCTCCAGGGCGCGGAAAAGATCATGGAACTGCAGTTTCAGGCTGCGAAGTCGGCCTTCGCCGACGGCCTGGAGAACGCCCGCGCGCTCGCGGCGGTGAAGGACCTGCAGGAGCTCGCCGCACTCAAGGACAACATCGCGCAGCCGTCGATCGAGAAGGCAACGTCCTACGCCAAGAGCATGTACGAGGCGGCGGTCGACACCCAGGCGCAGTTCGGCGCACTGATCGAGCAGCAAATCGCCGACTTCAACAAACAAGTGGTCACGCTGGTCGACCGGTTGGTGCAGGATGCGCCGACCGGCTCCGAAGCGGCTGTGAACGCGCTCAAGACCGGCATCGCAGCCGTGAACGCCGCGTACGAGAATCTCGCGAAGCTCACCAAGCAGTTCACCGAAACGGCGCAGGCCAACATCGATACCGCGAGCCGGCAAGCCGCGAACGAAGCGAAGAAAGCGTCGAAGAAAGCTGCCTGACCGCCGATCGCCTCGGCAAAAAAAAGCCCCTAGCGGGGCTTTTTTTGTGTCGGCCTAGGCGCCCTAGGCGCTTGCCGGCTGACTGGCCGTCCAGGGAAAGCCGAGCGCGCTCACACCGGCCTCGATCATGGCCATCGCTGCCGCGACTTGCGTAGGATTCCCGCGTGCGCCGAGCTCGATGTGACGATCGGGCTCCAGTCTCGGCAGGCTGAACACCTTGAGATCCGGAAAGCGGCGCAGCGTGTCGTTCATCAGCGTGATGAGCTGGCTCTCGCCGGCCTCGCGTACGATGATGGACGATTCTGCGACACGTCCCGGATCGAACAACGCCTTATAGTGCGTATCGAGCACCCATTCCATCATCGGCCATGCCATCTCCGGGAACCCGGGCAGGAAATAATGCCGCCTCAACGAGAAGCCCGGGATACGGTTGTACGGATTCGGAATGATCGCCGAGCCTTGCGGAAACTCACCCATAGCGAGACGTTGAGGGGTGACTTCGGTACCGAAACGCCCGCGTATCTCGCGCTCCGCATCCGGGTGCAGCACGAGCGGCATGCCGGCCGCGCGGGCAGCGCAAGCACGCGTGTGATCGTCCGGCGTCGCCCCGATGCCGCCGAAGCTGAATATCGGCGTATCGCCTGCGAGAGTGCGCTTCAATACGTCGGTGATGAGCGCCGGATCGTCGCCCAGGTACTGGCACCAGGCGAGCTGCAGCCCGCGCCCCTTCAATGCTCCGATCAGCCGCGGCAGGTGCTTGTCCTGCCGCTTTCCCGACAATATCTCATCCCCGATGATGAGCGCCCCGAAATTCATGTTTAGAGTCCGTAACAAAATGCGGCACGCGTTCGTTGCGAGCCAAAATTGTGGATGACGCGAAGGACGGCGCGGGTCATATCGCGAATATGACCAAGCCGGCCGACAATGGCCGGCGCGATTTTGGCCGCAACCCGAAGGGCTGGCACGAGTTTTCGCCCATGGCTTTGTCGCCCACCTCGCCTATATTCGCGATATTGGCTGCGGATCGCTTCGCGTTCCGAGCGAAAATCGTGACGCGCAGCATGCGCCTCATTCTGTTACGGATTCTTAAGAATGTATGTACGTTTCGAGCTCGCGTATCGTCTGCTGCTGCTCGGCGATCACTTCCTTTACGAGATCGCCTATCGAGAGGATGCCGCATAGCCGGTCGCCGTCGAGTACCGGCAGATGCCGAACGCGCTTGTCCGTCATGATGGCCATGCACTCGTCGACCGTATGGCGCAATTCCACGGTGTGAACTCGCGATGTCATGATTTCCCGCACCGGAATGTCGTGCGAGGACTTGCCGAGCAATATCACCTTACGCGCGTAATCGCGCTCGGAGATCATCCCGGCGAGCCGCCCGCCATCGACGACGGCGAGCGCACCGACTTCCTTCTCCGCCATCAGCCTCAACGCCTCGATCACTTTCGCGTCGGGCGAGATCGAGTGGACCTGCGAACCTTTGGACTGCAACAGCTGGCGTACCGTCTTCATGACATACCTCATGCGAGGAGCTGCGCCACTGCAGCGACTGTTCCAGTCTAGCGAAAATCGTGCGTCAAGTGCAGCAGGCGCGCGGGGCCGCGACCGTCATTGTCTCTTCGGCGCGCCGCCCATGTCCTCGAGCACCTTCAGCACCGCGGAAAGATCGCTGCCGCCTTCGCCCCTTCCGACGACCGCGTTCACGTGTTGCATGGCCACCGCTGCCGCGGGCGCCGGAATCCCGAGCTCGTGCACAAGATCCAGCGCGATGTGCAAATCCTTGTAATACAAGCGCGCTTCGATGCCGGCGCCGAAATCCCGGTCGACCATCTTCTTGCCGAAAAGCTCGAGCACGCGACTGGAGGCGACGCCACCGAGCATCACTTCGCGCACTTTCGCCGGATCGAGTCCGCTCCGCGCGGCGAGCAGCAACGCTTCCGCCGTACCCATGGCATTCACCAGCAGCGCGAGCTGATTGCATGCCTTCGTCGTCTGTCCGGCACCGTGATCGCCCATATGCATGACCGTCTTACCGAGCGCCTGAAAAAGCGGCAGCACGCGCTCGTATACCTGCGACTTGCCGCCCACCATGATGGACAACGTCGCCTGCTGTGCCCCGGCAGGTCCGCCAGACACCGGCGCATCGAGCATGTCGATGCCACGCTCTGCCAGCGCTGTCGCGACCTTACGCGCAGTCGACGGCGCTATCGTTTCCATATCGACGAGCACGAGACCGAGCCGGCCGCCGTGTATGATGCCGTCCGGCCCGAGCGCAACGGCCTCGACGTCCTGCGACGACGTCACTACCGTGAACAGCACGTCGCATTGAGCCGCAAGCGCGGCCGGCGAATCGTAGCGGCGGGCACCCGCTGCGACGAGGGGCGCAACGGTGGCGTCGCGACGTCCGTACACGCCCATTTCATGTCCGTGCTTCATCAGGTTGAGCGCCATAGGGCGCCCCATCACGCCCAATCCTATGAATCCGAGTTTCATTGCGACTCCCTGTCAGTGAGGGGCACGAACGCAAACACACGCTCGCACCATGCGGCGGCACCGAGCGCCGCGTTCTCTGCCCCGTAGGCGGCAGTGATTTGCAAGCCGAGCGGCAGACCCGATGGGCCGAGAGCGATCGGGACGGTAACGGCCGGCACGCCGAGCAAACTCCAGATCGTGCAGAACGCCGGACTCCCCGTCTGGTCGAGCGTACCGGGCGCCTCGCCGGGCGTCGGCGGCGTGATCACGGCATCGAACGGTGCAACGTACGCCGCGAACTCGGCCTTCAGTGTCTGCTGCACAGAAAGCGCATCGCGGTACTTCGCCTCGCCTATCGCGGCACCTTCGTCGATGAGCGCCCGCAGTTGCGCGCTCATCTCGCCGCCGCGATCTGTCCGCAGCTTTCCGAGGCACGCGTAGGCCTCGCGCGCCATCAGCGCTCGCGTGGCGACATGCGCGTCAGCAAAGCCTGCAGGCAATTCACGGTCTGTGATGATTGCGCCGGCAGCGCGCAGCTCTCCAATCGCCCGGTCAAACGCATCCTTCTGTGCCGGCTGTGCCTGATCCCATACGGGCGAACGCACTGCGGCGAATCGCGGCGCCGCAAGCTGCTGCACCTGCGCAGCAATCACACTGTCCGGTCCGGCAATGAGGCTTGCAAGCTGGGCGGCGTCCGCGACGGTGCGCGCAAACACGCCGGTGTGATCCAAGCTGGGCCACGGATCGAGCGTGCCGTGATTCGGCACGGCGCCGAACGACGGCTTGTAGCCCACGATGCCGCAAAACGCGGCAGGGCGTATGACGGAGCCGTTGGTCTGCGTGCCGAGCGCACCGGCGACCATGCCGCTCGCGACGGCTGCGGCCGAACCGCTCGACGAGCCGCCGGGCGTGTGTGCGACATTCCAGGGATTGCGCGTTCGGCCCGGCGTGTAGTACGCAAACTCGGTCGTGATGGTCTTGCCGAGAACGATGGCGCCTTCTGCTTCCAGACGCGCGACGCACTCGGCCGTGGCGCCGGCGACATTGTCATGCATGATCGGGCTGCCCATGCGGGTCGGCATGCCGGCCACATCGATGATGTCCTTGATGCCGACGGGCACGCCTTCGAGCGAACGTGCCCCTGCGCCGCTTCGCAGCCGCGCATCGGCTGCCTCCGCCGCGTTCATCGCGCGCTCCGCATCGAGATGTTCCCACGCGTGCAGCGCCGGCTCGCGCTGCGCGCACCGTGCGAGATGGACGCGCATGACGTCGACGCAGGTATGGCGGCCTTCGCGCACGCTTTGCGCGATCTCTTTCATCGTGAGGCGCCACAGCGCCCCGGCCCCGCGCTGCATGGTCAACGCCGCACGGCTTCGGGATTGAGCAGGTTGGGCGGCATCGCCCCCGTGAGCGCGGCAACGAGATTCTTCGCCGCCGTCATCGCCATCGCGCGGCGCGTCGCTTCAGTCGAACTGCCGACGTGCGGCGCGAGAGCGACGTTGTCCAGCTCGAGAAAGCCGGGATTGAGATGCGGCTCGTTTTCGAAGACGTCGAGCCCGGCCGCGCGTATCGTGCCATCGCGCAGCGCTTTGATGAGCGCCGCATCGTCGACCACTCCGCCGCGCGTCGAATTGATCAGTATTGCGGTGGGCTTCATGAGCTCGAGCTGCGCTGCGCCGATCAGATGATGCGTCTCCGGCGAATACGGCACCTGTAGCACCACGAAATCCGAGCGTTTGAGCAAATCCTCGAGACTGACGTACTTTGCGTTGAGACGCTGCTCTATCGGCGGGTCTATGCGCTTGCGATTGTGATACAGCACCGGCATATCGAAGCCGCTGGCGCGCTTGGCGATCGCCTGCCCGATGCGGCCCATCCCCACGATGCCAAGCGTTGCATGATGCACGTCTAGGCCGAGCCATTGCTTCAGGCGCCAGCCTTTCCACTCGCCCTGACGAATGTAGCGCTCCACTTCGGTGATGCGCCGCGCGGCGGCAAGCATCAGCGCCCACGCGAGGTCCGCAGTGCTGTCGTCCAGTACGCCCGGCGTGTTCGTCGCCATGACGCCACGCGACGTGCACGCAGCAAGATCGATGTTGTTGTAGCCCACAGCGATGTTCGCCACCGCTTTGAGCTGGGGTGCGGCATCGAGCACCGCGCTGTCGATGCGGTCGGTCAGCGCGCACATGACGCCCTGCTTGTCCGCAAGACGCGCCTTGAGCTTCTCCGCCTCGAGCGGCACGTCGGCCTGATTGGAGTCCACATCGCAGTGCTGCTTGAGATAATCGATCGTTTCGTCGAACACTTCGCGTGTTACGAGGATTTTCGGCTTCATGATGGTGTTTCCGCGTTGTGAGCCCAGATGTTACGGCAGCCGGTCTCGCGTATAAACAGCGCGCCGGCCAGTCCTATTGTTGCAAAGAGCGCAAGCACTGCCAGGCCTCCGCGAAACTGTGCCGCAGTAGCCGCATGAGGCGCGCCTGCCGTGGCCATGTCGAGCACCCAGCCGACCAGCGGCTGCAGTATGCCGGCCGCCATGAAGCCGCCGGTGTTCGCGACGCTGATAGCGGTGCCGGCATAGCGCGGCCGGTTCACTTCCTTGGCGCACGACCATGCGAGGGAAAAGCCGCTCGCGGTCAATCCGGTTGCCGCCGCCATCGCATACGTCCATCGCTCGGGAACGCCGGCAATCCACGCGGCCCAGCAGGCGAGATACAACAATGCGGAGGCGATGATCGGAGCACGGCGTCGGCGCAAGTAATCCGAGAACGTGCCGATGGCGGTCAGGGAGCACGCGGAGCAAAGGATGATGACGCTCGCATGCCGGCTAGCTTCGATCGCCGTCATGCCATAGGTCTGCACGAGAAACGGCACGCTCCACAGACCGATGAAGCTCATGAAGCTGCCCGACAATCCGAACGTCACCCAGAATCCCGGCCATGTGGCGCGGTTGCGCAGCACTTCCACTAGCCCGTGCCACCAGCGCTCCGTGTCGGATGCTGGAGATTCGCCGTGCGCCGGATCACGCTGCGGATGATCTCTGCCCCACAACCACGTTGCGGCGGCAAGTGCGACCGAAATGCCGCCTGCGACGACGAACACGCTGCGCCACGAGACGTAGGTGATGAGCCATGCCAGCGGCGCCGTGGCGAGCAGCGCACCCCCTATGCCTATCGCATTGCCGAATGCCGTGGCCGTCGCGAAGCGACGTTCGTGAAACCAGTTCGCGTTGAGCTTGAGAAAAGCGACGAAAGCCACCGAAACGCCGAGACCCACCAGCGTACGCCCGGCTGCCGCCGTTTCGACGTTCGGCGCAAGGCCGAATAAAGCGGAGCCTGCGCCTGCCACTACCCCGCCGCACGTCAGCACGATGCGCGGACCCCACGTGTCGACGAGTATGCCGGTCGGCATCTGCATGCACATGTAGATGTAGAAGTACGTGGCAGCGAGAGCACCGAGCGCTGCGCCGCCGACCTCGAACGCAGCCGTCAGCTCTCCGGATAGAGCCGCCGGCGCGACGCGGTGAAAGAACGAAAGAAAAAAGGCTGCGGCACCGAGCGTGAACACAACGGGACGCAGCGCGCGCATAGCAATCGGGATGGCTGTCTGAAGGCGGGCGAGCGGCTGCAGCCGCTCGCCCGTATGTCACATGGCCGCGGCGGCTCTCACTACTTGTACAATACCTGCGGCAACCAAAGGCCTATGCCGGGGAACATGTACAGCAGGAAGATCGCGACGACCTGTATCGCCATGAAAGGCATCATGCCGGCGAAGATCTGATTCAATGTCACGTGCGCCGGCGCGACGCCCTTCAGATAGAACGCCGCCATCGCGACCGGCGGCGACAGAAACGCGGTTTGAAGGTTGAGCGCGACGAGCAGCCCGAAGAACAACGGGTCGATATTGAAGTGCGGCAGCAGCGGCACGAAGATCGGCATGAAGATCACGATGATCTCGGTCCACTCGAGCGGCCAGCCCAAGATGAAAATGATGAACTGCGCGAGCAGCATGAACTGCACCGGCGTCATGTTGAGCGACAGCACCCATTTCTCGACCAGCTCCTGACCGCCGAGCAGCGCGAACGCCGCCGAGAAAATGGCCGAGCCCACGAAGAGCCAGCACACCATCGCGCTCGTCTTCGCCGTGAGGAACGACGAGTCCTTGAGGATGACGCCGAGCTCGCGAACGGTCTTCCACGTCGCCGTGCCCGGATCGCCTGCGCTGCGCGCACCACGCCAATTTTCGACGAAGCGATAGGCCGCAGCGAGCACGAAACCGCCGAACGCGCCGACGGCTGCCGCTTCCGTCGGCGTCGCGAAGCCGAACACGATCGAGCCCAGCACTGCAAGGATCAGCAGGGCGAGGGGGAAAAACGACGCGAGCAGCATCTTGAAGACTTCGAAGCGCTGCCAGCTGAAGAAGAGATAGACGATCAGCACGGCCGTGATCAGCACGCCTGCCATGATCCAGAACCAGCCCGGCACCGGCACGCGCTCGGGCTCAGCCGCCTTCGTTTCAGGCGCCGGCTTTTGCTCCGGCCCACCTTTCGCCGCCGCATCGGCTGCGGGCTCGGACGTCGGCTCGGCGGCGGGACCCAACGGCTGCGGTGGCGCTTCGGCGGCCGGACCGAGCGCTTCCGGCTTGGCCTCCTCCGAGGGCGGCTCCGCCAGTCCGCCGACGTCGCTCGGCGCCTCCGTCGTGACTTCCGACCCCGACTCGACGAGGCCGGCAGCCGAATCAACGACCGGCGCGGTCGCAACCCGGTAAGTCACGGCAAGCAGCGCGGCGATCGCCAGCGCCGGCAGCAGCGTCACGAAGAATTGGCCGGCGGCCTTGTGCGCGGGCACGCCGCGATTGCCGGCGAGCGCGCCGGCGAGGCCGACCAACGCATTGCGGCTGCGTGCACGAAGCGTCTGCGCGAACGTAGGCAGCGGGACGGCACGCTCGGACTCCGACAAGGGCGGCATGAGCTCCGGCTTCAACTTCGCGAGCACGATGACATAGCCCAGGTAAAGCCCCGCGAGCATCAGCCCGGGGAAGAACGCGCCGGCGTAAAGCTGCACGACCGAAACTCCCGCCGTCGCACCGTACACGATGAGCAGCACCGAAGGCGGGATCAGAATGCCGAGGCAGCCGCCTGCGGTGATCGTCCCGGCGGAGATCTTCACGTTATAACCGGCTTTGAGCATCGCGGGGAATGCGAGGAGCCCCATCAGCGTCACGACTGCGCCGACGATGCCGGTCGCCGTCGCGAAGATCGCGCAGGTGATCACCGTCGCCACTGCAAGCGAGCCCGGCACGCGTGCCGTAGCGAGGTGCAGGCTCTTGAACAGGCGATCGATCAGCGCGGCCCGCTCGACGAGATAGCCCATGAACACGAAGAGCGGTACCGCGATCAGCACGTCGTTCGACATCACGCCGTAGGCGCCGCGCTGGACCATGAGGTTCAGCACCTGATCGACCGCGAGGTCCGGATTGACGCTGCGGTACGCAAGCCACGCGAAGGACATCCCGAGGCCCATGAGGGTAAAGGCGGTCGGGAAGCCGAGCATGATCGCGACCACGATCAGCGCGAGCATGATGAGGCCCAGGTGGCCGTTCGTTAAGTTTCCCCATGGCGTCAACACCAGGATGGCGGCCAGGATGATCGCCATCAGCGTAAAGCCGAACCACAATTCCTTGCGTATCTTCACTTTGCAGCCTCTTGACGCATCACTGCCGCATCGACGCTGTGGATATCGGCGTCGCTCACATGGACCATTTCCTTCAGCTTGTCGACGTCCACTTCCTCGACGTCCTCGCCGCGGGAGGGCCAGTACCCCTGCTTTAAGCAGATCACGCAGCGGATGATCTCCACCACGCCCTGCAGCAGCAGGATCGCACCTGCGATGGGAATGATGGTCTTGAACGGATAGATCGGCGGACCTTCTGCGGTGACATTCGAATGCTCGCGAATGGCGATGGACTGCGCCGCATAGTCATAGCCGGCATAGGCGAGCGCGACCACGCCGGGTATGAAAAAGATGATGTACAGCGTGAGATCGATGGTCGCCTGCGTGCGCGGCGTGAAGAAACCGTATAGCACGTCCCCGCGTACGTGACCGTTCTTCGAGAGCGTGTACGCGCCCGCCATCATGAAGAGCGTACCGTACAGCATGATCATCGCGTCGAACGCCCAGGCGTGCGGGGCGTCTAGCGCATAGCGGGAGAACACCTCCCAGGAGATGAGCACCGTGAGTGCGACGATCAGCCAGGAAAACGCCTGACCGATGAAGGTGCTCAGGCGGTCGACGAACAACAACAACTTTTGCATCTAAATCCTCCGGGCGCCTGCTGCATCACGCCCACCAATGCAACGAGCGTTAAAAAAAAACACCATCCGGTTCGCCGGATGGTGTTTTTATCCTAACGCGGAATCAGCCCTTCTTGGCGGGGCTGGCGGCCGGCTTCTTGCCGCCGAAGTAATGGTTGTACGCCATGCGGCGGTTGACGTTGGTGTCCATGTCCCAACGCACCGCGCGCTGCGCGAATTTCTTCTGGGATTCCACGATTTCCTTGAACAGCGGATTGTCGGCTTCCTTTTTGCCGGCGGCCTGGTCGTACGCGGTGAGCTGCCGCTGCAGGATCGAATCCGGGGTTTTGTAGAACTTCACCCCCTGCTTCTCCTGCATCTCGATGTAGTCCTTGGAATAGCGGTCGATCGCCTTCCAGGACATATCGGCGGAAGCCGCTTCCACGGCGTTTTCGATGATCGCCTTGAGCTTCGCCGGCAGCGCGTTGAACTTGTTCTTGTTGAACATGATCTCGAACTGCTCGGCGTTCTGGTGATAGCTCTGCAGCATGCAGACCTTGGACACGTCGGGAAAGCCCAGCACCCGATCCGAGCTCGCGTTGTTGAACTCGGCCGCATCCAGCAGGCCCCGGTCCATCGCCGGAACGATCTCGCCGCCGGGCAATGCGTTCACTGCGGCGCCGAGGCCGGTGAACACGTCGATCGAGATACCGACCGTGCGGAACTTGAGGCCCTTGAAGTCCTCGATCTTGCTGACCGGCTTCTTGAACCAACCCAGCGGCTGCGTCGGCATCGGGCCGTACGGGAACGACACCACGTTGGCGCCGATCGAGTTGTACAGCTTGTTCAGCAGTTCTTTGCCGCCGCCGTACTTGTGCCACGCGAGCAGCATGTTCGCGTCCATGCCGAACGCCGGGCCCGAGCCCCACAGTGCAAGCGCCGTCTGCTTGCCATAGTGGTACACCAACACGCCATGACCGCCGTCCAGCGCGCCTTTCGACACAGCGTCGAGCAAGCCGAATGCGGGCACCACGGCACCGGCCGGCAGCACCTCGATCTTGAGGTCGCCGCCCGTCATGTCGTTCACTTTCTTCGCGAAGTCGAGGGCATACTCGTGGAAGATGTCTTTCGCAGGCCACGTGCTTTGCCAGCGCATGGAAATCGGCCCGGTGGAGCTTGCAACCGCCGGCGCAGCCGGTTTTTGCTGCGCCTGCGCGAGCAGCGGCAGCGCGCCCAGCGCGGCGCCGGTCGTCGCGGCAGCGCGCGTCAGAAATGTGCGGCGCGACGTGCTGGGTTGTTGGGGTAGCTTGGGCAGCTTCTTCATCGTTTCCTCCTGAACACGATAGTGGATGGCTTAAAGATTTGAGTTAGTTGGAGTGGCGCGAAATGTCAGCACTGCGCTCGTTTTAAGCTATGTAATCCTATGTTATGCCGCGGTAATGCTATACCCCCGTCCGGGCGAAAGCAAGCAAGCAGGGGCGGCTTACGAGGCCGGCGCTCGGCGTTAAGCCGCGTGCTCGTGCAGCAATCTCATCAGCGCAACCCACGCGACGACGCTGGTCAGTATGCCCCTGTTGGCAATGATTGCAAAAACGCTTTCGCTTGCCACGAGCGCTCACGCCGAGCGCAGCGCAATGAAGACTCGTGATGCAACGCGGCGAAGATTCGATCAACCACGGTCCGCAGCTATCGATGCTCCGGCGGCGCTGCCGTACCGGCTGCACCGACCGACTCGACTGCCGGCGCAGCCTGCGGCGAAACGCCCTTATGCCGTTCGTTCGGATGCCAGCCGAGCACCATCAGCAGGGCGACAAAGCCCGCGACATACGCGACCGCGATGTACCAGCCGTGGCGCAGCCACAGCGCTACGGACTTCGCCTCCGGGAACATATTGGACAGAGCCACGCCGGCCGATGAGCCGAACCAGATCATCGATCCGCCGAAACCCACCGCATAAGCGAGGAAGCCCCAATCGTAGCCGCCCTGCTTGAGCGCCAGCGCCGTCAACGGAATGTTGTCGAACACCGCGGACACGAATCCGAGTCCCAGCGCGGTGTGCCACGACGCCGCCGGCAGGCGCTCCACCGGCATCATCGAGGCGCAGAGGATGAGCGACAGCAGAAAGATGCTGCCCTTCAGCGCGCCAGGGACAAGATCCCACTTCGGCGCGCGCACCGGCGCAGTGAAGAGGAGCGCAGCCCATACCGCAGCGCCTATGAACGGGAAAGCGTCGGCGAGGTGCGCAAAGCGCACGTTGACGACGACGTTGGCCGCAATCGCGGCAAGCAATATGGCGGCGACCACGCCAACGCGCCCCCAATCGATCTTCAATTGGCGCTTTTCGTGCTTGAGGATGGGTGAGTAGCGCTGCTGCTGCAGTGCGGCCGGGATGCCGAAGATCACGAGCGCCACGCCGGCAGCGACATAGGCTTCCAGCACATCGAGCGGGCTCACGCCGTCGATCCACATCATCGTCGTGGTAGTGTCGCCCACCACGCTCCCTGCGCCGCCCGCATTGGAAGCGGCCACGATCGCGGCAAGGTAGCCGATGTGGACTTTGCCGCGGAACACGGTCATGGCGATGGTGCCGCCTATCATCGCGGCCGCGATGTTATCGAGAAAGCTCGACAGCACGAAGATCATGACGAGCAGCACGAAGCCGCCTTTCCAATCGTCCGGCAGAAAGCGCGGCAGCTCGCGCGGCACGTGACTGTCCTCGAAGTGCTGTGAGAGCAAAGCGAACCCGAGCAGCAGTCCGAGCAGGTTTACGAGTATGACCCACTCGTGCTGGAGATGCAGTAAGAACCCCGCGATCCCGGCGCCTGTCTTGAACCCCGTAAAAATCAATTTGTACGCGGTGATGACCGCGAGCCCGCTGAGGGCGACGGCCAGCGTATGACGGTGAAAGATCGCGACGCCGGCGAGCGTCAACGCGAACAGGATGAAATCGACCGGCACGCCGGCAATGGCCGGCATGCCGACGGCGGCAGTATCAGCCGCGAGACATGAGAAGCTTGCCGCCAAGGCCATGAGGCCCGCCCAGGCGCAAGCTATGTTTTTCTTCGCAGTGCCCATGCTCCTCCCCGGAATTTTCGGGGATTCTAGCATCGGGCGCTGCGCGCGGATCAGATCGTCACGCCGCGCCTTGCTTGCGCTTCAGGAGATCGAACAGCGGCCCCATCACGTCGACGGGTAAGGGAAAGACGATGGTCGAGCTCTTGTCCCCCGCAATCGACGACAGCGTTTGCAGGTAGCGCAGCTGCATCGCCTGCGGCTGCTGCGCGAGCATTTGCGCCGCCTGCAGCAGTTTCTCGGACGCCTGCAGCTCGCCGTCGGCATGTATCACCTTGGCGCGGCGCGCCCGCTCGGCTTCGGCCTGCTGCGCGATCGCACGCACCATCGATTGGTCGATGTCGACGTGCTTGATCTCCACGTTCGCAACCTTGATCCCCCACGCGTCCGTCTGCGTGTCGAGAATCTGCTGGATGTCGAGGTTGAGCTTGTCGCGCTCGGCCAGCATCTCGTCGAGCTCGTGCTTGCCGAGCACGGCCCTCAGCGTGGTTTGCGCGAGCTGGCTCGTCGCTTCGTAGAAGTTCGCAACCTGGATGATCGCCTTCTGCGGATCGATGACCCGGAAATAGATCACCGCGTTCACTTTCACGGAGACGTTGTCGCGCGAGATGACGTCCTGGCTGGGCACGTCCATCACGATGGTGCGCAGGTCCACTTTCACCATTTGCTGCACTGCCGGCAGCACCATGATGAGGCCCGGTCCCTTCACCTTCCAGAAACGGCCGAGCATGAACACGACGCCCCGCTCGTATTCGCGCAATATGCGAAACGTCGAAAAGAGCAGGATGACGACGAGGATAGCCAGAACTTCCAATCCCCAACCGAAAATCATGATCCACCTCCCTTGTTAAGGCTTGTTATCGGTTCAACGCTCAACGTGAGGCCGTCGAGCCGCACAACACGCACGGTCTGGCCGGTCGCGAGCGGCGCCGTGCTCGCTACGCGCCACAGCTCGCCCCGTACCCGCGCCCAGCCGTCCTGGATCACGACGCCTTGCGCTCCGACGAGGTCTTCGCTGCCGCTCACCACGGGCCGACGGCGCGCACGCGCGGCAAGCGACACCGTCGCAAACACGAGGCCCGCGCTGAACAGGCCCACACCCACCACGAACGGCAGCGGCACGCCGTAACCCGGGACATCGGGATCCATCAGCATCACCATGCCGGCAATCAACGCGATGCTGCCGCCTATGCCCAGCGTGCCGAAGCTCGGGACGAAGGCTTCGGCTACGATGCACGCGATGCCGAAGAAGATGAGGGCAAGTCCGGCGTAATTGATGGGCAGCATCTGCAGCGCAAAAAGCCCCAGCAGCAGGCAAATGCCCCCGACCACGCCGGGCAGGACGTACCCGGGATTCGAGAATTCGAAAATGAGCCCGTAAATGCCGAGCATCATGAGGATGAGGGCAAGATTCGGATCCGCGATGATCGCGAGCACCCGGCTGCGCCAGTCGGGTTCGACGGCGACGATCGTCGCTCCCTCGATCTCGAGCTTGATATCCTTGCCGAGCACGTTGACGGGGCGGCCGTTCAGCGCTTTCACGAGCGCGGGCACGTCGGCCGCGACCACGTCGATCACGTTGAGCTTTTTCGCTTCCGCCGCGGAGAGGCTCACCGATTCGCGAACGGCTTTCTCCGCCCAATCGGCATTGCGGCTGCGCAGTTGCGCAAGACTGCGGATGTACGCCGCCGCATCGTTGATGTGCTTCTCCTTCATCGTGTCGCGGCTCGCCCCCTGCTCCTCGCCTTTGCCATCGCGCTTCTCGCGCACCGGCGTTGGCTCTCCGCCTCCGCCGATCTGCACCGGTGTGGCTGCACCGAGATTCGTCGCGGGCGCCATCGCGGCGATATGGCTTGCATACAGTATGTACGTCCCGGCGCTCGCCGCACGGGCGCCGTTGGGCGCTACGAAGGCCGCAACAGGCACCGGTGAAGCCAGGACTTCCCGTATGATGCGCCGCATGGCGCTATCGAGGCCGCCGGGCGTATCGAGCTGGAGTACTACCAGCGTGTCGCCGTGATCGGCGGCCTGCCGCAATCCGCGCACCGCGTAGTCTGCGGTCGCCGGGCTGATCGCCCCCTCGATGGTCAGCACGCGGACGTTCGCCGCATGCGCACCGACTACTGCGCACAACCAGCACAGCGCCACGACGACTGCCCGCATCCGAACCCCTCGCTTGCTGACGGCCTCGGTGCGGTGGCGGAACGCGCCGCGGGTGCGCTCAGCGCGCCGCTGCGGCTTCCTTCGTTCCCGTTTCACCCACCGATGCCGGCCACAGGAAGTTTACGACTTTCTGACCTTGTTTACCGACGGTCACTTTCTTGGTGAGTGTATTACCGTTGAACGTTGCACGAATCGTGTAGTCGCCGGGCGGCAATTGCGCGAACATCCACGGCCCTTCGGCTCGGTGGCTCGCGACCTTTCTGCCGCCCGCGCTCGCGATGTCCACGTCGACATCGGAGACGTATTCCCGCGAAGCGAGCGCAAAAACGAGCTTCACGTTGTAGTCTCGCGCTTTCGCAGCGAGCTCGTCGCGGGACGTCGAGCCTATCCCGCCTGACATCACCGCAACCTCCCCGCTCTTGGCTGGTCCCACCGCTTTCTGTGCCATAGCAGACGCGCTGCAGCTGAGCAGCCCTGCCAGTATCCACGTCGTCATGTATCGCATATCGCTCCTCGTCGTTGGCTGGTTTAACGGTCGGCCGCGGCGGCGCTCTTCGCGTCTCGCGCTGCGGCCAGGAAAGCATCCAGGATCGGGGTTCCGCTCAGCACCGAAGGATCGGCCGGGTCATGGAACTCGGGATGCCATTGCACGCCGGCGACGTAGGTGGGACCGTTCCAGCGTATCGCCTCGATCACGCCGTCGGGTACCGAACGCGCTTCCACGGTAAAGTCGGTCGCGAGATCTTTGACAGCCTGATGGTGAATGCTGTTCACCCGCCAGCGCCGGCGTTGCGGATAGCCCGCGCCGAGCTTGGTGTCCGGCACGAGCTCTATGTCGTGAAAGTGCTGGTCGTACGCGTCCGCGTCGTAATGGAGGCCGTGTCCGCGCTGGACGGCGATGTCCTGGAAAAGCGTGCCGCCGAACGCGACGTTGACGAGCTGCAGGCCGCGGCATATGCCGAGCACGGGCTTGCCCGCCGCCACGAAACCGCGCAGCAGGCCGAGCTCGTACGTATCCCGTATGCGGTCGCCGTCCCATTCTGGCCGCATGGGCGTCTCCCCGTAAGTGACAGGGCTTACATCGGCCCCCCCTTGCAGCACCAGTCCGTCGAGCGCGGCGGCGTACTGCGCGATGCGCAGATCACCCGGCTCTATGACGCCGCCCGCCTCTATCGATGGAATCATGAAGACCAGCGCATTGCCCCGCATGAGCCAATGCGCGATCGACTGCTCGAGGTACTGCAGCTTCTTTCCCTTGAAGCCGAGCTCGGGCGGCACGCGATGCAGAAAACGCGGCGACAGCCCGATCTTCAGCGGCTCTTCGGCAGGCGTGGTTACGGTGACCATCTCAATCTTCCATCCATAACGTGCTTTGCTCGCGCGCGACATCGTTGAGCGAGCCGACCGTCTTGTACGTTGCGCGCAGCCATGCCGCGTCGCTGTGTCCGGCGCTGACGTCTGCGGCAATGTATGTAAGCGCCTCGGCATCCGCTGGACCGCCGGCATGAGACGCGATCACACGCAGCGTCTCGAGGATATCGTGGCGCAGGACGATGCGACGGCGCGCGTACGCATCGACGATCGTTGCATCGAGTCCATAGCGGCAAGCCTGAAACCGGTTGTAGTTGTACAAGACGTACACGTCGCGCGAAGGCTCGAATGGGCGCTCGCCGAGCAAATAACGTGCTATGCATCGAGCATAGATCGCGATCCGAGCGGCGCGCTCCACGGTGAGCGGCGTATCGAACACCCGGATTTCGACCGTGCCGTATTCCGGCTTGGGACGAATATCCCAGTAGAAATCCTTCATGCTCTCTACGACGCCATAGCCGCGCATCATATCGAAGTACGCGGCAAACTCGTCCCACTCATGCACAAACGGTACCTGGCCCGACAACGGGAATGCGCTCACGGTATTGAGTCGCGACGACTCATACGCAGTGTCTTCGCCCTGCTGGAAAGGCGATGACGCGGAGAGCGCGATGAAATGCGGCACGTAACGGGCAAGCGCATGCGTGAGATAGAGCGCCTCGTTCCCATCGCTGCAACCGAGGTGCACATGCTGGCCGAATACCGTGAACTGCTTCGCCAGGTAACCGTATACTTTCAGCAGATGCTGAAAGCGCTCCGTGGGGTAGATGCGCCTGTCGGTCCATCGGTGAAACGGATGCGACCCGCCGCCTGCTATGCGTACATTGAGCTTACGGGCCGCTTCGGCGATTGCGTCGCGCAGCACGCGCAGCTCATCGGAGAGGGTGCGGTAGCCTTCGTGGACCGAGCTGTTGAGCTCTATCATGCTTTCGGTGATCTCGGGCTTCAGCGCGCCCGGCAACTGCCGCTTCTCGAGCAATGCGAGCAAGTCCGCCGCATCGCGTGCGAGGTTGTAGTCGCGCGAGTTCAGTATCTGGAGCTCGAGCTCTACGCCTACGGTTCCGCGCGGCGAGGAATGAAAAGTGAGATCGGCTGTCATGGCGCTCCCTGCTGTTCGGCCTCGCCCGACTTGCGCAGCGCGACTTGCACGGCCAGCGGCCCGAGCAACTCGAGCACGAGCATTGCGCCGAGCAGTATCGCTGCGATGTCGGCGCCGAAGTCCGGATAAATGTACGTCGTCTCCTGCACCAGCGCGAGCGCAAGCCCGGACATTGGCGTCAATGCGAGACACAGCCACCCGGCAGATCCCGCGCGCGCGCCGGAAAATGGCGCCATGGCGAGAACCCCGAGCGATTTGCCGGCGAATCGCGCTGCGAGGAAGACCATGGCAACGAGCCCGCCGGTCGCGAGTTGCGCAAGCGCCAGGCGAGCGCCTGTGACGACGAACAGCACCACGAAGAATAACTGCTCGGTGCGCCCGAGGTCGACGGACATGATGTCGTGGCGCGTATCGAGGTTGCGCAGCAGGAGTCCCAGCACGAGCAGCGCGAAAAGCACGGACAGCTTGAGCATGTGCGCGGCGCCTATCGTGAACACGACGACCCCGAGGAGCATCACGATCTGCCGTTCCGCGCTTTTGCCCAGCCAGCGGGCGAGCGCCAGCGCCACCGCGCAGGCGAGATATCCCATGATGAGCGAGCCGAACAGCATGTACAGCGGATGCAGCACCACGGTGACCCAGTCGGCGCGATACTCGTGATGCATCCAGGAAAGAAACATCGTCGTCAGGGTGAACGCAACCACGCTGTTGACCGCTACAAGATGCAGCGCCCGCTCGGTGAGTTGGCCTTCCGCGCGCATTTCGCGTGCGACTAGCATCACCACGGCGGGCGAGCTGGATACGCCGATGGCCGCTGCCACGGCCGCGTGCAGCGCGGACACGTCGAAGTACATCAGCGCCGCGTAGACCAACGTGAAGCTCAGCGCGCTTTCCAGCATGCCGGTGGCAAGCACCTGCCGTTCGCGCACCAGCCAGCGCAGGTGCAGCCGGCGGCCGAGCTCGAAGAGCACGAGCCCGAGCGCGATGTCGACGAAGATCCAGGACTCGGAGAGGAGCTTTTCGTCGAGAATGCCAAGCGCGCCGGGACCGAGCAGCATGCCGGTCAGCACGTACCCCGTGATGCGCGGCAGACGCACCAGCCTGAATACGAGCTCTCCGCCCGCGACGCCCGCGATGAGCAGCACGCCGAACAGCAGGAGCGGATGCATTGCGAGCGGAAATTCGGGAAGGAAAGTGAGCTGCGGCATGCGTCCTCGCGACTTATCCGGACGTCATGGCGCAAGGTGTGGCGCCCGGCTTGTTATGGTTATGGCATCTGACCGCGCGAAACCGAAAAGTTCCGCGCGGCGTGCAGCTTACAAGGGAACGTTCGGAATGATGGTCTCGCCCACGTGGTTCTCGGGCCACGGGAAAGCGCTGAGATCGCGTCCTATCGCGGAGTGCAGGAACGTGTCGACCCACCAGAATATGTCGTAATCGCGCACTGCGCGCCGCATGGCCCGCATGCGCGACCGGCGTGCCTCGTCGCTCAGCGTATAGGCGCGATAGATGGCGTCCGCGACGCCTTCGATGTCGTACGGATTGACGAGGATCGCACCGCGCTGCAGCTGCTGCGCCGCGCCGGCAAACTCGGACAATATGAGCGCGCAGTTCTCCTCGCTGCACGCGCAATATTCCTTCGCGACGAGGTTCATGCCGTCCTTGAGCGGCGTGATGAGCGCCATGTCGGCAGCGCGGTAGTAGGCGAGCAGATCGTCACGCGTAAGGCTGCTATACACGTACCACACCGGCACCCATCCCCCCGGACGCATGAACCGTCCGTTGATCTCGCCGACCAGCTGCTCGATCTGCATCTTGAGATCAAAATATTCCGGGATATCGACGCGGCTCGGGACGACCACCTGTATCAGGGAAATGCGCTCACGCAGCTGCGGATAGCGATCGAGCGCATTGCGGAACGCCTGGAGTCGATGCGGTATGCCTTTGGTGTAATCCAAGCGGTCGACGCCCAGGATGAGCTTGCGCTTCGGCAGCAGGCGTCGGATCTCGGCGGCTTTTGCGCCGACTTCGGGCGCCTCGGCCTGCCGGCAGAACGCGTTGTAGTCGATGCTGATGGGAAAGCTCGCCACGCGGGCGCTGTGTCCGCCCTGCTCGACCGTGATGACGTTTCCCTTGCCGTGCACTTCGGCGTCTTCCATCAGTATCCGCACGCACTGCACGAAGTTGCGACGGTCGCGCGGCGTCTGGAAGCCGATGAGATCGTACTGCAGCAGCGCCTGCAGCAAAGGCAGCCGCCACGGCATTTTCATGTAAATGTCGGGCGGTGGGAAAGGGATATGCAGGAAGAAGCCCATCCTCGCGCAACAGCCCATCGCGCGCGCTTCGGCAGCGACGTTCATCAGGTGGTAGTCGTGCACCCAGATGAAGTCCTCGTCGCCGCACTCCGAGAGAACCGCCGCCGCGAACTTGCGATTCACCTGCTGATACGTCTGCCAGTAGATCGGATCGAAGCAGCAAAGCGACTGCAGATCGTGGAACAGCGGCCAGATGACTTCGTTGGAGAAGCCTTCGTAGAAGTTGTGGACTTCCTGCGCTTCGAGCAGCACCGCGCGCAGCGAGTAGCCCGATTCACGGCTTGCTTCGGTCACCGCGCGCTCCAGATCGCTTCCCGATTCCGGTGTGCCCGGCCACCCTATCCACACGCCGCCTCGATCGCTCAGCACCGGCAGCAGCGCCGAGATGAGACCGCCTGCGCCTTCTTTGCTCACCCAGCGTCCGGCGGCGTCGCGCTCGAACACGAACGGCAATCGGTTCGATACGACGACGAGGCGATCGCGTTCGCGTCTCACGTCAGACGCTCCATGACGCTGTCCTGCGCGCACAAGCTGTAGGCGGGGCTCATACGTTGACGAAGGAATGATTGAGCATGGACGGTGCGTCGCATGCGCGCTGTTATTTTAATAGGATTCATCTAGGCAGCAGCAGCCGACCTCGTCGGTAAATTTCTCCGATGCGTCGGTAATATTTGCAGCGGATGCCCGCACTACCACGTGAATTTGCACGATACACGCCCACGGGCTTTCGGCTCGCATAAACGCAAGCTGTAAAGCAAGATCAGGGCCGGAGAACGTTCAGAGGGCGGGCACGCGCCAATGCTCGAGGAACGCAACGAGATCGTGCGGCGGCTTGAGCCACACATCTGCATCCGTCGGCCGGAATTCGGCGCGAACGAGCGCAGACACGCCACGGGCCTTGATCGCACGAAACGCATCTTCGTCGGTGATGTCGTCGCCCAGGTAGGCAATCGCGGCATCCGGCGGCGTGCCCGCGAGTATCGCTTTCACAGCATGCTGCTTGTTGCAGCCCGGGGCACGCAGTTCCAGTCCGCCGTCGAACTGCAGCAAGGCGAGCGTGCCGGCGTCGACGTACGGCGACCACGCACGCATCGTTTCGTCACGCAGGGCGGTGACGGCGTCGTCGGCCAAACCGCGCCAATGTACCGCAATGCTCGCGAGCTTCCGCTCCAGGCGCGCACCTCGCTCGGTGGTTCCAGCCACGGCGACGCTTGCCTGGTCGAGGCCGGCGCGCTCCTCTTCGCTCGGTTGCTGGAAACTCATCGTCCCATCGGGCTCCATGCGCTCCCAGCCGTGCGCGCCCCAGATTTCCGGCCGCTCGCTGAAGCCGAGCAAAGGCGGCAACTCCGCCGCGGGCCGACCGCTCACGATCACGAGACGCGTGCCGCCGGCACGCATGATGTCCTCCAGCACCGGCACGACTTCGGGATAAGGACGCGCCTCCTGAGGGTTTACATGAAACGGCGCCAGCGTGCCATCGTAGTCGAGCAGAAGCACGCGTGAAGGCGCTTTGGCGATGCCCGCGATGAACTGCGCATAGTCGAGGCTGGGCGTGAGGACCTGCATTATGTGCTTGCGCTTATCGCTGTGGACGATGCCAGGCGAGCACAACGTGTGCCACTTCTCGCGCGAACGTACAGCGTCAACCGACGAGGATGATGTGCACGCGCGACGGCCCGTGCGCACCCAACGTCACAGTTTGCTCGATGTCGGCCGTGCGCGAAGGCCCGGAGATGAAGTTCACCGCACGCGGCAGGATGCCATGCTCGGCTCGCAGCAGCGTCCACACGTCTTCCATCGCCGCGACGATACGCTCGCGCGGCAGCACGGCAATGTGGGTCTCGGGCAGCAGGCTCACGCTGCCCGGGGTATCCGCTCCCGATAGCATCGCCAACGTCCCCGTTTCCGCGATCCCGCAGTACGCGCCCGTGATTCCGACCGCATCATCGCCACGTGCTGCGCGCGCTTCGACGTCGATGCCCGCACCCTTCCAATCGAGCGCAGCGAGTGCAGGCCAGCACACGGCGCGCGCCGGCAACGCATGCTCGTCGAGATAGCGGCGTGCCGCTGCGGGAACTTCAGCAGCATTCGTAACGTGATCGCAGGTGCTGGCAAGCTTCAGCACGCGTTCCCGAAATGCGGCAAAGAGATCGAGCGGCGGCTGCGGCTGCGGGCTGCGCTCATGAGCTGCAATGTGCGCTTCGACGTTCGCTCGACGGGTGGTGATGCCGCGCTCGGCCGTCCCAAGTCGCGCCCGGATGCGTTCGAGGATGGCTTCGCGGCCGCTCATGTTTTTCGAAATCGCGATGGATAATTGGTGATCGGTGAGTGGATGGGATCTTCACCACTCACCACTCACCATTCACGCAGTTCAGCCTAGCGTGGGCATGTTGAAGCCCTGCGGCAGCGCATCGGTGGAAGGCCACCGCGTAGTGATGACTTTGCCACGCGTGTAGAAGCGCACGCCTTCCATGCCGTGCACGTGCTGATCGCCGAACAGCGAGTTGCGCCACCCGCCGAAGGAAAAGTACGCGATCGGCACCGGTATCGGCACGTTGATGCCCACCATGCCCACTTCGATCTCCTGCTCGAACCGGCGGGCCGCTCCGCCCGAGTTCGTGAACACCGCGGTCCCGTTAGCATACGGGTTGCGATTGATGAGCGCGATCGCTTCGTCGAGCGATGCAACACGGAGCACGATCAACACCGGCCCGAAAATCTCGTCGCGGTATATCGTCATGTCTGGCTTCACATGATCGAAGAGCGACGCGCCGAGGAAAAATCCGTCTTCCGCACCGGCGGGCTTGTAGCCGCGGCCGTCGAGCACGAGCGTCGCACCTTCGGCCACGCCTTTGTCGACATAGGACGCGACCTTGTCCCGATGGGCGCGCGTGACGAGCGGACCCATGTCCATATCTTTGCGGCTGCCGGGACCTATCTTGAGATTCGCGGCCTTCTCCTTGAGCCGAGCCACGAGCGGGTCGGCAATATTGCCGACGGCCACCACGGCGGAGATCGCCATGCAGCGCTCGCCCGCCGATCCGTACGCCGCACCGATCAATGCATCGGCTGCGAATTCGAGATCCGCATCGGGCAACACCACCGCATGATTCTTGGCGCCACCCAGCGCCTGGACCCGCTTGCCGTGCTTCGCGCACGTCTCGTAGATGTAATGTGCAATGGGCGTGGAGCCGACGAACGACACCGCCTTGACGTCCGGATGCTCGAGCAGCGCATCGACGGCGACCTTGTCGCCATGCACGATGTTCAGCACGCCGTCCGGCAACCCGGCCTTCGTCGCGAGCTCCGCAAGGCGCATCGCAGTCGACGGCACTTTCTCGGAAGGCTTCAGCACGAACGTGTTCCCGCACGCGATGGCCACCGGGAACATCCACAGCGGCACCATCGCGGGAAAGTTGAAAGGCGTAATGCCGACGCATACGCCGAGCGGCTGACGCAGCGAATGCGTGTCCACTCCGGTGCCGACCTGCTCGCTGTATTCGCCTTTCAGGAGATGCGGAATGCCCATCGCGAACTCGACGACCTCGAGGCCGCGCTGCACGGAGCCCGCGGCGTCAGGCAACGTCTTGCCGTGCTCGGCGGTGATCAGGGCCGCAAGCTCATCGCGGTGCGCATAGATCAGCTCGCGCAGCCGCATGAGAACGCGCGCGCGGCGCAGGGGCGGTGTGTCGCGCCACGCCGGGAAGGCCGCTTTCGCGGCAACCACCGCCGCATCGACGTCTGCCGCGTTGCAGTACGCAACACGGCGCGTCACCACGCCGGTCGCCGGGTCTGTTATATCGCCGTAGCGGTCGCTGGTCGCGTTGTGCGGCTTGCCGTTGATCCACATCGGTACACGGGCAATTTGCGCCAGATCGGCGGGCTTGTTCATGGTGCTTTCCTCTGTCGGTACAGTTCTCTGAAAGTCTTGCCTTGCGGCGCGGGGAGATCGCGCCCCCGCATCCAGCCGGAAGCGAAAGGCAGATTGTGTATCACTTTGCCGCTGCCGCCCAGCCAGGCGAGCAGACGCGCTCCCAGCGCGGCGACCGTCGCATAGAGACCGGGGCGCCGGGCAATCGTTCCCCAGATCCTCAACGCCGCCCGCTCGCGCCAAGGCGGCAGCTTGCGCTCGAACGACTGCTCGCGCAGCTTGCGCAGCAGATCGGGCAGCGGAATCTTCACGGGACAGACCACCCCGCATTGATTGCACAGCGTCGAGGCATGGGGCAGATCGCGGGCATTCTCGAGCCCAACGTACGATGGCGTCAGCACGCTGCCCATGGGTCCGGGATACACCCAGCCGTACGCGTGGCCACCGACGCTTTGATACACGGGGCAATGGTTCATGCATGCGCCGCACCGTATGCACTTCAGCATCGGCTGCAGGTCCCCGCCGAGCAGCCGGGTGCGGCCGGCATCCACCAGTATCACGTGGAAATGCTCGGGCCCTTCGACGTCGCCCGGCCGCCGCGGGCCGGTTGTGATGGAAATGTAGTTGGTGATCGTCTGCCCCGTGCCGTGGCGCGGAAGCAGCCGCATCAAGGTTGCGATGTCCTCAAGCGTGGGAACGACCTTTTCTATGCCCGTGATGGCCACATGCACGCGCGGCAGCGTGGTGACCATGCGGCCGTTGCCCTCGTTGGTCACGATGAGCGTCGAGCCCGTTTCGGCAATGATGAAATTCGCGCCGGAAATGCCCATGTCGGCGTCGAGAAAATGCGGACGGAGCATTTCGCGCGCCTCGCGCGTGAGCTCCGAGATGTCCGTCTTGCGGGGCTTGCCATGGCGCTCGACGAAAAGGTCCGACACTTCATCGCGGGTCTTGTGCACGACAGGCGCGACGATGTGCGAAGGCGGCTCCTTCGCGAGCTGCAGTATGTATTCGCCGAGGTCCGTCTCGACGACCTCGACGCCGGCGGCCTCCAGCGCCTCGTTGAGCGCGCACTCCTCGCTCACCATGGACTTGGACTTCACCGCCTTGCGCACGCCGTACCGGGCGGCGAGCTCGCAAACGATGCGGTTTGCCTCTTCGGTGGTCTCGGCCCAGTGAACGACGGCGCCGTTGGCGGTCGCCTGGCGCTCGAACTGCTCGAGATAGACGTCGAGATCGGCCAGCGCGCGCTCGCGTATCGCTGCCGCCGCATCGCGTATTTCGGGAAACTTGTCGAGCTCGGCGACCCGCTCGGCGCGCCCACGCACGAAGTTGCCTTGCAGCTTGCGCAACGCCGCTTGCAGATTGGTGTCGCCGAGCTTTACCGGCGCCCGCGTCTTGAACTCGGCAGACGTTATGCGCATGCGATCACGCCGTGAAGCACGACATCAGATGTCATTGGTTTTTCCCGCGAGCACTTCGGCGACGTGATACACCCGTGTCTTGTCGTCGCCGCGGCGCCGCAGCCGCCCTTCGATGTTCAGCATGCAGCCAAGGTCGCCGAGCACGAGCGTGTCCGCCCCGGAAGCTGCGACGTTCGCGCATTTGCGCTCCGCGAGATGAGCCGAAATGTCGCCGAACTTTACCGCGAACGTGCCGCCGAAACCGCAGCAGTTCTCGGCTTCGTCCATCTCCCGCAGCTCAAGGCCCGGCACTTTCGCGAGCAGCACGCGCGGCTGGAGCTTCACGCCCAGTTCGCGCAGGCCGGAGCACGAGTCGTGATAGGTGACGACGCCTTCGTAGCGGCCCGGCACGACGTCGACATGCAGCACATTGACGAGAAAATCAGTGAGCTCGTACGTGCGCTCGCACAGTTCTGTCACGCGGGCGAGCTCCTCCGGCTCATCGGAGAAGAGATCGGGATAGTGCGCTTTGATCATGCCGCCGCACGACCCGGAAGGCGCGACGACGTAATCGCAGGACTCGAACTCGCGCAGCACTTTGCGCGCGAGCATCTTCGCCGAGCGGCGGTCTCCCGAGTTGTACGCCGGCTGCCCGCAGCACGTCTGCCCGGCCGGCACGATGACTTCACAGCCGGCGGCTTCAAGCAACTCCAGCGCCGCAAAGCCGATGCGAGGACGCATGAGATCCACGAGACAGGTGACGAACAGAGCGACTTTCGGCCGCCTGCCGTCTGATGCTCGCGATTCCGAGGCGTTGCTCATGCGGATCCTGCGTGGCCGTCAGTAAGTCCAGGGCTTGAAGTAATCGAGGCGGTCCATGGGACGCACGCGCAGCTCCTTCACCTGTTTTTCGTGCAGCACGTGCAGGCTGGTCTCCACACCGCTCTCGCAGCGGGTCCACAACTCCTCGTAGAACTCCGCCTGCCCTCCGATCGAGCGTCCGCCGACGCCCAATATGATATCGCCCCGCTTGAGACCGCAGGCTTCCGCGGGCGACCCGGGAAGCACCCGCGACACGAGCACATGGCCCTCGTGCTGCTCGGTGTACGCGCCCAGCCAAGGACGCTGCGGCCCGCGCCTGCGTCCGGTCGCGACGAGATCGTCGAGTATCGGCTCGAGCAGGTTTACTGGCACGAACATGTTGCCGGGAAATGCCGCGCCGATATCGAGCGCATCGCCAACCCACAGCGAGCCCAAGCCGACGAGCTTGCCCGCTTCATCGAACAGTCCCGCGCCGCTGTGATCGCTGCGCGGCGGCGCCGTATAGATCGCATCGTCGAGCATGTATTCCCACCAGCCCACGAAGCGGCGGCGCGAAACGACCGCAGCTTCGGATGCACCGCCGGCTGCTGCATGGCTCACGATGGCGACGCGATGCAGCTCCTTCAGACCGACGGCATCGCCGAACGCCACCGGCGTCGCCGCTATGCCGGGCGCTCGCAGCAGTCCGAACCCGGTCGCATGATCGAAGCCCGCGACCGCCGCGGGGTACACACGACCGTCGTGAGTCATGACCAGCACCGAGGCGGCTTCGATCAGCAGATACCCTATCGTCAGTATGAGCCCGCGCTCCCCGATGACGATGCCGGTGCCTTCACGCTCCGTGCCGAGAGTGTGCGCGCTACGTGCGCGTTCGACCGCGCGGGCACTCACCTTGACCACCGCGTCCGGCGCAGGGGCCATCTCCGCACTGCGATCGGTATGGGAGGCGCGCCAGGCGGCAAGCGTTGCGGTAAAAAAGGCGAGCGTCACGGAAAGATTCGATGATGGAGCGTGGCGGCGTCTACGCCGTCGCCGTCACTCGAGCGCCTCGTAGCGCACGTCGACGATTTCGAGCTCTTCCTCGCCGTCGGGCGTCGCGACCGCCACGATATCGCCCGGCTGCCGCTTGAGCAGCGCTTTCGCTATGGGCGATATCCAGCTCACGCGGCCTCGGGACGCATCGGCTTCGTCGATGCCGACGATCGTGACCGTGTGCGTTTCGCCATTTCGCTCGTACGTGACCGTCGCGCCGAAGAACACCTGCTCGGTATCACCCCGCGCGGCAGGATCCACCACGACCGCCGAATCCAGGCGTTTCGTGAGGTAATGGATGCGCCGGTCGATTTCCCGCAGCCGCTTTTTGCCGTAGAGATAGTCCCCGTTCTCCGAGCGGTCGCCGTTGGAGGCCGCCCAGGCAACCACCTTCACAAGCTCCGGCCGCTCGACGTCCAGCAGCCGGGTAAGCTCCGCCTTGATCCGTGCGTAACCGTTGGGAGTGATGTAATTCTTGGGTCCGGCGGCCGACGCCCCGGTTTCCGAGGCGCGCCGGCTGCGGTCCCGCATCGGTGCAGTGCGCATGACGGTAGTTTATCAAGATCGGTCCCTCGGCCCGTTACTCTGTTGTCGCATGAAATTTCATCATATAAAATCGGCGCCGTTTTCTCATTCACGTGGATTCCCGTGGCGAACCCTGAAGCCAAGTCGTCCATACAGGTCATCTCGCGCATGATGAACCTGCTCGACGCCCTCTCGCGGCATCCGAACCCGGTGAATCTCAAGCAGCTCGCCACCGAGACGTCGCTGCATCCCTCCACGGCCCACCGCATCCTCGGCGTGATGGTGGAAAACCGCCTGGTCGACCGCATAGAGCCGGGCACATATCGGCTGGGCATACGCCTGCTCGAGCTCGGCACGCTGGTGAAGTCGCGCATCAGCGTCCGGCAGGAAGCGCTGCCCTATATGCAGCAGCTCCACCAGGAGCTGGGAGAAACGGTGAATTTGAGCGTGCGTCGCGACGACGAGGTCGTTTACATCGAGCGGACGGCGGCTGGGAACTCGATGATGCGCGTCGTGCAAATCATCGGCGCGCGCGCGCCGCTGCACATCACCGCTGTGGGCAAGGTCTTTCTCGCGGCGGACGATCCCCAGAACGTCGCCGCGTACGCCCAGCGCAGCGGCCTCTCGCGCTACACGGACAACACGTACACCGATCTCGAAAGCCTGCAGCGCGACCTCGATCTCGTGCGCCAGCGCGGCTACGCGTACGACGAAGAAGAGGCGGAAAAAGGCGTCTCCTGCATAGGCGCCGGCATCTACAACGACGAAGGACGGCTGGTGGCCGGTCTGTCCGTCTCCGCGCCTTCGGACCGCCTTAACAAAAGCTGGGCCACACAGGTGCGCCAGGCGGCCGATCGCATCTCGCGAGCCATCGGCTACCGCGAATGACGGTCGGGCGCCGCGCGTGCTGGATCGGCATTTCGTCTTTCTCGATCTGGAAACGACCGGCGCAGCCGCTGCGCGGGATCGCATCACCGAAATCGGCTTCGTCGAAGTCTCGAGCGGCCGCGTCGTCGGCGAGTGGTCCACGCTGATCAATCCGGGCGTTCCGATACCTCCCGTCATCCAGGCGCTCACCGGCATCACCGACGACATGGTGGCCGATGCGCCGGCATTCGAAGCGGTCGCCCCGGGACTCGCCCAGCGCCTGGAAGGCAAAGTGCTGGCCGCCCACAACGCCCGCTTCGACTACGGATTCCTGAAAAGCGAATTCAACCGCGTTGGACGGAAGTTCGAGGCATCGGTGCTGTGCACGGTGAGGCTGTCGCGCCGGCTATATCCCGAGCATCGCCGGCACAATCTTGACGCTCTCATGGAACGGCATGGCCTGACGTGCAGCGCCCGCCATCGTGCGCTCGGCGATGCGCGTGTCCTGTGGGACCTCGCGCAAACGTGGCTGGAAGAACGTGGCGCAGAGACCGTGTCGGCCGCCATAGCAAAAATCCTCAAGTCGCCGCCCTCGCCGATCCTGCTGCCCGATGTGCTGACGGATGACATCCCGGAAGCACCCGGGGTCTACACCGTGTACGGCGAGAACGACATCCCGCTGTACGTGGGCCGGGGCAATAACCTGCGCACCAGCATCGCATCGCGTCTCTCCGGCGAGCGGCGCAAGCATATGGACGTAAAGCGCGTCGACTGGACGCGCACCGCCGGGGAGTTGGGAGCGCTCATCCGCGAATCGCGTCTGGTGCATGCGCTGTCGCCCCTGCATAACGGCATTGGCCGCGACGAGGGCGCGACGTGCGCATGGCGCTGGATGCCCGAAACGCCCGACATCGCGCCCGAGCTCGTACCAGTCGGCCGGTTACCGGCGGGGGATTGCGCCCATCTCTACGGACTCTTCCGCTCGCGCGCATCGGCGAACCAGGCGCTGCGCGAGCTCGCGTTGGCACACGAGCTGTGCTTCGTTGCAATCGGTCTGGAAAGAACGGAAGGGCCATGCTACGCCAGGCTGTCCAAGCGTTGCCGCGGAATGTGCGTAGGCGAAGAATCGGGCGCGAAACATGCCGTGCGGCTTGCGCAGGCTCTCTCCCGCTTGCGGGTCGCGCACTGGCCCTATGCGGGCCCTATCGCCATACGCGAACAGGACGCCGACCAGTGCGAGCTGCACGTCGTCGACCGATGGTGCTATCTCGGAGCGGCGCGCACGGAAGGGGAAGTGCACGAGCTGGCTGCCGCATCGCGCGAGCCGCAGTTCGATCTCCACATCTACCGCATGCTGACCCGCTATCTCGATCGCGCGGACCGCAAAGCGAATGTCATACGCCTCGCTACGCCCGCGTCATATGCCTAGCGACCGATCAGTGGTAGACGACGGGAAGCGTGAACAGAACGTTCAACCCGTCCAGGAATTCGTCGACGTGCTCAGCCGACGCGTCCTCCGCGACGGCGTCCTTCATCGACTGCGCGAACCTGTCGGCGGCGTCGCCGTGCAGGAACGTGCCGCGGGCCGTCTGCTTGTCCACCAGCTCGTACCCTCGCTCGGAGGGATATTCGACCACGTAGTAGTTGTCGCTGTTGTAGATGACGTTCATCGTGTGCCCGTCCTGCATCGGTCCGTTATTACCGCTCGTTGATGAAGATGGGGACGGCCGGCGCGAGTTGCAAGCGCTTGGAATCCCCGCATGGAAGGACTCGCAAAAGACGGGCCGGGCCCGGTCACGTCCGGCGTAACTGACTGATTGCTATGCCGGTAAGTATGAGGACGAGACCTGCGTACGCGCTGTAATGCGGCGATTCGCCCAATATGAACACGCCGAGCAGCACGGCCACCGGCGGGCTTAAGTAATTGACGATGGACATGAACGTCGGCCCCGCGAGCCCGATCAACCGGAAATAGCACAGCGTCGCCACTGCGGTCGGACCCACACCCAGCCATACGATGGCCGCTACGGAGGAAGCGCTCGGATCGAGGGTCCACGGCCGGTCTATATACAGCGCGACCGGCACGGCGACCAAGGCTGCGACGAGCAGCGTGCCGGCCGAGGCGACGATCACGTCTCCACGTGCGAGCAGCCGCGTCATGACGCTGTTCGCTGCATAACACAGCGCCCCGCACAGTACGGCGAGCGGATAGACGATGTCCATCGCAGCGCGCTCCGTAGCGCCTTGCCCCGTCATGAGCACCACGATACCGGCGAAACCCATCAGGAACCCGATCACGCGCCCGGGACTCATACGCTCGCCGTCGACGAGCAAATGCGCGAGCACCAGGGTTGCCAGCGGCATGACGGCCATCAATATCCCGGCGAGCGCGCTATCGACCACGCGCTGTCCCCAAGTGATGAGATAGAACGGAATCGCGTTGCCCACGAGGCCGAGGGCAAGATAGCGCATCCATATCCGGCCGGGCGGCGGAAAGGACAGCTGCCGCCAGCGCATGACGGCGATGAGTATCAATGCGCCTATCCCGAGTCGTCCGGCCACCAGCGTGCCCGGCGGAACGGTCGCCACCCCGAGCTTGTTGAACAGAAACGACGAGCCCCACATGGCGACCAGCGCCAGCAGCAGCGCCCAGGCGAGCGCTCCCTGATGCTGGGCCATCGCCTGGCGCGTCAATCGAGCAGCGCGCGCAGATCGCCCACTTGCTCGATACCGTGCAGACGGCCAAGCAACCGGTCGGCGTCCATGTCCGGTATGTCGGCGGTGAGGCGCTTGAACTTTGCCCCCAGCCCGTCCTTCGTCAGCGGACGGTGCGGCATGCCTTCGAAGTCGTGAGCCGTGAGCTCGAGCTCGCGCCCGTCCTTGAGCTTCACGGTCACGCGGCTGGAGAACCGGTTCTTCTGCTCGGCTTCCGGCATCTTGACCACACGCGTGTTGCGGCAGGTCTCGCGTATGGCTGCATCGTTGAGGTTGGCTTCGTTGAATGCGCGCGGGTCGAGCGGATCGCGATGCAGCGCCATCGCGACGCAGAATGGCGTGCTGTACTGCGCCATCGCGATATCTTCAGGCTCGGTGATGTTGTGATGGCTCACCATCTTGTCCTGCCCCGCAACGGTGACTTGCGCGACATCGGCGCTGGTGAATTTGTGCTTCGCCTTGAGTTCCAGCGCAGCCGTGACGGGAACGTGAGCCGTGATATGGCATGCGTAGCGCTTGAGCATGGCTTTCTCGGTGTGCCACACCTCGCCCAGGCCGGCAGTCAGGCGCGGCGGATCGGTGTCGCGGGCAAACACGTTGAGAAAGCCGAACTTGCCTTCCATCACCTGTCCCGGGCCCGTGAAGCCGTCGCGAGCAAGTGACGCCGCGAGCAGGCCCCCTTCCGCGGCGCGCCCCAGATGCAGCCGCTTCACCATGCCGCCGCCGGATTTTGAAAACTCGAGCAGGCCGGAGCACATCGAACCGCCGATGCCGAGTGCGTGCGCCATGCGCTGAACATCGAGGCCCAGGAGACGCCCCGCCACGATGACGGCGCCGAACACCCCGGTCAATCCCGGCGCATGGAAACCCAGATGCTCGCTGGTATGGCGAGCCGCGTCCCCGATGCGGTACATCACTTCGAATCCCGCAACGAATGCGGTGATCACATCCTTGCCCGAGGCGCCGAGCTCCTGTCCCATCGCGAGCGCCGGTGCGGTAAGCGATGCGCCGGGGTGCACGCCGACGCTCGGCTGACACAGGCTGTCGAGCTCGAAGGCGTGGGCCTGCGCGCCGTTTGCCAGCGCAGCGAACGGCGCACGCACGCGCAGCTTGGTGCCCAGTATGCGAGCCTGGCCGGGCGCGCTGTTCTGCTGCGCGTATGCCGAAACCATGCGGCTCCATGGCAGATGCGCACCGAAGCTCGACGTCGCGACCGTATCGATGAGCGAGACCTTCGCGCGCTCTATCACGTGCGCAGGAATGTCTTCGTAACGGAGCCCGAGTGCGAATTGGGCAAGGCGCGTGCTGGCAGTCGTCATGATGCGGTCCCTGGTTGATATCGAGGCGATCCCGATTGTATCGGACCGAGCATCACGGTGGAGCACGGTGCGTCCATATGGTAAATTCCGCGAGTCCTCGACGCACTTCCACCGCCATGACTCTTTCTGCACTCACCGCCCTGTCGCCGCTCGACGGCCGTTATCACGGCAAAGTGGAAGCGCTGCGCCCTCTCTTCAGCGAGTACGCGCTGATCCGCTTCCGCCTCCTGATCGAGATCGAGTGGCTCAAGGCGCTCGCCGCCGAGCCCGCCATCGCCGAGGTTGCGGCATTCAGCCCGCAGACCGTATCGGCGCTGGACGCGCTCGCGAGGAACTTCTCGCCGAGCGACGCAGAGGCGATCAAGGCGATCGAAGCGCGCACCAACCACGACGTCAAGGCGATCGAATACTTCCTGAAAGAGCGGCTCGCGGGCAATGCCGAGATCGACCGTGTCTCGGAGTTCATCCACTTTGCCTGCACTTCCGAGGACATCAACAACCTCTCGCACGCGCTGATGCTGCAGCGCTCGCGCGAAGAAGTGATGCTGCCGGCCCTCGACCAAGTCATCGCGAAGCTCGCAGGCATTGCCCACGACCTCGCGGAACTGCCGATGCTCGCGCACACGCATGGGCAGCCGGCCTCGCCGACGACGCTCGGCAAGGAGATCGCCGTTTTTGTGCATCGCCTGCGCCGGGGGCGGGCACGGCTTGCGGCCGTGCGCCTGCCTGGGAAGATCAACGGCGCGGTAGGCAACTACAACGCCCACCTTGCGGCGTACCCGGATTTCGACTGGGAGAAATTCGCGCGCTCCTTCGTCGAGCGGCTGGGGCTCGAATTCAACCGCTATACCATACAGATCGAGCCGCACGACGGCATCGCGGAAATCTTCGACGCGTACGCCCGTATCAACACCGTGCTGATCGACCTCGATCGCGATGTGTGGGGATACATCTCGCTCGGCTACTTCAGGCAGAAGCTCAAGGCCGGCGAAATCGGATCGTCGACCATGCCGCACAAGGTGAATCCGATCGACTTCGAGAATTCCGAAGGCAATCTCGGCCTCGCGAACGCCGTGCTCCGCCACATGAGCGAAAAGCTGCCGATCTCGCGCTGGCAGCGCGATCTCACCGACTCCACCGTGTTGCGCAACATGGGGGTCGCGCTCGGTCACACGCTGCTGGCGTACGACTCGTGCCTCAAAGGGCTCGACAAGCTGCAAGCCGACCCGGCGCGGCTCGCGAAGGACCTCGAGGAAAACTGGGAAGTGCTGGCCGAACCGATACAGACGGTGATGCGCCGCTACGGCGTTTCAGGCGCATACGAGCAGCTGAAGGACCTCACGCGCGGCAAGGGCGGGATGAATCGCGAATCGCTCCACCGTTTCATCGAGCAATTGCAAGGCATACCCGAGTCCGAGAAAAAACGCCTGCTCGCTCTCACGCCCGCGACGTATGTCGGCATCGCGGCCAAGCTCGCGCGGGAAATCTGAAGAAGCGCGCGAGGCGGGAAGCCGCACACCGCAGACCCCCACACCACCAGTCACTAGTCACTAGTCACTGTGCGCGCCTTGGCAAAGCGCGCGCGCAGAAACTCTATGATCCCCGGCATGATCGAGATCAGCACGATCGCCACGATCACGAGCGAGAGATTCTTCTTGATGAACGGAATGTTGCCGAAGAAGTAGCCGGCATACGTGAGCGAGCCTATCCACGTCACGCTTCCTGCGAAGCTGTACGCGAGGAACCGGTCGTAACGCATGCGCCCTATGCCGGCCACGAACGGCGCGAAGGTGCGCACGATGGGCAGGAAGCGTGCGATGACGATCGTCTTGCCGCCGTGTCGCTCGTAGAAGTCCTGCGTGCGCTGTAAATGGCGCGGATCGAGCAGCCGCGAGCGATCATTCCGGAAGACCTTGGGCCCGAGAAAGCGGCCTATCCAGTAGTTGGTGTTGTCACCCGAGAAGGATGCGGCGACCAGCACGGCAAACAGCGCATGAACGTACATCCCGCCGCCGGCGGCGACGGCGCCTGCCACGAATAGCAGCGAGTCGCCGGGAAGGAACGGCATGACGACCAGCCCTGTCTCGCAGAAGATGATGAGGAACAGGACGAGATAGATCCATTCCCCATAGTTCGACACCAGCCACTGCAGGTGCACGTCGAGGTGCAGGACAACATCGACGAAGGTCGAGATGAGCTCCACGGGACGGCGCCGCCTATACGACCGCTTCGGGGCCGGCCTTCTTCTCCGGCTTCACCAGATCGTCTCGCGAGACGCCGAGCCACATGACGATGGGGCTTGCGACG
>JBLNBW010000189.1:0-5752 GCA_050260255.1 Rhodospirillaceae bacterium | reverse complement strand
GGCAACAGCGGCGCCAGATCCGCGGCACGGCGTCCGCTGGTGATGATGACCCGTGTTCCGCCAGCGCCGAGAATGGCGTTCAGCGCCTCCCGCACGCGTGGATAAGGCTTCGCGAGCTGCGGTCTTATCCGGAACGGCGCAAGCGTCCCGTCGTAGTCGAGAAGCAGCACGCGCTCGGACGCGTGCGCGATGCCGGTCAAATAGCGCGCCAGATCGAGGCCGGGCGTAAGCACGTCCATAGCTTATCCACCGATGCGCCGCACGGCGCCTTTCATTCGAGGTGAAGTACAGGACAGAGGAGCGCGCACTCGCGTCACGAGCTTTGCGCTCTCGATGAAAATGATCACACGGATTCCGCAGCAAGCGTCCGTGCTATGAGGCGCATGATACAGAACGTGTTCATGTCCGGACAAGACTTGACGAGCCGATGATTCGTGCAATGCTTCGCGCCATGGCCTGCGGGGCCGATTCTCCCGCGCATTTCACGTGAAATCGCGCCGGCGTTACACTGTGGTCATGCCGCTCACCATACTTTTCCCCGATGCCCGCACCGACGATCTCGCACACGAGCGGGAAGTCGTCGGTCCCGATGTGATCCTTCTCAACCCGCGCAAGACGACATTCGAAGCGATCGACCTCGATGCATGGGAAACGTGCGACGCCGTCGTGGTGTCGCGCGTGCCCATTAACGCAATGGTCGTGTCGCATCTCAAGCGTGCGCGCATCGTGGTACGCCATGGCGTCGGATACGACAGCGTCGATCTCGAAGCGTGCGGCAAGGCCGGCATACCGGTCTGCAACGTGCCCGACTACGGCACGACGGAAGTCGCGGACACGGCCATCGCCATGATGCTGACTTTTGCGCGCGGCGTAGCGGCGCTCGATGCAGCGTTGCGCGCCGATCTCAGCACAGGCTGGTCACCGTACCACAATGTCACCGGACGGCGCTTGCGTGGCGCATGCTTCGGGGTCATCGGCTTGGGCCGCATCGGCACTGCGGCTGCGCTGCGCGCGCGGGCTTTCGGCATGGAGGTCGCCTTCTATGACCCGTTCCTGCCAAACGGCACGGAACTCTCGTTTGGCTTCAGGCGCGCTGCGTCGCTCGATGAACTGCTCGGCCTTGCGGACGTCGTGAGCATACACACGCCGCTCACCAACGAAACACGCGCCATGATAGACGCATCGGCAGTCGCCGCCATGAAGCCCGGCGCTTACGTCATCAACACCGCGCGCGGCCCGATCTGCGATACGGCGGCATTGCTGGACGGATTGAGGAGTGGCAAGATCGGGGCAGTAGGCTTGGACGTATTGCCCCGCGAGCCCGCCGCCACGAATCCCGACCCGCTCGTCGCAGCATGGCAGGCAAACGAACCGTGGATACGCGGCCGCATGCTCCTCAATCCGCACTCCGGCTTCTACAGCCCGGCCTCGTTCGTCGATCTCGCGCGCAAGTCCATCGAGACCGCGTACTTCTATCTGCGCGACGGCAAGCTCCAGAACTGCGTCAACCTGGAATACCTCACCAGCCGGAGGTGATGCCCGGCCATCGCCGTGGCAATCGCGCACGCTTTGGACGCTGGCAACACTTCGTTGTCAGTGCCATCGTTTTGTGACCGTCTGACGTGCGAGCCCACGTAATACGCAAGGCAGGGCGTTCTTCATTCCGAGAGCTTCACCCCGGCGTCCCGGATGATTTGCGCGAACTTCGCCGACTCGCCGCGTATGAATTGCCGGAACTCCTCGGGCGCATTGGGCGCCGGTTCGAACCCCATCCCCTTGAATTTGGCCGCGACGTCGGGCATCTGGATCGCTTTGACGGCCGCACCGTGCACGCGGCGCAGCACGGTGTCGGGCAAGCCGGCCGGTCCGAACAGGCCGAAGAAGTTCACGAGCTCGAACCCGGCAAGCGGCGGATACTCGGCGATCGCCGGCACATCGGGCAACGCGGACACGCGCGACAACGACGTGACGCCGATGGCGCGGATGCGGCCGCTGTCAATGAACGGCTTGGCCGCGCCTATGCTCACGTAAGTCATCGTCACTTCCTTGCCCGCCACGGCGGCGAGCTGCGGTGCGGCGCCTTTGTACGGCACATGCCTCACGTTTATCCCAGCGAGCTTGTTGAACAGCTCGCCGGTGAGCTGCTGCGGGTTGCCGACGCCGCTCGACGAGAACGTGAGGTTCGGATGCCGCTTCGCGTAGGCAATCAATTCGGCGACGGATTTCACCGGCACGTCGGCATTCACCGCCAGCACGTTGGCCACCTTGACGAGCAATGTGATGGGCTGGAGGTCGCGGTCCCAGTCGTAGGCGATCTTCGGGTACAGGTGCGGATTGAGTGCGATCTCACCCGACGCGACGAGCAGCGTATGGCCATCGGGACGTGCTCTCGCCGCCGCTTCGGTGCCTATCATGCCGCTCGCGCCGGTGCGGTTGTCTACGACCACCGACTGCCCGAAAGCCTTCTGCAACTGCTCGCCCAGCATGCGCGCGGTGAGGTCGGTACCGCCACCGGCGGGAAACGGGCAGATGATACGAATCTGCTGAGTCGGGTAGTCGGCTTGCGCGGCAGCCTGATACGGCACCGCCGCGAACGCCGCGACGAGGACCGCGACCGCCATTGGCATGACCTTCATTGATCTCCTCCTTGTTTGTGCCGACAGTAACGGCATCTTACGCCGCATTAATGCGTAAAGAGTCGGGCAGCGCAGCATGGTAGCAGCCGCCCTCACCCGCCCGCGAAGTCGGGCGACGCCGTCGCTGCGATAGTCGCGCTTGAAGCCGCTGCGGCATCACGCCGTTTTTGCCGGTATCACCGGCAGCAACAAATACGACTCGCGCTCGCCGCCGGCGTATAGCGTGTTGGTGCCGGCGTTGTAGTCCGCGTGGTAATGCATGTACGACTGGCTGCCGAAACCGTCGCGAGGCTGCACGTCGAGCCGTATCCGGTGCCCCTTCTTGAATACCATCGACGTCGGCCAGATCTCGACATGGACCTCGACGATTTCCCCGGGCTCGAGATAGAGGCGCCGCTGATGCTTGTGGTAAGGCCGATAAGGCAACGAGCGGGCGGGGTCGAGCTCGCGATGCGACACGCGCAGCCAGCCTTTCGCCACCGGCACCGGCGTGCCCTGCTGCCCGGTCTCCAGAACTTCGTCGCCATCCGGGTCGAAGTTGCGCAGCGTGAGAAACAAATCCATGTCTTCGGTGGAGCTCGACACCCACAACACCGCGGCCAGGGGACCGGTCACTTCCAGATCTTCGGAGAGCGGCGCCGTCTCGAGCGCGACACCCATCCCCGGCTTGATGCCGCCGCCCATGACCTGCGCCGAGGCCGCGGAAGTCGAACCCATCGTTCCAAGGCCGGTCGCCGGGTACGTCGAGGACGAGGTCTTCGCCGGGTTGCTGCTGACGAGCTTGCCGGTTTGCGGCGCGCCCGCTGGCGCCGGATCGGAGAGGTCGAAATAAAGCCGGGTCCACTGTGTCCGCGCGAGCGGCCATTCGTTCTCGTAGCGCCACTCGAACTTGTCCGCGCCGTGGCGTATCGCGAGCTTCACCGGCGGCTCCTGCATCACGCCGTTGTCGATGCCCTTCAGCCAGTGGTCGAAAAAGCGCAGCTGGTCGCGCCGCCCTTCCTCCGTATAGAACGGATGCACGTGGCTGCCCGTGTGCATGCGCAACTTCTTGTGCGGGGATTTCGAAAGCATGTAGGCCTCGGTATTGCCGCGCAGGTGGAGCCCGAAGCCCGTCCAGTTGCCGACCGAAAAGAACGGCACCTCGATCTTCTCCCAGTCGGCCTGCGAGCCGCGAAATGCACCGCTGTCCAGGCTGTTGGATAGCCAGAAATGGAGCGTGTTTTTCTGCCAGCCGTCGGGATGGATACGCGACGCACGTCCTACGGTGTGATGCATGAGATGCGCCACGTACCAGTTCGGCATGAAGAGCGACAGGATGCCGCCGTGAAACACACCATCCCGATATAGATCCGCGAAGCCCTCCCACGGAATGATCGCTTTCAGCGATGGCGGATTGTGATTCGCGACGAACCACTGATTGATCGCGTAATACGAAATGCCGCAGAGACCGACGTTGCCATTGCACCATGGTTGCGCGGCCGCCCATTCGATCGCGTCGTAGAAATCGATGGACTCCGCGAACGACCATGGATCGTACTGACCGGGCGAACGGCCCGTCCCTCGCGCATCGACGCGCACGGCGGCATAACCTTGCGGCACCCACCACTCCGGGTTGATCGTCTCCCAGTTCATGTACGGGTTGCGCTTCTCCTCCAGATTCGGCGGCGGCACCCACAGCTTGTCTTTCTGATACGGCCCGAGATTCAGTATCGCGGGATACCGGCCGGCCTCCTTGGGACGGAACACGTCGGCTTTCAGCTTGGCACCGTCGCGCATCGGCACGTCGACGTCCTTCTCGAGGAGAAACGGGGATTCTTTCGCGGATTCGGACGGCGCAGTCATGGAAGCGGGCTCCCTCATGGTGTGGACGTGACACGTGCGGCGGATTTGGACTGTAGCGGAATTGCGCTGCGCCGTTAAGGTGTGCGCATCGTGCATGTGCACGGGCTTTTTTTTCGGCCTCGCTTGACGTCCTACCCGGTGTAAAAAAGGTCGCGCGCCGTCGTCTTTTACCGCGTCCGCGATCTGCGTATACCTCTCAAGTGTGCACCGCAGTGTGCTGATCTCCTTTCCGATTGTTTCGCACGCCAAGGACCTTATGTCACAGGCATCGGCGTTGCACGCGCCCCCGCTGCACCGGCTTGCACGGGCAGCGCTCGCTGTCCGCCGGTCGCAGGAGCCAGCCATGGCTTGTCTTCCTGATGCACGCTTGCTCGCACTGCCGCCCTCATACGACGGTATCGAGTGTGCGCCTGGTGTTCAACCCCGAGAACGAAAGGTCTGTCTATGAGCTCATACTGGCGTCATGGCGTCACTGCCCTTGCTGCAGCACTGCTCGCTCCGATACCGGCAACTGCCCAGGTGACGAATGGCAGCTTCGAGACACCGGTCGTGCCCGCTGGCAGCTTTACGCTGTTCAACTCCGGCAGCAGCGCGATCACGGGGTGGACGGTGGTTGGCCCGCAGGTCGCGATTGTGTCGGGCACTTTTACACAATCCGGTATTACGTTCCCCGCGCAAAGCGGCTCGCAATGGCTCGACCTTACCGGCTTGAACGCCAACAGCACCGAGGGCGTTCAACAGTCGATCGCAACCTTGCCCGGCTCCGTCTACAACGTGAGCTTCTGGGTCGGCAATGTCGTTAACGCAGCGGCCGGCTTCGGCACATCGAGCACGGTCAACGTGCTGGCGAACGGCGTTTCGATCGGTTCAGCGATCAACGCGAGCGGCACCGCCACGACACAGACCTGGTTGCCGTTCACACTTCAATTTACGGCGTCCGGAACGACCACCACGCTGGCATTCATGAACGCCGACCCGGTCAGCGACAATACGAACGGACTGGACAATATCTCGGTGGCATTGGCCGGCGCACCGCCCATACCCGAGCCCGGCACTATGCTACTGCTCGCGACCGGGCTGTTGACTTTCGGCGGCTGGGCACGCCGTCGGTTGTAACCAAGTACGCAGCAGCACAAGTCGAGGCTGTCGGCACGGCAGCCTCGGTCATGTGCGCAGTGTAATTCCACGTCGTGGAGTGCAGCCTGCACGACAAGCGGCATCCGCGCCTAAGAGTCCCTAACATAATGAAGCGCATGCTGCGCTGTCACGATTTT
>JBLNBW010000188.1:0-6601 GCA_050260255.1 Rhodospirillaceae bacterium | reverse complement strand
TCCGGAGTTCGGCGAATTCGGTCGCTTCGCACGGCGCTCGTTCTTCTGGCTCGACTGGCTGCCCGCACGGCTGACTGCTGCGAGTTTCGCCATCGTTGGCAATTTCGAGGACGCGGTATATTGCTGGCGCACGCAGGCGCGCTCGTGGGCGGCGAAGGCGCAGGACGTGATACTCGCGAGCGGCGGCGGCGCGCTCGGCGTGCGGCTGGGAGATGCCTTGCACCAGTACGACGGCTTGGAATTGCGCGCCGAGCTCGGCATAGGCGACGACGCGGACGCCGACTATATGCAAAGCGCGGTCGGTCTCATCTGGCGCGCGCTCGTGCTGTGGGTATTTCTCGTTTTCCTCGTCACCGTCGCGCACTCGCTCGGGTGAGCGCGTCTTCGCGTTGTTCGCCTGCTAGTGGTATCCCGTGTCCGCGCGCACCTTGCCGCGGAATACCCAGTAAGACCATCCGGTGTACATGAAGATGATGGGAATCAGGAACAGCGTTCCGACGAGGAGGAATGCCTGCGTGCGCGGCGGCGCAGCCGCTTCCCATAACGTGAGCGTGTGCGGAACGATGTACGGGAAGAGGCTGATGGCAAGGCCGAGATAGCACGCGAGGAACAGGCCCATGGCGGCGAAGAACGGCCACGTATCGCGCCGGCGTTCCAACGCGCGCCACAGCGCAGCGGCGAGCAGCACGGTCGCAATCGGCAGCGGCGCGAGATAGGCGAGGTTGGGCCACGAGAACCAGCGCTCGGCAATGCGCTCGTGCAGCAGCGGCGTCCAGATGCTCACGAGGCCTATGAAAGCGAGCACGCCGAAGAGCGCGACGCGGGCCATGCGTCGCGACCATTCGTGCACCGGCCCTTCCGTTTTCATCACGAGCCAGGTGGCGCCGAGCAGCACATAACCTGCTATGAGCCCTACACCGGTTGCGAGCACGAAGGGATGGATCCAGTCCCACACCGTGCCGCGATACTGACCGCCCTGCGCGACGTCGAAGCCGAGCACGTACTTGCCCAGCACGCAGCCCTGCGCGAAGGTGGCGATCAGCGATCCCCAGAAGAACGCACGGTCCCAGTGTTTGCGGCTCGTTCGCGCCGTCGCGCGGAACTCGAACGCGACGCCGCGGAACAGCAGGCCGAGCAGCATGGCGAGCACCGGAAAATACAGCGCGGGAAAAATGATCGCGAAGGCCGTGGGAAACGCGGTGAACATACCGATGCCGCCCATGACGAGCCAAGTTTCGTTGCCGTCCCAGATGGGCGCGACGCTCGCGATCATCAGCTCGCGGGCGTCGTCGTCGGGCGCGAACGGAAAGAGTATGCCGACGCCGAGATCGAAGCCATCGAGCAGCACGTACATGAACACGCTCAGCGCGAGTATGGCGGTCCACAGCGGTACGAGATCCAGCGTCACGCGGACCTCGCAGGACTGGTCGCGCCCGAGAGCGGACGCGCTGGCCGTTCGGTGTGCGCGGGCGCGGCCGCGCCATGCGGCGCCTGCGGAATGCCGCGCTGAACGATGCGCACCAGGTAATACAGTCCCGAGCCGAAAATAATCGCGTACACGACGACGTACACGGTAAAAGACAGCAGCACGTCGTTGCCACTGAGGATCGGGCTCACCGCATCGGCAGTGCGCAGATGGCCGTACACGACCCAAGGCTGCCGGCCCACCTCCGTCGTGATCCAGCCCGCTGTCACGGCGATGTAACCCAGCGGGATGCCGAATGGCAGCAGGCGCAGAAAGCCTGGTGCGTCATACAGCCGCTGTCGCCATGCGAGCCAGCCCGCAGCGATGGTCAATGCGAGCATCGTCGCCCAGCATGCCACCATGATGCGGAAAGCAAAGAAGACCGGCTGCACGGGCGGCCGGTCGTCGCGTGCGAAGGCTTTCAGGCCGCGCACTTCACCATTCCAGTCGTGCGTTAAGTACAGGCTGCCGAGCTTGGGTATCGCGAGCTCGGCATGGTTTTCTTCGCGCGCTTCGTCCGGTATCGCGAACAGCACGGCGGGCTGTCCGGCGCGGGTTTCCCAGATGCCTTCGATCGCAGCGAGCTTCGCCGGCTGATGTTCGAGCGTGTTCACGCCGTGCAGATCGCCGAGCACCGCCTGCACCGGGAGGAGTACGGCGCTCAGCGCGAAGCCCATCGTCATCATGATCCTCGCCTCGGTGGCATGGCGGCCGCGGCGCAGGTACCACGCAGCCACTCCAATCACCGTGAATGCGGTGGTGAGGTATACCGCGATGACCGTGTGCGCAAAGCGGTAGGGAAACGAAGGATTGAAAATCACCTTGATCCAATCCATTGGCACGAAGCGCCCGTCGATCAGCTCGTGTCCGGCCGGAGTCTGCATCCAGCTGTTCGCGGCCAGTATCCAGAATGCGGAGAAAAGCGTACCTGCGGCGACGATCACTGCCGAGCCGAAATGCGCCCATGGCGGCACGAGCTTCCGGCCGAAGAGCAGTATTCCGAGGAATGCCGCTTCGAGGAAAAATGCCATGAGTCCTTCGTAGCCCATAAGCGGTCCCACGACGCCGCCCGTAATCTCGGCATAGCGGCTCCAGTTGGTGCCGAACTGAAACGGCATGACGATGCCCGATACCACGCCCATGCCGAACGACACCGCAAAAATCTTCAGCCAGAACGCCGAGATGCGTAGATACTCTTCGCGACGGGTGTAGAGGTACGCGCCCTCCAGCACCGCGATGTAGGAGGCGAGACCTATCGTGAAGGCGGGCAGGAGAAAGTGAAATGCAATGAGAAAGGCGAACTGCAGGCGGGACAGAAAGATCGGATCGAACACGACACGACTCCCTCGCGCGGCGGGACAGCCGCACACGATAGACCGCGGCGGCGACGTTGCGTTCCGTGGCGTTGCTCTAGCTTTAGTACGCCGTCAGCTTCGCTTGTCTCAGCCGCTCGTCCACGAGTCGACGATACGACTCGACGCGCTGTGCGCTAACACGGCCGGCCGCGCATGCCGCTGTAATTTCGCAGCCCGGCTCCTGCAAATGCAGGCAATCGCGAAACCGACACTGTCCCAGCAATGGACGGAATTCCAGGTAACCTGCAGCGATGTCGCGCGGCTCGATATGGCTCAAGCCGAATTCCTGCATACCCGGCGAATCGATGACGTCGGCGCCCGGCTCGAGGTGATAGAGCTCCGCATGCGTAGTAGTGTGGCGTCCGGAGGCGAGCGCTTCGGACAGGGCGCCGACCCGTGCCGCTGCGTCGGGCACGAGCCGGTTGATGATGGTGCTCTTGCCCATGCCCGATTGGCCGACGAGCACGCTGACGTTGCCCTTGAGATAGGGCCTTAGCACGTCGACGTCCCGCTTGGCGCTCAGGCTCACGACGCGATACCCGAGCGCACGGTAGTCGGCAAGCGCAGCGCTCGCTGCGGCGTGGCCCGGCAGATCGCTCTTGTTGAGCGCGATGAGCGAGGCGATGCCCTCGTGCTCCGCGGCCACGAGGCAACGGTCGAGCAGCTCCCTATGCACGCTCGGCACCGGGGCGACGACGATGATGATTTGCGTCACGTTCGCGGCGAAGAATTTCTCCCGATACGGGTCGGAGCGATAGAACAGCGACGTCCGCGGTTCGGTCTCTTCGATGACGCCCTGTCCCGGGCCGGTAGCGCGCACGGCGACGCGGTCTCCGCATGCGACATCGCGCGTCTTTCCACGGGTCACGCAATCGAGCAGGGCGCCGCCGTCGAGCTCGACCCTGTAGCGCCTGCCGTAGGCTGCGGTAATGAGTCCGCGCCGCGTTTCTGCGGAGGCCGCCTTCCGGCGTCTCGTATCCGGCGCGCTATTTTTCAATGCCGGGGACGTGCAGCGAGGTGCGGCTCACAGATCGAAGAGCGCATCGACCTTTGCCGCGCAGATGAAGTCGTTGACCGAAAGCCCGCGTATCGCGTGCGTGGTATAGCCGACGCGGACGGTGTTGTATCCCAGCGCCATGTCGGGGTGGTGATCCTCGCGGTGAGAGATCCAGGCGACTGCATTGGCGAAGGCGACCGCCTGATAATGATTCTTGAAGGTGTAGGTCTTGCTGATCGTGTCGCCGTGCAGCGTCCAGCCGCTCAGTTGCTTGAGGAGGTTCTGCGCCTCTTCGCCGCGCAGCGGCTCTACGCCGCCTTCGCACGGCTTGCAGCGCGCTTTGACGAGGTCGATAGGTGTCGCTTCCATGTCTGCTCCATGCGGTCGTCACGTGGCCGCCTGCTGCAACCGCTCTATGCGCTGCAAGGCAGGCGGATGCGAATCGTAAAACGCCGAATGCAAGGGATCGGGCGTGAGCGTCGCCGCGTTGTCCTTGTAGAGCTTCACCAGCGCGGTGACGAGATCACGCGCGGACGCGTGCTCGGTCGCGTAGCGGTCCGCTTCGAATTCGTGCCTGCGCGAATAGGCGCTCAAGAGGGGCTGCGCAAGAAAGGAGAAGCTCGGGGCGATCACAAAAAAGAGCACCAGCGCCATCGCCGTCGATTGCGTCGTCACGCCAAGCCCCTCGTAGAACCACGCCTGGTGCATGAGGAAATCGAGCAGCCACATGAACGCGAGGCTTGCGCCGAATATCCATGCCATACGCTTCATCACGTGCTTTAGCCGGAAATGGCCGAGCTCGTGCGCGAGAACGGCTTCCACTTCGGGCGGCTCGAGCCGCGCGAGCAGCGTATCGAAGAACACGATGCGCTTCGATTTGCCGAAGCCGGTGAAGTAAGCGTTGCCGTGGCTGCTGCGGCGCGAGCCGTCCATCACCATCAGGCCTTTCACCTTGAAGCCGCAGCGCTCGAGCAGGCGCTGCACCCGTTCGCGCAGCTCTGCATCGTCCAGCGGTGAGAACTTGTTGAACAGCGGCGCTATCCACAACGGGTAAATCGCAAGCAGCAGCACGTTGAACGTCACCCACACGAGCCACGCGTACAGCCACCACTGCTCGCCGCTGCGTTCCATCAGCCACAATATGCACGCCGCAAGCGGGAGTCCGAAGACGGCGCCGACCACCAGGTTCTTCACGAGGTCCACGACGAAAAGACGCGGCGTCATCTTGTTGAAGCCGTAGCGCTGCTCGATGACGAAGGTGCGGTAGATCGAGAAGGGCAGCTCGATTATCGTCATGGTGAGCATGACGAACACTATGAAGGCGAGCTCGCGCGGTATGCCTGGCCCGACGAGCGCAGCCGCCGCGTCGTACAGCAGCTGCAGGCCGCCGCCGAAGGTAAATGCCACGGCGAGCGCTGCTTCGAGCAGCACGTTCGCTATCGCGAAGCGCGTCTTGGCTGCGGTGTAATCGGCGGCATGCTGATGCGCTTCAAGACTGATGTCGTGCGCGAACGGCGCGGGCACGGCACCCCGGTGCGCAATGACGTGCGCGAGATGGCGGCGGGCCAGCCATACGCGCAGTCCGGTCGTGAGCAGCAATGCTGCGAGGAAGATCAGTGCAAAGGGTGTCATGCGGCGCGGAAAACTGTGACAGAATACGGCTCCACCAAGCAGAGCTGATTATGGCACAAGACCCCGCCAACCTCATCTGGATAGACATGGAGATGAGCGGCCTCGATCCCGAGAAGGAACGCATACTGGAGATCGCCATCGTCGTCACCGACGGGCAGCTCAACACCGTTGCCGAAGCGCCGGTCCTGGTCGTGCATCAGGTCGATGCGCTGCTCGATGCGATGGACGAGTGGAATCGCAATACCCACGGCAAATCCGGCCTCGTCGACCGCGTGAAGGCCTCTGCGCTCACCGAAGCGCAAGCCGAGGATCGCATGCTGGCATTCCTCGAGCAGCACGTGCCGCCGCGCGTTTCACCCATGTGCGGCAACTCGGTGCATCAGGACAGGCGCTTTCTTGCACGCTACATGCCGCGACTGGAAGCGTACTTCCTGTACCGCAATCTCGACGTGAGCACGCTCAAAGAGCTCGCGCGGCGCTGGAAGCCGCAGATCATGCCGGGCCTCACGAAGCAGGGCAAGCACGAGGCGCTCGCCGACATCTACGAGTCGATAAACGAGCTCAAGTACTATCGGGAGCACCTGCTCGACGTGTAGGCGGTCTCACCGGCTGGTCTCCAGCCAGCGCTGCACGCGGTCGATGTCGTCCAAGATCGCAGCGAAGCGCTCGCCGAATTCCGTGAGCGCGTATTCGACCCGGGGTGGAACTTCCGCATAGGCGTGCTTCTCGACGATTCCGAAGCGCTGCAGCTTGCGCAGCCGTTCGTTCAAGACTTTCGTCGAAAGGCCGGGCACGCGCTTTTGCATGGCGCCGGGCCGCCTGACGCCTTCGCGCACGAGCGCGAGTACGGACAGCGACCATTTGCAGCCGACGATGTCCTCCACCATGCCGTGCACGCGCAGCGCTCCGGCGCGCGCCGCAGCAGCGCTCTCACGCGATTTTTTTTGCCCTGTCCTTTCCACGATTTGCACCGTTTAGTACTTAGCGCACCCTCTGGTGCCTGCTTGTTGCGCCCCGAGGCGGTCGCTAACGTGTCGTCTTCTCATTCTACCGGAGGCGATCATGAGACTCTCGGCAACGCTCGCGCTCTTCGCGGTCGCAACGGCTGCACATGCAGGTGAGGCGGCTACCGTACCTTACCCGGCTGGATAC
>JBLNBW010000187.1:0-23376 GCA_050260255.1 Rhodospirillaceae bacterium | reverse complement strand
AACGACTCGTTCTTCTGGGCGTGAAGTTTGAACATGTGCGAGGCGACGGCCATCGCATTGAGGGGATTGCGCAGCTCGTGCGACAGAAGCGAGAGAAATTCGTCCTTTTTTCGATTGGCTTCCATCAACGCTTCCGCCAAGCGCGTTGCTTCGTCGATTGCCTTCTTCGCCCGATACTCCAGCCATAGAATCGCGAGACATGAAGCGACGAACACGGTGAGGCTTACGACGCCGTGTACGTCAGTGGGCATCGCGAGCTCGAAGCGTGGATGCACGAGAAGAAAGTCGACCTCGGGCAATCCGAGGACCGCGGTCAGCACGCCGCAGCGGAGACTAACCAGCCACCCCGCAACGGCCACCGCGACAATCAGCGCCGTGTACGTATGCCGGTCGCCCAGCCACGGATCGAGCAGGAGTCGAACCGCAACTGCGGTCGGCGCAAGGCAGAAAGCGACAAGCACGTCCCGGAGAACGGCCTTCGTATATGGCCTCAAAGCGCGCGCGCCGAAGCGAAAAAGCAGCGGCGCACGAAGGAGAGCAAGCAAGTCGTCGGCCTGGTTTCGAAAGTAGGCTCCGACATTCCTTGGCCTTGGCCTCACCTGGTCCATGGGTAATTGGTGCCCGTGCGGCAGCGCTGATGGTGGCTGTACGAATACCTGTCCGGCGGCCGGGAGGACGGGATCGTCATCGAAGCGCCGCGATATGCGTTTGTCATGGACGTGCGGATGAGGGTACTCTGATGCCGTAATCCAGTGGGGTGGGAATGGACTTCAGACAACTATTCGAAAAGGACGCGGTATTCCAGTCGTTCAAGGCCGGGGCGACGATTTTCGTGCAGGGGGCGCAGGGCCGCTTCATGTATGTCGTGGATTCGGGGCAAGTCGACGTAGGCCGCAACGGCCGGACGATCTACACGGTGCCGGCCGGCTCGCTGGTCGGTGAGATGGCGCTGATCGATCACGGTCCGCGCAGCGCATCCGCGGTCGCAAAAACGGATTGCCGGCTGATACCGGTCGACGAATACAGATTTCTGGTCATGGTGCAGCAGACGCCGGTGTTCGCGCTGGAGGTGATGCGACTCCTGGTCGAGCGGCTGCGTCACATGGACGACAGGTTCTGGCGGTGACGGCCGCTTGCCGTCGATGAGCGGGATATCGCGGCTCCTCCAAACTGAGGATGAACTCGGGGAGCGCGTTGGCTAGCATCCTTGCCACGCTGGTTCGATGCTTCTTGTTGACCAGCGTGATTTGCATCCCGTTCAGAGGCCGCTCTTCGGAGCGGCTTCTTTTTGTCAGCGAAATCTATCCGACGGGAGAGCTTCCGCCCGGCTCCATACGCAGGAGATGCATGCCCGGCTCGTACCCATTGGCTCGAGCGTTCTCCAAGCAATCGACGAGCGCGGCAAAACCCATGTCCGATTGAAGGTCGTCGGCACGCTTCCAGTGCCACAACCCCGACGGACCGCGCCACAACGTCCAGATGGTCTTTGCTTGCATCGCGGGTAAGTCGGCAGACATGGGAATTCCCGGAAAGCCGTGACGCCAACCATCATCGGCATATCGCCCTGCTCGCCGCTAGTTACTTTGTCACAGGGCCGAGGATCCGCGAGAAGCAAGCGAACCGGGGGATCGGTCGACACGACGCTTCGCACCATGAGTGCGTCCTGATTCGATTCAGGCGCAGGCGCTTGGCAAAAATGGACGTCGATGGAAGCCTATGCGGCAGCGCTGGTCGGTAATGCGGGATATTCGGCAGGCGAGCGATCCACGATACGAGGCGGCGGGTTTCTGCTATGCCACTGCGCGTGGCTTGCCGAGCTGTCCGGAGGGGGCAGCGTGCATTCCTTCGAGCAAACGGGAATACGACGCCATCGACCGGTCGCTCATCTGCCGGATCTCGACACCGATGCCGAACTTGTCGGCGTGCTTTACTTGGACCGTCGCTTCGACGGCGTCGCCGTCCCGCATCTCCCAGTAGAAGGTGAGCACGTCACCGGGCCGGAACATGTTGCCGCAGACCACGTATAGACCCCGGTCGCTCATATTCTGCACGAGGCAGGCATAGCTCATGCGACCCCTGACCAGCGCAGCGCGGCGGTTGAGCATGACGCGGGGGGCTTTTCGCTTCTCCATCATAGGGCACCCGTGCGAATCGTGACGCCGCGAGCCGTAAGCAACCGCTATGCCAACAGCATGAGCGCGCCGATGCAGCATCATGCGGCGCGATCGGCAGCCGGAATCAGTTGGAACGCTATGCCTTTTGCATGAGGGTCCGGTGACCATCCGGCGTACAGGGGCATCGTACTGGTGGCATCACCAATTCGATAGCCGTCGTTCGTGACGCTGAATCATGCCGATGCTGGTGGCACTCGCCTTGCTGGGCCGCGGGCATGCTGGTCTGCAAGTTCACAGGTCTCGCTGCATCCGCCGAGCTTCATGCGGCGACGTTGGTCGTGCGAGGCGCGGCAATGTATGCCAACGGGGGTTCGCACCCCGTCGCCGTCCATCGCGAACGGCATTGGGAGTTCGCCGGCGCGTACTTCGTCCGCTTGGACGTCGCCGGTCCGGTGGCGGTGAGGCTCGTCGCGGCGAGCGGCGCCCACGGCGACATTTGCCGCAACGAGCCGCGCGTGTGGTTTGCCGACGGCGTCCTGCACTCGCAGAGCGGCCATATCTGCTGTCTCGACGAAGAGGCCGACACATGGATCCATGTGCCGTCGGGTGACGACTATCGCGAGATCGTCTTGAGCACGTAGGGGTGAGGCGTCGCCGCCGGCCTGCGGAAGCGAAAAGCGCCGGTCGCCGCAGCCCATCCGCGGTCATGGAGGCTCGATCACTTTTGACCGAGCACCCAGGTCAGCGCGCTCTTAACGTCCTCGTCGCTGGCCGAGACCTTCGGATGTCCCTTGCCGCTCTTGAGCTTAGCGGAAAGATCCTCGAGAGCGTGCTGATTGTCGTTGTACTTTGCAGCGATGTCCTTGAACGCCGGCCCGACCCTTTTCGCATCTACCGCGTGGCAGTTCAGGCAGCCCTTGGATCTCAGCACGTCTGGCGGTGCACCAGCGGCGAACGCGTTGGCGAGGCACAGCAGGGTGCTGGCCGCGAGCACTGCGGCAATCTTCATGTTGAGCTCCTTTGTCCGAGACCACGAGGCACGAGAAGCCCTGCAGGAAGCAACCCACATTCCGGCCGAACGGTAAACTTTACGCGGAAAAACAGGCGCACGTCTCCGCGAGGCATGTGCGCAACGCAACGGCAGGCGACGGACCTGCGGACGCGCTTCGGCGCCGTAGACGTGTGGGGCGGCAGATGGATGCGGCCGTCATGGTTCTTCGTGCGATAACGGTGTGCTGCCTGCGCAGCCACCCGTTCACCAGGGACGTCCCATCGAACGCATGAGGCGACGATCAGCACCAAGACAGGCACCTTCGTGCCTCTGCTGATCGGTTGTTATGCAGCGCGTCTGCGATGGGATGACTTCGCTCTTTTGGTTGCCGGCCGCTTCTCGGTGGCGGCCTGGCGCCGCGGCGCGTGTTCTTCCTTCTTGCCGCTCGGCTTCGCGGCTTTGTCTTCGAGGCTACGCCGTAACATGGCCGCGAGGTCTATGACTTGCGCGGTGCGCGGCGCTTTGGCCGGCTCGTTTTCCTCGGCCACGTTATGGATTTCACCTGCCTTGATGCGCGCCTTGATCCGCGCCATGAGGTCATCCCGATAGGTGTCCTTGAACTTGTCCGGCTTCCATTCCTGCTCCATCCCTTGGACGAGCTGTTTCGCCATCTGGCGCTCCTTGTCGCTCACGCCGGCCGACTTGGGTATCTCCAGCTCGCTGCTGTCGCGGATTTCGTTCTGCCACCGCAGCGTATTGAGCACCAGCATATGACCGACGGGGAACAGCGCGGCGAGATGCTCCTTCGTCCGTATCACGACGTGACCTATGGCGACGCGGCCGGTGTCGTTCAGGACGTCGCGCAGCAGCACGTATCCTTTCTCGCCGCGCTTGCCCGGCTCCAGATAGTAGGGGTTATCGAAGTAGAACGGCTCGAGACTGTCGGCCTTTACGAACGCGAGGATCTCCACCGTCTGCGTCGCTTTCGGATTGGCCTGTCGAAAATCCTCGTCCGTGATGAGGACGTACTCGCCCTTCTCGTATTCGTAGCCCTTGACGACGTCTTCCTTCGTCACTTCCTTGCCGGTCTTCTTGTTGATTTTCTTGTAGCCGATCGGCGCGAAATTGCGCTTGTCGAGCAGGTCGAAGCTGATGTCTTCGCTACGGACGGCCGAGTAGAGGTTCACGGGCACTTGCACGAGCCCGAATGACACGGCGCCTTTCCAGAGAGATCTCGCCATAGAACGAACAACCGGTAACGATTTGCCGGTGTACTGCAGTTGCCATGCCGAACAGGTATCCCGGGACGGCGAACCCCAAGCTATATGAGCGTCGCACCTTGTTCGAGCGAGCGCTGTGCCGTGACGCATATCGCCCGGGCACGCGCAGACGGGAGAGCGCAAGCGAAGCGCAGTGCGCTCTCCATCGATCTGAAGGTGTACGTGTGCAGCGAGGTGCGTAGCCACAAGTGCCATGCTGCGCCGGTCTCCGTCACGCGAAAGAAAATATCCACGTCCACCATTATTCCCCCTGTTTGGTGTCGCGGCTGCTTTCGCAATTCGCATGCCACGCGGCCGATGCGTGAGCGAGCGCGACAAAGGTCACGGAAATGACATGCGGATAGCCAGAGTGCGAGAGGTTCCGTCATGGATGGCGGGCGTGTTTGGGCACTTAGTGACGCGTTTGGACAGCGCATAATCGGTCGGTGGAGAGCTCTGGGCGGGTGGCGCGTCGACGTGCAGCGGCGGCGGGCGTGGGAGAACGGGTGGAACGCGGCACGTGGCGGCAAGCGCCCGATTTCATGGTTCAATAACGGCAATCCACGGATCTCTCGGAGACCGGTGCTCAACATCGCACACCGCGGCGCGCGCGGCGTAGCGCCCGAGAATACGGTAGCCGCCATAGACAAGGCGGCCCAGCTCGGAGCCGACGCCGTGGAAATCGACGTGCAGCTCAGCGCCGACGGCGAGGTCGTGGTCATGCACGACGACGACCTCGTGCGCTGTACCGACGTGCGCCAGCGTTTTCCGGACCGCATGCCGTGGCGTGTGTGCGATCTCTCGGCCGCCGAGATTCGCTGTCTCGATGCCGGCAGCTGGTTCGTCACGGAAATGAGCAAGCCCGTTTCCCAGCGGCCATCCTGGCTGCAGAGCTTGAGCGACGAAGAGCGAGACACGCTCATCCCGCCGGAGGACGTCGCGCATTACACGTCCGGGTGCGTTCAGGTTCCGTTTCTCGGTGAGTGCCTCGATGCATGCAGACGACTGCAGCTCGGATTGCACATCGAGCTCAAACTCATTCCGCGTTTTTATCCGCATTTGGCGGAGAAGGTGGTCGGGGAGGTGCTTCAATCCGGGATGCATGACGCGGTGCTGATATCGTCCTTCGATCATGCGACGCTTGCGAGAGTACGGAAACTCTCACCTCTCGTGAGGACCGCCGTCCTGACGACTGAGCGACTCGGAAGTCCGGCGGCATATCTCGCACGCCTGGGCGCGTCGGCTTACAACCCTGGCTGCTACGGCGATTACGATACGGTGGGCTTCGGTGCGCTGAGCGGAGAGCTCGACCGTGAAACGATTGCCGAAGTGAGGAGCGCCGGCTGCGACGTTTACGTCTGGACGGAGAACGATCCTGAACGCATGGAAAGACTCATGCGGGCGGGTGTCAGCGGCATCTACACCGACTATCCGCACCGGCTGCGTGGATTGCTCGATGCCGAGCATGTCCGGTGACATGGAGCTCTGGATCAAGGTCGCATATACCGCGTTCGTCGCCGTGGTGGTACCCGTGTACTGGAGACATTACGGTTGGCGCAATTTTCTCTGGTTTTCGGATATCGCGCTGTTTGGCACCTGTGCAGCCTTATGGCTGGAGAGCCCGCTGCTGGTGAGCATGATGGCGGTCGCCGTATTGCTGCCGGAGCTGCTTTGGAACGTCAGCTTTTTCTCGAGACTGCTGTTCGGGGTGCGCGCGACCGACCTCGCCGGCTACATGTTCGATCCGCGCAAGCCGTTGTTCCTGCGGGCGCTGTCGCTGTTCCATGTCGTGTTGCCGCCTCTGATGCTGTGGATGCTCGACCGGCTCGGCTACGACCCTTGCGCGCCGCTGTTGCAGAGCGCGGTCGCATGGGTCGTCCTTCCGCTCACGTATGCGGTGCTTCGCCCGGGCGATGAGAACGTCAACTGGGTGCGCGGCTTCGGCAAGCCGCAGCAGTGGGTAAAGCCGCGCACTTATGTTGCGCTGCTGATGCTCGGCTTTCCGGTTTGTGTCTATTGGCCGACGCACTGGGTGTTGAAGGCCGTCTTCCGCTAGGCGCTTGTCCGTCACCGAGCGGGCGCCCCGGTCGGTGCCGTCGCTGCCGAGCAGAGCGCTAACTCTGTCCTTCAGCGGAGGTCCGGCCGGCGCATTGGCTCAGACGCCACGCGCTGCAGGAGCCCGGCAGGCAAGTTTCTCGCTAAGCCATGGAAGATGAACAGTGGAGACGACTATGGTTGACGCGAATATAGGGGAAGGCGCGGGTCTCTCGCCCGGGGACGCCGTACGGATCCACACCGACGATCCGACGCTGGAAGACGTGAACGGCATGACCGGGCGCGTAGTTCACTGCGAAGATCCGGATCCTGGCAGCGGAACCCTGGCCTCCGGCTGCCTCGTGGAGCTCGACGATACGCCTCGTCACCAGGAGCCGCGCCGCGTGTGGGTGACGATAGACAAGCTCATCCGACTGTGAGGGCCACCGCGTAGCGTTGCGGCGGCTCATGACGGGCGGCTGAAAATCAGCGATACTCCCCGGTCCATCGTCCGAACCAGGGCGGTGAGCCGGACGGAACAAACGTTCGTCGTGCTGGCCGTTGGCGCGCTGACGGCCTCGTTGCAGCCCGCGACGGCAGACGCCGTTATCGACGTTTCGCCCCGAGAACTTGCCCGAACAGTGTGCACTATGCCTTCGTCATGAGGGCACGGCCCCTGTATCGTGCCTCGCTCTTACATAAGCACTGCCGACAGGGGATGACATGGATTTCAGGCAGCTTTTCGAAAAAGGCGATGGCGGCCAGCAGTTCAAGGCCGGTGCGACCATCTTCACTCAGGGTGCGCCGGGGCGCTTCATGTACGTCATATCGAACGGCGAGGTGGACGTCGGTCGGGACGGCCGAACGCTTTACACCGTGCAGGCCGGCTCGCTCGTCGGTGAGATGGCGCTCATCGATCATGCGCCGCGCAGCGCGACTGCCGTCGCGAAGACCGACTGCAGCCTCATACCGGTCGACGAATATAAATTTCTCATCATGGTGCAGCAGACGCCGCTGTTCGCGCTCGAAGTGATGCGCTTGCTCGTGGAGCGACTGCGGGACATGAACGACAAGTTCTGGTCGTGATCGTTCGCGGCGCGTTTTACTTCATGGGTCGGCCGTAAAGCTTGCGCAGCTCGTTCTTGGCGCGCTCGAGTACCTTCGCTTGGGAGGCCGAGAGGTTGTCACCGGCACGGTTGATGTAGAAGGTCAGCATCGACATCGCCGATCGAAATGGAGCGCTCTTCCGTCGTTTGCTTTTTTCCGCCGAGCGTTTCAGCGAGCGGGCGACGGCCACCGGATCCTTCTGCTTGAAGATGTCTCTTTCGAGATCGAGCGCGTTGCTTTCGCGCGTGACCCGCCCCGACCACCGCCGGGGCGATTTCCTGGAAGATTTGCGCTTCGCTGCCATGGCGGCGATGCAATCTGTGCAGACTAGTGCTCAGCCAGCATGCGCTCGATCTCGCCCACCAGCCTGCGGTCGGTCGGCTCGACGGCGCTGTCGAACGATGCAACCTTGTTGCCCGAGCGGTCGATCAAATACTTGTGAAAGTTCCACGCCGGGAACTTGCCGGCGCGCTTGCCAAGCTGCTCGTAGAACGGATTGGCATTGCGCGATGTCACGCCGGTCTTGGAGAACATCGGGAACGACACGCCGTAGTTGATTTGGCAGAAACTCGCGATCTCTCGATTAGAACCCGGCTCCTGGCCGCCGAAATCGTTCGAGGGAAAGCCCAGCACGACCAGGCCTTTGTCGCGGTAGCGGCGATAGAGCGCTTCGAGCCCTTCGTACTGTGGCGTGTACCCGCAGTGGCTCGCCGTATTGACCACGAGCAGCACTTTGCCCTGGTACTGGCACAGCGTCTGCGGCTTGTCCATTAGCGTCGCGAGCGTATGGTCGAGCAGGGGCCCACAAGCTGCCTGGACAGCCGACGGCATCGCGAAGAGCAGGCCGAAGGTGAGTGCGAATGACCGAAAAGTGTACATGTATCGTCGTTCCAGATCGGCGTTGCGGTCTATTGTACGCCAGTCCTATTCATGACGCCGCGGCGGTGCGTGCCAACTGGCGGGTCTTTCTGAACACCCGGTAGCCGAGCAGCAGCGTGAGCATCATGGCGTAGATGGCGGGCTCCGTAAGGTCCCGCTTCACCATCCACCAGAAGTGCAGCACGCCGAGCGGCGCAATGAAGTATACGAGCCGGTGCAGCATCAGCCAGCGCCTTGCGCCGAGCCGCCGCACCATCGCGTCCGTCGAGGTGAGAGCGAGCGGGATGAGCAGCACGAGTGTAGCGAAACCGACGGTGATGAAAGGCCGCTTCACGATATCGCGCACGATTTCGCCGACGTCGAACACGTGATCGAAAGCGACGTAGCTCGACAGGTGCACGAGCGCGTAGAAAAACGCGTACAGGCCGAGCATGCGCCGCAGTCGCAGCAGCCAGTTCCATCCGGTCAAATGGCGCAGCGGCGTGACCGCGAGCGTGATGAGCAGGAAGCGCAGCGTCCAGTCGCCCGTCGTGCGGGTGATGTACTCCGCCGGATTGGCGCCGAGCCAGTCCGGGAAATAAAAGACGCCGGCAGCGAGCCGCACGAGCGGCACGAGTGCGACGACGAAGACGATCGCTTTGAGCGCCGCGACGGCTTGGCGCGACGCCATGTTCAGTTTGCGCACCGCCACAGCCTCAGTAGAACTTCTTCAGATCCATGCCCGCGTAGAGGCTCGCGACCTGATCGGCATAGCCGTTGAACATTTGCGTTTCGCGTCGCGCGAACAGCTCCGGAATGCGGCGCTCCCGCTTTTGCGTCCAGCGCGGGTGGTCGACCGTTGGATTCACGTTCGAATAGAAGCCGTACTCCTGCGAATTCGCCTTCTCCCACGCCGTCTTCGGCTGCTTCTCGACGAAGCGAATGTGCACGATCGATTTTGCGGATTTGAAGCCGTATTTCCACGGCACGACCAGACGGATCGGTGCGCCATTCTGATTCGGCAGCACTTCGCCATAGAGCCCGACGGCGAGGATGGTGAGCGGATGCATTGCTTCGTCGATACGCAGTCCTTCGACGTACGGCCAGTCGAGATACGGCAGCCTCAACCCGGGCATCGTGTCGGGCTGCATGGCAGTTGCGAATTCGACGAATTTTGCCTTGGATGTGGGCTCGACCACCTTGGCGAGCCGATTGAACTCGAAGCCTATCCACGGCACCACCATGGACCATGCTTCCACGCAGCGCAGCCGATAGATCCTCTCCTCGAGCGGGAAACGCAGGACGTCATCGATCGCGAACGTGCGCGGCTTCGCCACTTCGCCGTCGACGGTGATCGTCCAAGGGCGCGTCTTCAATCGACCGGCATGTTCCGCCGGGTCGCCCTTGTCCGTGCCGAACTCGTAGTAGTTGTTGTAGCCCGTCACATATTTGTATGCGGTCGGCTGCTCGTTCGTGCTGAAGCCGCTTTTCGCGACGTTGGCGAGTTTTTGCAGACCGGGCGTCTTGTCAGCAGCGCTCGAAGATTCGGCCACTAGCGCGCCAGGCCCCAGTATCGCTGCCGAGCCGGCTGCCTTGAGGAAGTTGCGCCGGCCTTCGTAGACCGCGCGCGGCGTGATATCGGATGGGTTTACATCGCCTGGGCGCCTGATGAGCATTTCGATTCCTTCGTGTCCGACGGTATTGTTAGATTCGCTGGGGCGTGCTGCGAGGTTACACCCCAAAGAAACAATTTTGAGGGGTATCGTATTCCGCGCATCGCCGATACGGCGGGTGCGACATCTGGGACCGGGACGTGGGGCGGGTGGTTCCGCCTCGTGACGACGCGGTCTCGCGGGCAGGTGCGGCGGCACCTGCTAGAATGCCTGCGTTCGAATCCCGTTCGGGTGATGAGATGAAGCTCGCTTCGCGTGTGTTCGATGCGGCCGATCTCGAGGCAGCCGTCGAATTCTGCTACCAGCAGAACTGGACGGACGGCCTGCCGGTCGTCCCGCCTACGCGCGGCGCCATCGAACGCATACTACAGTATCTCCGCCGCGATCCCGCCGAGGTGGTGGGCATCGTTCCCCCGCGCAACGGCGTTGCCACTGTAGAGAAGATCGCGATCAATTGCACCATGGCGGGCTGCAAGCCGGAGTACGTGCCGGCGGTCATCGCTGCAGTGCAGGCGATGCTCGAAGAGCGCTTCAATCTGAACGGCGTGCAGACAACCACGCACGCGTGCGCGCCGCTGTGCATCGTCAGCGGTCCTGCGGTGAAGAGCCTGGCATTCAACACGAAGGAAGGCGCGCTCGGCCACGGATGCCGGGCAGCGGCGGCGATAGGTCGGGCGATCCGCCTGATCTTGTGGAACATCGGCGGCGGGTATCCTGGAGAGCCCTGCAAGACGACGCTCGGACACCCGGGATACTTCAGCTTCTGCGTCGCCGAAGATCCCGATGCGAATCCCTGGCAGCCGTTGCATGTGGAGCGCGGGTTCGCAGTTCAGGACAGCGTCGTAACCCTCACGGCGGCCACGGCACCGTATTCCGTGGCGACCGGTTCAGGCTACGGCACGGCGGACGATGTGCTGTATCTGCTCGCCGATTCGATTGCAACGCTCGGCTCGAACAACATCACGGGCGGCGATCTGGTGCTCGTCATGGGCCCGATGACGGCCCAGGCGCTGGCCGACGCCGGCTTAAGCAAGCGGCAGGTGAAGGAAGAGATCGCGCGGCTTGCGACGCGCCCGGTGCGCGAAGCAAAGCGCCGCCATTCGATTGCGCCGACGCATCCCATGCACTGGAGCCATATCGTCGACCCTTCGGACGACGATGCGCGGGTGCCGTTCGTGCGCAGCGCGGACAACATCGTCATCACGGTCACCGGCGGCTGGGGCTCGGGCGCGGGCTTCTGCGCGTTGTGCGCGGGTTGGGGAACGCTGGGCGGTCTCACCGTCAGCCGCCGCATTGACTTTCCGTCGTCATAGGAGCGATCGATGGGCATAGAGTTGTTCGATCCGGTCGGCGAGGTGCACATACCCGAGAGCAAGCCGCAGCGCGCGCTCGGCAGCCTCATCGGCAAGCGCGTCGGGGTGGTGTTCAATCAGCACGTTTCCGCGATCGCCTTCTGGAAGGCAATGGAATCCGAGGTCGAGAAAACGCTGAAGCCGGCGGGCATGCTGCGGATCTACAAGTCGAACACATGGGCGCCGGCGCCGCGGGCCGACGCGAACCGCATTCTCGAAGAAACCGATTACGTGCTTGTCGGCGTCGGCGCCTGAGGGTCATGCACCTCCGGCGCCGTGCGCGACGGAATTTTCTTCACGCGATCGGGGCTCCCGACCGTCGTGTTCGTCCACGATTTCTTCGAGGCCGCTGCGCGTGCGGGCGCGAAAGCGCTGGGCCTGCCGGGGCTCAACATCTACGTCTATCCGCAGCACAAGGCTCTCGCGGACGACACGGAAGAGACGGCGAAGGGTATCAAGGCGGCGCACGACCTGCCTCAGCTGCTGGAACGCTGACCGGCGCGCCACCGCGTGACTACTATAAAAGGAGGAGGATGATGCTCTGCGAGACGAGAGCCGCAGCCGTGGCTGCGAGCTTGGCGTTGCCGCTTGCGACCTGGGCGGCGCAGCCGGGCGCGCCGGCGTATCCCGTGAAGCCGGTACGCGTGATCGTCAACGTCAGTCCGGGGGGCGGCGTCGACAACGTCGCACGCATCGCGGCGCAGCACAACCATGCGGTATTCGGCCAGCCGTTCGTCGTGGACAATCGCACCGGCGCGGGCGGCAGCATCGGGGTCGAGCTCACGGCGAAAGCGGCGCCAGACGGGTACACGCTGCTCGTGTGCAGCAGCGGTGTGGTGACGACCGCCGCCACGCGCCTGCAAAACTACGATCCCGTCCGCGATCTGCAGCCGGTCACGATACTGACCTCGGCGCCGTATCTGGTGCTCACGACGCCATCGCTGCCGATCTCGGGCGTGAAAGAGCTCGTCGCGCTGGCGAAGGCCAAGCCGGACGGCGTGAGCTTCGCATCCGCGGGGCTGGGAAGCATCGTTCACATGAGCGCGGAGCTGCTCGTCGCCATGTCGGGCACAAAAATGGTCCACGTGCCGTACAAAGGCGTTGCCGACGCTTATCCTGCGGTCGTGTCGGGCGAAGTCAATTGGATGGTCGGCGCGCCGGTGTCCGCGCTGCCCCTCGTACGCGCAGGGCGGCTCAAGGCCATCGCGGTGACAAGCGGCAAGCGCAGCGCGCTCCTGCCCGATCTGCCGACCATCGCGGAAAGCGGGTTTCCCGGGTACGACGTGCGCGGCTGGTTCGGCATGTTCGCACCCGCCGGCACGCCGCGGCACATCGTCGACAAGCTTTATGTCGAAGCGAAGCGCGCGTTTCAGACGCCGGAGGTGACGAGCCGCATGAAAGCGGAGGGGACGGAAATCGTGCTCAATTCGCCGGACGAATTTGCCGCGGATGTGAAGATGGAGTACGAGAAGTGGCGGACGCTCGTGAAGAAGCTCGGGCTGAAGCTTTGACGGCGCACAGCCAAATCAACAGGACACGGAGGAGGGCTAGGATAAAGCATTCCAGCGAAGAACTTCGCTGAGCTCGGCGTGTGGGCGCTTCGGGCAAAACCAAAACGAGGAGGAAGATATGCATTCGGTTCACATGTGTCGCGCTGCCGCATTCGCGGTCACGCTTGCTGCGCTGCTGTTCACGATGGCGCATCCGTTCGCGCGTGCCGCGAGCGCGGATTATCCCGTCAAGCCGCTGCGTCTCGTCGTCCCGTTTCCGGCTGGCGCGTCGAGCGACATCGTCGGACGCATGATCGGAGAAAAGCTAGCCGAGCAGCTCGGCGAACAGGTCGTGCCGGACAACCGTCCCGGTGCCGGGGGAAACCTCGGCATAGCCGCTGCCGCGAAATCTCCGCCTGACGGTTATACGATGGTGATCGCCACGGCAAGCATTGCAGTGAGCCCCTCGCTGTACAAGAACCTGGGCTACGACCCGATCCGGGACCTGGTGCCGCTCGCGCGCCTCACGTCAATTCCGAACATCCTGCTCGTGCACCCGTCGGTGCCGGCGAAGACGCTGCGCGAGTTCATCGAGCTCGCCCGCAAGAATCCCGGCAAGCTCAACTTCGGTTCGGGCGGCGTGGGGACGACCAACCATCTCGCGAACGAGCTCTTGAAGCATCTCGAGAAAATAGACATGATCCACGTCCCCTACAAAGGCGTGACGCAGGCGATGGTCGCGATGATGGGTGGGGAGGTTGACGAAGTGGTCATGCCGGTTTCCACGGCGCTGATTCACATACACTCCGGCAAGGTGCGTCCGCTCGCGGTGCTGACGGAGCAGCGCATTCCCGCGCTGCCCGATGTGCCGACCGGTATCGAAGCCGGCGTGCCGGGCTTCACCATGCCATTGTGGTATGGCATGTTCGCGCCGGCTGGAACGCCGCCTGCGCTCGTGTCACGGCTCAGTAACGAGCTGGTGAAAGCGCTGCAGACGCCGGACTTGCGCGAGAAGCTCAAGGCGCTCGGCGTCGATGCGTGGCCGGGGAATTCGGATGATCTGGGCAAACTCTTGCGAGCCGACATCGAGCGTTACGGCGAGGTCGCGCGGTCCGCGCGGTTGTCGAAGCAGTAACGCCGCTGTACTCGTCTGCATCCCGGCCTTGAGAAGCGCTCTCGGCGCGACTTCAGGCGCAGCGCCGACAGAACGTCTCGCGATCGGCGTTTATCTGCCAGATCGGAGTTACCCGTGCGCTTCGCTTTCCGCTTTCGCGCGGGTGAGCTCCTCGTCCGAAATTATTTGCGTATCGAGATCGGCCGTACCATCACTCACGGCAAAGCGCAGCCTTTCCATGTGTGGTAGTCGATGAAGGACTCGACGCAGTCGATGTGCGGCATCGGGAAATTGTGCGGAAAAACGTCTTCGTCGCGACGATGCGTTCTCACGGACCGGGACGATTTCAGAGCAACATGCTTGCTGTGGAATGGTCCGGCAGCCCGTACCGATCGCGCACTGGCTGTGCAATTTCGCGCGATTCGTTCGCCAATCCTGTACGAAGTGCGATCCGTGTTTGGCAGCGATGCTGAGCCCCATTGAAACGTAAAAGCGAGGCAAGTGGCAGCCCATTCGTGGACCCGGGCGCACCGTGGAGCTGCAGTCGTCCGCACTGTTTCGGTTGCCGGGCAGGGGGTTCAGGTCCGGTAATTGCGAAGGCCCGGCCATCCCGACGGTGGAGCGCACACTCGGCGAAAGACGGCATGACGGATCGACTGCTAACCCACTCGGCGTGGCGTGGTTACCGCCGCGCCGGCTTTCCAGCCCAGGCCTGGAGCATCGAGGACGACGTGCTCCATGCCCGCGCCGATGGGGAACGGGTAAGCCTCGTGAGTCGCGGACGCTACGCGGACTTTGATCTCACGCTCCACTGGCGGCTGCCGTCGAGCGGCAATTCCGGGATCCTCTACCGGGTAAGCGAGTCGCGGGACGAGCCGTGGCAAAGCGGCCCGGAGATGCAGTTGCTCGACGATGAGGGGCATACAGACGGGCGAGTGCCGGAAACGTCGTGCGGCGCTTTGTACGGGTTGCGTGCACCGGCCGACGTGCCGGCTTGTCCGGTGGGTCAGTACAATGTCGCCCGCATACTGGTCCGCGGCTCGCATGTCGAGCACTGGCTGAACGGCGTGCTGGTTCTGCGTGTTGACCTCGCATCGGAAGAATTTCGCGCGGCCGTGGCAAAAAGCAAGTTCCGCCGCTTTCCGGGATTCGCGGGCGAAAAGGAAGGCCATATCGTGCTGCAGCATCACGGCACCGACGCATGGTTTTACGGGATACGGATCGACCCGATGCCATCCGGCCGTCCCAGCGGCTAAACTTGCACTCCGGCAGCATGGTCGAGCCCACGTGCGGCGAAGCCTCGTCGGCGCACACACTCAATTGCCTGGACCTTGGAGGATGACGTGAAAAGGAAAAAAGCGAGCGACTTTCCCCCTGAAGTGCTGAAGCTTTTCGATGGTTACGTGCACGGCTACATCAATCGCCGCGAGTTTCTGGATCGTGCGGCGCGGTTCGCCGTCGGCGGTTTTACGGCGGCAGCGATGCTCGAGAGCCTGAAGCCCAACTTTGCCTGGGCAGAGCAGGTGGCGAAGGACGACGCCCGCATACGAACGGAATATGCGACGTATGCATCGCCCAACGGCTCGGGCACCATGCGTGGTTATTTTGCTGCGCCCGCGAAGGCCGGCGGGAAGCTGCCTGGCATCATCGTGATCCATGAAAACCGCGGGCTCAATCCCTACATCGAAGACGTGGCGCGCCGCCTTGCCGTCGCCAATTTCGTCGCATTCGCGCCCGATGCCCTGACGCCGGTCGGCGGATATCCGGGCGACGAGGACAAGGCACGCGAGCTGTTCGCGAAGCAGGATGCGGCGAAGCGGCTGGAGGACTTGCTTGCCGCAGTGCCTTATCTCCGGTCGCGTCCGGAGTGCAATGGCCGGTACGGTGCAGTCGGCTTCTGCTTCGGCGGCGGCATCGTCAATACGATGGCGGTGCGGCTCCCGGATCTTGCTGCCGGCGTTCCGTTCTATGGTGCCCAACCCGCCGCTGCCGATGTGGCCAAGATCAAGGCCCCGCTGCTGATTCATTACGCATCGGAGGATCAGCGCATCAACGCCGGCTGGCCCGCATACGAGGCGGCGCTGAAGGCGAACGGGGTACGCTACCAGATGTACATGTATCCCAACACGCAGCACGGCTTCCACAACGATACGACGCCGCGCTACGACGAGGCGGCCGCGAAGCTCGCATGGCAAAGGACGATCGATTTTTTCAACGCCAATGTGCGAGGCACGGCTTGAGTCAAACCGTTCGGAGCCGGATCCCGCGGTAAGCCGCTTGCTCCAGGCCAGGTCGACCCGGATAGTTGATGGTGCTTCGGCTAGCGGGTCGGGCTGCGGCGCCTGCGGCGCCGAAATGAGTGTGGAAGCTCAACCTCGGCGCGGTCCGACGTGGGCTCAACGGTCCTTACTGGGCCGTATACGCGCCGTCCACCGCGACGATCTGGCCGGTCAGGTAACGGGCCTTGTCGCTCGCGAGAAAGACGATCGTCTCTGCAATCTCTTCCGCCGTCGCGGCTCGCTTTGCGGGGATGGTGGACAGAAAGCCGGCTTTCGCTTCGCGGTTACCGTTGGTGAAGCGCTCCAGCATGTCGGTCTCCACCGGGCCCGGCGCGACTGCATTGACGCGCACGCCTGCCGCGGCCCCTTCCAATGCGGCGCTTTTCGTCAGTCCTTCCACCGCGTGCTTGCTCGCCACGTACACCGATGCGCCAGGCATGCCCACTTGGCCGGCGACTGATGACAAGTTGATGATCGCGCCCCGGCCCTGCTTCAGCATCGCGCGCATCTCATGCTTGAGCGAGAGCAGGGTGCCCAGCACGTTCGTCTCGAACGTTGCCGCGTAATTTTCGGAGGACTGCTCGGTAATCGGGCCGAGCGTGCCTTCCGTGCCTGCGTTGTTTACCGCGATATCGATTCGACCGAAACGCTCGACCGTCTGCTCCACCACGCTGCGCACTTCGTCCTCATGGCGCACGTCGGCGCCGAGAAATTCGGCCTGCGCGCCGAGTCCGCGCAGTTCGGAGGCGAGCGCTTCGCCGGCCTCCTTGCGCCGGCCCGAGACGGCGATGCGCGCGCCTTGTTTTGCGAAGGCGAACGCGGTGGCGCGGCCTATCCCGGTGAGCGCACCGGTAATGAGGACGACGGGCGTTTCGGTTTGCGTATTCATGTGCGGCTCCTTTGGAACGGCAATTGTTCGTGGAGCGCACTTTGATTTATTCCTCCTGGTCGCACTAGGCGGCGCAACGGACTAACATCGAGTCCAATTTGGAATGAATGGGTGACGATGGACAAACTGAGAGCGATGCAGACGTTCGTGCGTGTCGTGGAAACTGGCAGCTTCTCCGCCGTGGCCCGGGAGTCGAACAGCACGCAGAGCGCCGTGAGCAAGCAGGTGTTCGCGCTCGAGCGCGCACTGGGAGCGCGACTTCTGACGCGCACCACGCGCTCACTCGCGCTCACCGAAGAAGGCGAGCGCTACTTCGAGCAAGTCCGCCGCTTGGTGGCCGAGGTCGCCGAGGCCGAGAGCGTCGTGCGGCGCGGCGAGCGCGAACTCGGCGGATGGCTGCGCGTTGCGGCGTCCGTGGGCTACGGCCGGCTCAAGCTCATGCCGCTCGTGCAGCAGTTTCTCGCCCGGCATCCCGGCATCAAGATCGACTTGCGGCTGAACGATGGCTTCGTCGATCTGGTCGAGCAGGGCATCGACGTGGCGGTGCGCATCGGCCATCTCGCCGACAGTTCTCTCATTGCGCGCCGTGTCGGCGTCACCCGCCGAGCGGTGGTCGCGAGCAGGCGTTATCTGCGCTCGCTGCCCAAAGGCCTCAAGCTGCCGCGCATGCCCGACGATCTCGCGCAGCATAACTGCATCGTCTACACGGAACTCTCGACCCGCAACGCGTGGACGTTCACTGCAGGATCCGGTGCGCCGGTGGATGCGGGCACGGCGCACACCGTGCGCGTCGAGGGCAATCTGCAGACGAACAGTTCGGAAGTGGTTCGTGCGGCGGTGCTCGCCGGAATCGGCATCAGCTATTCGCCCACCTGGCTCTTCGACGAGGAGATCCGTTCTGGACAGCTTCAGGTGTTGCTGCCCGACTGGCCCACGACACCGCTCCCCATACATCTCGTAAGCCCACGCGAGCGGCGCAACGCAGCGAAGGTGAAGGCATTCGGTGATTACGTCGCGGCGATGCTGGAAAGGGAAGGATAGGAGCGAGTTGTCGTAATGCACCCGATACGCGGCGTGACTCGAATCCCATAGCAGAAGCGACGTACGCGGAAAACGCGTGCGCCGCTGTATCGGCAACCGTCCGCCTTCCCGGGGGACGCGCAGGCCGTTCACCGGCTTGCGAGGAGCCTGCGCGTCATGGCCGGAATCGCAGAAGTCGCGCCGTCGGCCGTACGCGACGATCTTCCTACACGGAACCCGCTCGCACCACCGGGTCGCGCAGCACGCCGATGTCGTCCTGCACCCAGTCTTGCGCACCACCCTCACGCTGGATCAGTACTGCGAGCTGCCGCACGCGCGCACGGTGATCCGCAGCCACATGAGCTCGGTGGAGAACATCGATCGGGCGGTCGCCGCACACGGCCGGCGCCTGCGCATCGCGATGGTCTCGCACGACTACCTCGCCGTGCCGCACATCGTCGCGCGCTCGGACATGATCGCTACCGTGCCGGAGCGGCTGGCCGATCTGCTCGTCAAGCAGCCGCCAATCCGGAAATTCGACTGCCCGCTGAAACTGCCCGGGCACGCTATCCGGCTCTACCGGCACGACCGCACGCACAAAAGCGCGTTGCACCGCTGGTTTCGTCCCAGGTGATCGACGTGGCGCTGTCGCCGTAGGCAACGCGCTTGCCCAATGCTACCGCCGACGTGCCACCGAGGTCGCCGGCGCGAAAAGTCACTCGGCGATTCGCGGCACGATACGCAGGGTCTGTCGCTGGTAGCGCCGCAGCACCACCATCTCGAGAGCGCGGCCGGCAAGCTCGACGGTCAAAGCCCGCTGCAGGTCGTCCAGCCCGCCGATCGATTGCCCGGCGAACTCGACGATCATGTCTCCGGCGCGCAGGCCCGCCGCGGCAGCCGGGCTGTCGACTTCGGTGCCGACGACCATGACGGCGCCGTCCTTCAACAGATTGTGAAAGCGCACCGCCTTGCGCGGCAGCGGGACGTTCTGTCCGCTCAAGCCCAGCGTGGCCCGTCGCACCTTGCCGTAACGCAGAAGATCGCCGATGACGTCCTTCGCCGTGTCGACCGCGGTCGCAAAGCAAAGGCCCTGCGCATGCATGATGATCGCGGTGTTGACGCCTACGACGCGCCCCCGTGAATCGACGAGCGGTCCACCTGAATTGCCCGGATTCAGGGCAGCGTCCGTCTGGATCACGTCGTGCATGAGCCGTCCGGTGTCCGAACGCAGCGACCGGCCGAGCGCGCTCACGACGCCGGCGGTGACGGTGGACTGGAAGCCGTAGGGATTGCCGAGCGCCACGACGAGCTGACCGACTCTCAGCGTCCGCGACACGCCGAGCTCGACCGTCGGCAGCTTGTGGGCGGCTACTCGTATGACGGCGAGATCGGTATGAGGGTCTTCGCCGATGAGCGTCGCGTCGAAAGACTGTCCATCGCTCATCTCGACGCGCATATCGGAGGCGCCTCGCACCACGTGACTGTTGGTCGCGATGAGTCCGTCGGGCGTGAAGAGGAAGCCCGAGCCCGTGCCGGCATGCTCGCGGGTGCCCTTGGCTCGTTGAAGTCGCCGCACGTCGATGCGGACGACCGCCGGGCTGACCGTTTCGGCCGCGCCGCTCACCGCGCGCGAATACGCGTCGAGCAGTCCCGCATCGCTGTCCGCAGGCGAACGCGCTCCGTCTGCAATGGCACGCTGTTCGTCGGCCTGAATGGTTCTGAGGAGATCGCGAGGGATGGGAGCGTTCATGAGTGCGTAGGTGGGGCGCGTTACGCGTATTTCAATGGCGGTGCAAGGAGGGACTGGCCGCGGCAGGGCGGGGCGGACTCAGTGCGCAGCACGGCACAAGCGCTCGTTGCCGTCATCGGATCCGAGAACGGGAAGAAGATCGATCTGGGACCGCTGGAGTGATGGCGTTATCGATCAACGCAGAGAGAGTAAGCGGTTAGGGACGGTGATTCACGGACTGCCCTTTACGCGCTTTACCGCCTAAGCACCACCCGCGAGTTGCAGGCAGTTCCCGCCGCGTTTCTTTGCGTCATACATCGCCTGGTCGGCATGGCGCATGAGCTGCTCGTAGTCCTTGGCATGGTCGGGGTATGCGGCAATACCGATGCTCGGCGAGACGCTCGCGCTGCCGCCTTCCACAGCGAAAGGCTGCGCCAGGCGGGCGCGGATCTTCTCGGCCACCGCCAAGGTTTGCTCGGGAAAGCTCACCCCTGTGAGCAGCACGAGAAATTCGTCGCCGCCGAGTCGCGCGACCGTGTCCGATTCGCGCACGCAAGCCTGGAGGCGCCGCGCCACTTCCTGCAGCAGCGCATCGCCCGCAGCATGGCCGTGCCTGTCGTTCACCGATTTGAACAGGTCGAGATCGATGAAGAACAAGGCCAGCCGTCCCTGGTCCCGGCGCGCCAGCGCCAGCGCGTTTTGCAGACGGTCGTGAAACAGCCCGCGGTTGGGCAGGCCCGTCAACTGGTCGTGGAGCGCTGCGTATTGCAGCCAACTCTCCGTCCGCTTGCGTTCGATCGCTGCAGCGAGCTGCGTGGCGACGAACTGGAGCAGTTCCACGTCCTTGTCGTTGTATGCCACGTGGACGGAATAGCTTTGCACCACGAGCGCGCCTATGGTCGCCGTTTGCCCAATCAGCGGGACGCCGAGCCATTCGATCGCGTTCCGGCCGACATCGGTGCGGGGAGCGTCGCCCAGCTTCGCTTTTGTTCCGGCGTCGAGCAGCAGCGCCCGGCCGGTACGGATGACTTCCCCGGTGAGCGAGCCGGCATCGCACCGCTGTGTTGCCGGCGCCGGTTCCGACGGATCGACGTGGTAGGGAAAGGTCAACTCGTCCCTTTTTTCGTCGTAAAGCGCAACGAAGAAACTCGCGGCGTTCAGTAGTTTGCCAATGATCGGGTGGATCTTACGGAAGAGGGTCGGCAAATCATCGGCGGCGTACGCCGCCTCGGAAATCGCATAGAGCGCGGCCTGCATCGATTCGCTGCGCCTGCGCTCGGTGATATCCCGCGCCACGGCAATCCGCAGCTGATGGGCGTCCGACCACCGCGCCGACCACATGATGTGGACAAGCTGTCCGTCTTTGCGGACGTAGCGATTCTCGAAGTACATCAGGGGGCGTCCCTGAAGAACCTCGCCAGCCGCCTTCAAGGTTCTTTCGAGATCCTCGGGGTAGATCAGATCGAGCATGGACATCCCGACCATTTCAGCAGGCGTGTACCCGAAGATGCGCTCGCCCGCGGCGCTGACGAAAACGAATCGGCCGGCTGCGTCCACCAGGCAGACGGCATCGAGCAGCAGATCCAATACCTTGCTGAGCGGCGGGAAGTCGCGTGTTTCTTCACCCGGCACAGATGCGCCGCAGACGCGGGAGTCCATTTGCAAACGCACCTTCCGAAAGACCGGGCCCATGGCCCGCCGGTAATTGATTTGTGTGCCGATTGTAGCGTCATCCGAGCGGCGATGCTGTGGCGCACGACACCCCGTTGACGCGCGGCCGACCGCGTTCCAGGACTGGAGGGAGACACGCTGGCCTATGCCAACCGCGTTCACGGGCGCGGGTGATGCCCGGGCCTTAGGGGGCAGCTCCTTTGCTCGAACGCTTTGAAATCGGTGGTAGAGGAGCTCGCGCCGCGGACGCTCTTGTGTCTGGCTTGTATGTTGTCGGCGATTCCGAGCGCTGGAACAGAACCTTGAGACATGTCCCGGCCGTGCTTATGTCGGGTTTGGGCGCTCCCTTGCGGATCGTCACGCCAAGGACCGAGCGGCCAACGACACGCGTCTCGGCCACGAGCTTCCGTGCGTTGAGAAGCCGAATGAAGACTCTGGCGCGGCCTGCCCTCGCGACGGATACCACCCCGTTGCGGCGCGCATCTTACTTGTCCTCCGGGCAGAAGGAGTGGACGATAAGGCGCGGAGCATGGGCCATTCAAAGGCTCAATGAGAGCGCACTATGAAAATGTCAGCAGGAACGAGCGGCTATTCCTACAAGGAGTGGCTGGGTCATTTCTATCCTGAGAAACTGCCGGCGAACGCTATGCTGCGCTACTACGCCGAGCGTTTGGCGACGGTGGAGATCAACAATACTTTTTATCGCATGCCGTCCGAGTCCATGCTTGCGCGGTGGCCGCAAGAAGTACCCGAACATTTCGAATTCACGCTTAAGGCGCCGCGCCGCATTACTCATGACAAGTGTCTGCGCGAAGCGGAATCGGATGTGTCCGAGTTCCTGAAGCGCGCCGCTGCATTGGGAAGCAAGCTTGGCGTGATCCTGTTCCAGTTGCCTCCGTACCTCAAGAAGGACCTTCCCAGGCTGGAAGATTTTCTCGGCGTGCTGCCTCCGCGGCAGCGCGTTGCGTTCGAATTTCGCAACGCCTCATGGTGCGACGACGCGGTGTACGAGGCGCTCCGCGCTCATGGTGCGATGCTTTGCGTGACCGACACCGAGAAAGGCGACACGCCGTTCGTTTGCACTTCGGATTGCGGGTATCTGCGCTTGCGTCGAACCCATTACGAGGAAGCCGACTTGCGCGCATGGATCGAGCGCATCGCGACGCAGCCTCTCACTTGTACTTATGTCTACTTCATGCACGAAGACGAAGCTCTCGGGGCGCAGTTTGCGCAGACTCTGAACGAGATGTGGCGCGGGCGGACGGCGTGAGAGCGGCGTTATGGCGCGCGTTGCTGCGCGAGGGATGTCGGCAACTCGACCGGCACTTTTTTTGCAGCCCCGAGTGCGTCTCGTATGATCGGAGTGGCATCCAAGCGAGAGAGGGGAAAGAAGAGCTGATGGAGGACAGCATGGATTTGTCTCAAGCCAACGCAAAACGCGGCAGCGAACTGCCTTGCCGACATCCACCGGAAAGAATCGTATTGGGCAATGACCGCATGGAGCCGACGTGCTCGCTGTGCGGGAAGGAAATGCCTTTCGAGGCATTCGTGTATGGCGACCTCGATCTGAAGCACGACAGCGCAGCGGCCGAGCGCCGAGCCGGCGACCGGTGACCAGTAACTTTTAACGAGTAACCAGTAACCGGTCGCCAGTAACCAGCAACCAGTAACGGTAACTAGAAGCTATCTCAAAAACCGTTGTACTTGGTTGAAATCATTGGTACGGTCTCGGCATGGCACGCCGAGAAGAACTGAACGACGAACAGTGGGCGATCATCGAGCCGTTGCTTCCGGAG
>JBLNBW010000186.1:0-9921 GCA_050260255.1 Rhodospirillaceae bacterium | reverse complement strand
GGGCGGCTGAGCCATACCGGATTCCTGCTTACGAACCCGCGGACGTCCTGGCGGCGAATGAGCGGGATTCGATCGCCGAACTTGTCGCGATAAAGATCGAGCAGCCGGTGCCTGTGTCCGGTCTCCTCATCGGCCATGGCGTAAAACATGCGTGCAGTGTCGGGAAACCGATCCCTCAGGCCTTCGGCGAATTCTTCGTAGATGCGGGCGTCCTCCTCTTCGAGAGAGATGGCGAGAGCGAGGAGCTCCGATTCGGTCAGATCGGAAAAGTCTTTCACGGGCGAGAGCGCGAACTATCCGCCACCAGCGCAAGCAAGTCCGAGGCCGTCGTTGGCCGCCGCCCGCATCCTGCCGTGCCAGGGTACGCCTCAGTGTTCGGCCACCTTCGCAGCGTCGCTCGGGTGTCGCCCGGTCCGCGTGTCGCGTGCCCGCACACTGAGAATCGCGACCAGGACAAAAGCGGCAACGAGTGCCATGTGCTCCAAGAAAATGTTTTGTTGAGCGATGCGTTCAGCTGCATCCGCGCGCCAAAAGCCATGCGCAATGACAGTCGCGAGGACCGTCAATACCCCAAGTGCGCCGGCGCCCAGCCACACATAACGGTTCGCGATGATGAGCAGTGAGCCGACAAGCTGGACGGCGATAGTCGCAGCAGCCACTGCGGCCGGCATCGCGAATCCCATGCCCGCCGCCTCGGCTGTCGCAGCGGACCAGTGGGTGAGCTTCGATATGCCGCTCCACCAGTAGGGCAGCGTAAGAATCACCCGCGCTGCCAGAGCAGTAACGCCGGGCTCCAGAATTGCGCTTACCCAGCGCGGTGTATCACTATGCAGGAGCACAGCCATTTCAGAAGGCCCAGCAGCCGCATCCTTCGGGTCCCCAAAGATCGAAGCGATGCGACATGACACAGCTCCCCGGTGCGGCGCGGACCTGAGTCGACTGCATATGGCGCGACCCGTGTTGGTATCCTCCATAGACGTTTACCGGTGACCAGTCCGGCATGGGTGCAGGCAGTTTCGGTGCGAGGTCTTCGTAATCATCTGCGCCATAAACTACCCGGCCGCCGAGCAGAGTGAGAACGGACTCAATGCTGCCGATGTCGTCCTCGGGAATCTGGAAGTAGTCGTGAGACAGCACTGCGACATCGGCGAATTGCCCGACAACGAGCTGGCCCTTCTTCCCGTCTTCGTTGGAAAACCACGTATTGCGCTCGGTCCACAAGCGCAGGGCCGTTTCCCGCTCTAAACAGTTCGCTCGTGGGTAGATACGCGTGCCCGCGAAGGTCTTGCCGGTGACGAGCCATGCCATGCATACCCAGGGGTTGTAGGATGCAACGCGTGTGGCATCGGTTCCTGCGCCGACCGGGACCCCCATCTCCAGCATGCGCTTGATCGGCGGCGTTCCCTCTGCCGCGCGTGCGCCGTATCGTTCGACAAAATACTCGCCTTGATAAGCCATCCGGTGCTGCACGGCGATGCCGCCGCCGAGTTTCGCGATCCGCTCCAGGTTGCGTTGCGAAACCGTCTCGGCGTGATCGAAGAACCAGTGGAGTCCCTGAAGCGGCACGTCTCGATTGATGGTCTCGAACACGTCCAGCGCCCGGCCTATCGTTTCATCGTAAGTGGCATGCAGCCGGAATGGCCAGCGGTGCTCGGCCAGCAGGCGAACGATGGGCGTGAGATCGCTTTCCATGTTGGGCGGCATTTCCGGACGTGGCTGCCGGAAGTCCTCGAAATCGGCGGCGGAATAGACGAGCATCTCGCCGGCACCGTTGAGGCGGTAGAGGTCATCTCCTACGCCGGCTTTCAAGCCCTTCGCCCACGTGGTGAAGTCATCGAGCTCCTGCCTGGGCCGCTGGGTGAAAAGGTTGTACGCCAGCCGCAGCGTCAGCTCGCCCGCCCGGTGCAGTTCCTCGATGACGGCATAATCCTCCGGAAACTTCTGAAAACCGCCGCCGGCATCGATGACGCCTGTCACGCCCAGGCGGTTCATCTCACGCATGAAGTGGCGCGACGAATTTCTCTGATACTCGATTGGCAGCTTCGGCCCCTTTGCCAGCGTCGCGTACAGAATCGTCGCGTTGGGCTTCGCTACCAGCAAGCCGGTAGGATTGCCCTTACCGTCGCGGACGATCTCCCCGCCTGGAGGATTCGGCGTGTCTTTCGTGTAGCCGCAGGCGCGAACCGCCGCCCCGTTGAGCAGCGCGCGATCGTACAAATGAAGAATGAAGACCGGCGTATTCGGTGCGATGACGTTGAGCTCATCGAGAGTCGGCAAGCGCTTCTCGGCGAACTGCTGATCCGTAAAGCCGCCGACCACACGAACCCATTGCGGCGGCGGCGTCCGTGCAACCTGCGCTTTCAGCATGTCCATCGCGGTAGCAAGAGAGCGCACGCCATCCCAGCGGAGCTCGAGGTTGTAGCTCAACCCGCCGCGAATGATATGGGTGTGGCTGTCGATGAGACCGGGAATGACACGCCTTTGCCCGAGATCGATCAGCTTTGTTTCCGGAGCCGCGTGCGGGCGCATGTCCTCTTCCGATCCCACCGCGACGATTCGCCCATCCTCTATGGCGAGAGCCGAGGCCTCCGGCTGCCGCTTGTTCAGCGTAGTGATCCGCCCGTTACGCAGTATAACCTCTGCAGCCATGACATCTCCTCATTCCCGTACTTACCCGCTCCCAGCTCCCGCGTGCACCGGCCGCTGGTGCGATGCGACGGATGAGCGTCCACAGGCTAAGAGTAACCGAACCCTCGTGGCGATGAACTACGCCGGTGCAGGCCGGCTTTCCGCCTGTTTTCCATCGATCGAGTAGCGGCCCGGGCCGAACGCGGCAACCTGCAACAAACCGCCGATAATCGCGATGTTCTTCATGAAATGGATCGTTTGATTCAGCGCCTGGTCGGGCGGCACCGCCCAGAAATTGTGGAATATCAAACCGGCAAGCAGCGTAAAGGCCGCAAGAGCGAGAGCTGCCCAGCGCGCCCTCCATCCGACGAGCAGCATGGCGCCGCCAATCAGTTCGAGAATCAGGGCGAGCCATACCAGCACATTGGCGGCCGGCATGTGATGCGCGCTCATATAGCCGACCGTTCCCTGGATATCGGCGAGCTTGCCGTAACCGGACCAAAGGAAAATGAGCGCAAGCGCAATGCGTCCCGCCAGTGCAATCCAGTCGTCGGCGCTTGTCGATCCATGCCGCCGCGCCGGCATGTCGCGGCGCCGATTGATAGCGTTCGTCATAGCCATATCGATCCTTTCCCTGGCAGGTGGTTAATATCATGACCCACCCCGACGCCCTAACCCGCCGGGGTCACCGTGGGGTGCAGCCATCTGCTGAAGAGCCTCGTAAGAATCGGCATGAAGAACCACGTCAGCGAGGCCACCACAAAAGCGTTCACGAGCAACAGGCTGGCCAGCATGGGAAGTTCCCCGAAAACGGCTGGCACTGCATGCGCAAAGATATAGACGGCGGGATTGACGCCTATCCATGTGACCAGTGCCATCTTCCAGGCCGGAGGCGGTGGCCCTGGCGCGCGGAAGAAGGCTTCGAGGCCGTGCAGCTCGCGCCTCTGCGGCTCGCCTTCGACCAACGGCCGTACGGCTGCCGCCCACTCGTGATAGACCGGCGAGCCGTAGAACCGACGCATGTCCTCTTCACTCTTGAAGGAGCGAAGAATTCCGTATTCGCGGGAGCTCGTCCCCGTAATCGGACGAATGAGATAGGCACCGCACACGCCAGGCTGTTCGGCAGCCTTTCGGAAGAACTGGGCGATTCGAGCCTCGAATTCCGCCTCCTGTCCTGCGCGCACTTTCCTCAGTATCGCGACATGGAACATCTGGCGCGCGCCAGTAGCGGTCTCTTCGTTCATAGCCCGATCCTCGGCACAAAAGTGTCGCTGTCCGTCGCGCACGCGCGCGTTCCCGCCGGCGAATCGACACCCGGCGAGAACGCAACCTCGTGATTGGGTTGACAGCGCTGAGCCACGACTCAAGCGTGAGTCGGCGTCGGCTGAGAAGCCGCCTCGGCTTGCGCCTCGGCGGCAGCCTTGGCGAACGCGTACTCCGGCCACGATGTAGCGGCGGCCCCGTGAATCATGGTGTAGGCGTACTCCACGCCCATGCCATACGCACCAAAGTGCGTCTTTACGATGCCCATGACGTTTTCGTACGTATCGCGCAACGCCCAATCCCGCTGCCATTCGAGCAGTACCGTCAGCGCCGTTACCGGCTTTGCGCCGGCCTGAATCATCCGCTTCATCGCGTTGTCGTGTGCGAGGTCGCTCACGTCGCCGCAGCAATCTTCGACGACGTACACGTCATATCCGTCATGTATGGCTTGTATCGTCGGCAGCGCGACGCATGTTTCCGTCCATAACCCGGTGATGACGATTTTCTTTTTGCCCGTTTTCTCGATGGCTTCCACAAAGTTCTTGTCGTCCCAGGAATTCATGCTGCTTCGTTCGATTGGCTCCTGCTTGGGATACACGGCCTGAATCTGCGGCCACATGTATCCGCTGAAGGCCTTCGTTTCCACGGTCGATAGTACGATCGGAACATTGAAGACCCTGGTCGCCTTCGCCAGCGCAACGTTGTTGTTGATGATGGATTGCCTGTCGAAATTGGAGACGCCGAACAGCATCTGCGGCTGAAGATCGATCATTGCGACCACGCAGTTGTCAGGTGTCAGCAATCCTTTTTCGCTCAACTTCGGCCGGCTTGAACCCTCTAACATGCCCCTTCTCCTTTTGTCGAAACTGCTCACGTAAGTGTTGACGCGCGTACACGGCGCATGAAACACATTACGGAATGGGCGACATGCCCACGTATCCGCGATTGCGGACACCGCACCGGTATTGCCAAAAATTGGCGTCGGATTCAACGGCGATAGCATCGGGAATGGCAGTTGCTTGCGGACTCTGCCGCCTTGATCGGGGAGTGCTCATGGGTGACGGCGAAGCGCCGGCGGCAAAGCGGTACGTTCACGTGTACTGTGTCGCGTACCGGGATACTGTGCTCGGCACAGTATGGCCCGGAACAACGGGTGCAAGACTGATCTTCTTCGACTCTCCGGCCGGGCGTTACGCGATGCCCGAGACCTGCGATTTCAGCATCGTCGTATTTCAATCAGGTGGTTTCGGGGCGACGGTGAACCTGGGAAGAGGTCCGTTCAACGCCTGTGTGTCACCTGGCCTGACCCTCGTCGTGCCGCCTCGCGCCGCGACGGAGATCGATTTAGGCGATCGGGCTCGAGGGCTGATTCTGACGCTGGATGAAGATCGCGTTTCGGCTCTGCTCAACGTCCCGGACGCGGCTGCTGAATTGAGCGCTTCGCGGTTGTACGCGGCGGCGTTGTGCGATCCGCTGATCGCGACGGCGATTCAACAATTGTGGTCGGCGTCTGCGACTCAAAACGAGAAAGCCGCGCTCTTTTGCGATGCTGCAGTCGCGGTTGTTTTTGCGGCTCTTGCAAGGCATGCTCGACCACCCGCCCGAAAGTCACGCCCCGCGGCGGCCTCAGCACGTCGCAGTTGAAGCGCGTGATGCAGGTACTCGAAGCGCGATGGTCTGAAAATATACCGCTCACCTCGCTTGCATCCGCAGCCAATTTGTCGCCATACCATTTTGCAAGAACATTCAAGCAGTCCACGGGTCTGGCGCCGCAGGAGTACCATCGTCAGCTGCGAATGTCCAAAGCAAAGGAGCTTCTGGTACAGACGCCCCTGTCGATTACCGACATTGCCCTACGCGTGGGCTATAGCTCGAGCCAGGCGTTTTCTCGTTTCTTTCGCCGCGACACGGGCTTAACGCCCCATGAATATCGCCATTACGGGAAAGACGGCCGGACATCGCGCGTATGACCGCACTGCGACGATAGGCTGCAGGAACCAACTGCCATGACTATTGTATCTATAGCGAAGGCGAACGCGTGGCCGCCCTTGCCGCTCGACGCATGGATCGATACCTGTGCGACGCTCCATCGATGGACGCAAATCGTCGGAAAGCTCAAGCTCGCACTAAGCCCTTTCGTGAATCACTACTGGCACGTCACGCTGCATGTCACGCCACGCGGGTTGACGTCCGGTCCTATTCCTTACGGCGACACGGTGTTCGACGTAGATCTCGACTTTATCGATCATCGCGTAACCGTTCGGTCGAGCGACGGCGGCGACGCGAGCTTTGCCCTGCGGCCCATGAGCGTCCGCGCGTTCTATGTTGCCGTCTCGAATGTGCTCGATCATATCGGCATCAGAGTGAAGATCTCTACAGTGGCCTGCGAGGTCCCGGATGCGACGCCTCTCGATCGGGACGAAGATCACTGCAGTTACGACCCCGAGTACGCCAATCGCTATTGGCGTACGCTGGTACAGGCTGACCGCCTCTTCCGGCAATTCCGGTCGAGATTCATGGGCAAGTGCAGTCCGGTACATTACTTCTGGGGTGCGCCGGATTTGGCGGTTACGCGATTCTCCGGACGGCGCGCACCGCTGCACCCTGGCGGAATTCCGCACGTTGCGGATCGTGTCATGCAGGAAGCCTATTCACACGAGGTGAGCAGCTGCGGATTCTGGCCCGGCGGTGGAGCCGTGCCCTACCCTGCGTTTTACTCCTATGCGTATCCGGAGCCTACGGGATTCCGCTCGGCCCGGGTCATGCCCGATCGCGCGTTCTATAGCGACGAACTGCGTGAGTTCATCTTGCCGTATGACGCGGTCCGCGAGGCTGAATCTCCCGACGATACTGTCTTGGCATTTCTGCAGACCACGTATGAAGCAGCGGCGGATCTCGGTCGCTGGGACCGGACGCTGCTCGACCGTACCGTTGCAGCCGCTTGATCGAACGAGCCGCCGAAGCATGGCGCTGAGGTTACGATGGTCGATTGCTCCGCTTTCATATCCAGCAACTGCAGCCCAGCGAACCCCAAAACGCGCGCTGATCGTCTACCGGAATGTCCGCAAACCAGGAGAGATTTGCCTGGCGCCCGTGCACCGCACAGCTATGTCCTGTCGATACAGCCGCCGCTTGGAGTGGCATGCGAGCCCCGGAGGCGCGTGCACGGTTGTAGTATCCGCCGAACGTGTTGACCGGCGACCAGCTCGGGCTTGCAGGCGGCAGAGCAGGCGCCAGCTTGTCGAACTCCCGGTCACCATAGACCACCTTACCGCCGACGATGGTCAGTACCGAGGTCAGATCCTTGATCTGCGTCTCAGGAATGCTCATATAGTCGTCGGACAGCACTGCGATGTCCGCCAATTGGCCGACTTTGATTGCTCCCTTTTTCCCCTCCTCGTTGGAAAACCACGTGTTTGCCTCGGTCCATAGTCGTAACGCAGAAGCGCGATCGAGCCGGTTTTCCTTGGGATAAATCGTGGTACCGCCCAGCGTGCTGCCGGTGACGAGCCAGTACAGCGAAACCCACGGATTGTAGCTCGCAACCCGCGTCGCATCGGTGCCGGCTCCCAGCGGCACGCCGGCCGCAAGAATGCGCTTCACCGGCGGCGCTTCCGCAGTCATCTCCTTGCCGTAACGCCTCGCAAAGTCCTCGCCCTGGTAAGCCATACGATGCTGCACGGCGATGCCGCCCCCGAGTGCTTTGACTCTGTCGATGTTCCGCGGACTGATGGTTTCGGCATGGTCAAAAAACCAGTGCAAGTCCTTCAAGGGAACGTCCCGATTGACTTTCTCGAACACGTTGAGCGCGCGATCTACCGTCTCGTCGTACGTCGCGTGCATCCGGAAGGGCCACTTCGACTCGGCGAGGTGACGGACGACGCGCTCCAGATCGGCCTCCATGTTGGGCGGCATGTCGGGCCGCGGCTGCACGAAATCCTCAAAGTCGGCCGCTGAATACACCAGCATTTCGCCTGCGCCATTGTGCCGGTACATGTCGCTGCCCTGGCCTGGACGCACCAGCTTCGTCCACCCTTGAAAGTCAGCGAGTTCTTCCTTTGGTTTCTGGGTAAAGAGGTTGTAGGCGATGCGGACGGTAAGCTGATCGGCGCGCGCGAGCCGCTCGATTACCTCGTAATCCTGCGGATAGTTCTGAAACCCGCCTCCGGCGTCGATGACAGAAGTAACCCCCAGGCGATTGAGCTCGCGCATGAAGTGTCGCGTAGAGTTGAGCTGCTGATCCAATGTCAGCTTCGGTCCTTTCGCCAGCGTCGCGTAAAGGAGCGCGGCATTGGGCTGCGCGATCAGCATCCCGGTCGGCTCGCCATCACCGTCCCTTTCGATCACGCTTCCCGTTGGAGCTGTGGTGTCCCGGTCATAGCCTACGGCTCGCAAGGCAGCCGCGTTCAAGAGTGCGCGATCATAGAGACGCAAGATGAATACCGGCGTGTCGGGAGCGGCCTCGTTGATCTCGCGCAGCGTCGGCATACGCCTCTCTGCGAACTGATACTCGGTGAAGCCGCCTACGACTCGTACCCACTGCGGTGCTGGAGTCCGCTTGACTTGCTCGCGCAGCATTCTCATCGCGTCAGCGAGCGAGGGTATGCCATCCCAGCGAAGCTCCATGTTGTAGTTGAGCCCGCCGCGGATCGGGTGAGTATGGCTATCGAACAACCCCGGTATCGCACATCGTCCGCCGAGATCGATGATCTGCGTACTCGGCTTTGCAAGCTTCATGATCTCGGCACTGTCACCGACTGCGACGAACCGGCCGCCGGCGATGGCTACTGCACTGGCCGTCGGTGTCTTGGGGTCAAGGGTGATGAAGCGACCGTTTCTGAGGATCATGGACGGCCCATCATCCGGTGTTTGCGCGTGTCCGAGTGCCCCCAATCCACCGACCGTGAATAGCGCTCCGGCAGCGCTCGCTTTCAGAAACTGTCTACGTCCAGTCCTGTGAGGCATGTCTCTGCTCCTTCGCACATTGCCGATTTACGTGCCGTGCTCCGCCACTCTCGCTGCGATGTCATTCCTGGTCGCCGACATCCCCGGCGCTGCCGTTATGATGGCGGTTCTAGCGGTCTGTGAACAATGGATAAAACGCCGCCGAAGCGCAGGTGACGATACCGTAGGCAACGTAGAGGCCCATAAAGACCGTTACAAGATCTTGAGTAGTTCGACGACGCGATCCCATCATAGGAACGCTGTCGCCGTGCAGGCAGGCGCCGGCACGCTGCCCCGGCGTGATCCCTATTGCATCTCCATCGCCAGGATTACTGCTTGATCCCTTCCAAGGCGATCCTCAGCGTAACCTCATCGCCAACATGTGGAGCGTATTTCCCGGCGTTGAAATCCGAGCGCTTGATGCGCGTCGTCGCGTTCGCACCGATAACGTCCTTGTTTGCGATCGGATGCATAGCGTTCCTGAACGACGTGACCTTTAGCGACACCGGCTTCCTGATTCCTTTGATGGTGAGGTCGCCGTCGATCTTCGACAGCGTTTCTCCCTCGAAGTAAAGCCGCGTCGACTTGAATGTGGCCGTGGGATATCTCACCGTGTCGAGAAAATCGGCAGCTTGAATATGGTCGTTGAAAAGCGCCGATCCCGTGTTCACCGACTTCATGTCGACGACTACGTCGACGGATCCGGTCCTCTCGGCTTTGTCGAACACAATCGTGCCGCGAGTCTTGTCGAAACGGCTCAGTTGCGTGGAGTACCCGAAGTGGTCGTATTCGAAACGCGGAAAGGTATGGTCCGCGTCGATGACATAGGTTTCGGGCGCAGCCAGTGCCGACGCAGCAAAGCCCATGGCCAGGGCAAGAACGGTCCAGCGTTTCATTTCACATCTCCCATGATCGGTTGTTATCGGCGTGCGGCACGTCGTTCTCGTGCCATCAGGGTTCGGGGATGCTAATTACGGCGTACGGCGTCAATAAAAACTGGAATCGTGGACAGATCGAGCACGAGGAGTTGGCAATGCAAAGAAGAATCGACGACCGTCGCACAGACGGCTAATGCACCAAGCCTTT
>JBLNBW010000185.1:0-4312 GCA_050260255.1 Rhodospirillaceae bacterium | reverse complement strand
AAGCGTAAGCAATGCCATGATGCCGACTGCAAGGGCGACCGTCTGCACCACCGCACCCAAAGCGCGGCGCTGGAGATTCGCCACGCCAAAGCGCCATGCGATGCCGGCATAACGCAGCGTCCCGAGCGCGCGCACGAGCAGCCATGCACACAGACCGCCCACGACTATCGTCGCTGCGAAGCCGCCGACCACGTAGCTGCCCAACGCCGGCTCGCCTGCCCGCCAGTAGATGAGAGCCACGACGGCAGCCACGCCCAGCGCGTAGCCGACAATACCGGCGCCGCCCGGCACTCCGAGGTCGCGGCGCAGCACGCGCAACGGGCCGATACGCCCCAGGCCGACGAACGGCGGCAGCGCGAAGCCGAGAAGCAGGACCACGCCCGTCAGCACGCCATACACCGCCGGCCAGGCGGCGGGCGGCGGCAGACGGACATTCACCAGGCCGGCAAGCCACTGCGCGAGCACGGCCTGAGCAGCTACACCTGCCAGGCAACCCACGATCGCGCTCACCAGGCCGAGAATGGCAAGCTGCACCGCGTACAGCCGCACGACGCGTCGCCGCGTCGCGCCGAGACAACGCATCACCGCCGTGCCGTCGAGATGGCGCTGAACGAAGCGCCTCGCCGCCAGTGCCGTTGCCGCGGCCGCCACCACGACACTCACGAGAGCCGCCAGGGAGAGAAACCGTTCCGCACGCTCGAGCGCCGAGCGTATTTCCGGGCGCGCATCGCGGACGCCTTCTATCCGTTGCCCCGGCTGCAGATGCGCCTCGGCCCACGCACGATAGCGCTCGACGGAGGTTTCGGCACCGGCCACGAGCAAACGGTACCGGATCCGGCTGCCGGGCTGTATGAGCCCTGTGGCCTGAACGTCTTGCGCGTTCATCATGACCCGCGGCGCGGCGTTGAGCAGACCTATGCCGGCGTCCGGCTCCTGCGTGATGACGGCATCGACCGTGAATCGGGAGCTGCCGAGTTCGATCACGTCGCCGCGCACGAGCCCGAGCTGGTGAAAAAGGCGTTCGTCGGCCCACAACGTTCCTGCACGCGGTATGGCATCAGCACGGCGATCATTGCCATAGACGACGTCGGCTACCCGCAGCTCCCCGCGCAGCGGATAACCGGCCGATACGACTTTGACGTCGGCAAGTACGCTTTTCCCGTTGCGCACCGCCATGCTGGGAAATCGAAGGACCGATACGGTATTAAGTCCGAGCTGCTGCGCATGGTCGACATACGCCTGCGTCAGCGCGCGATCCCCCCCGACGACGAGGTCCGCGCCCAGCAGCACGCTTGCCTGACGATCCAGCGCGTGATGAACGCGGCCGGTGAAGAACCCGACGGTCGTGACGCCGGCAACCGCGATGACTACAGCGGCTGCGAGAAGATTGAATTCGCCACCACGCGCTTCGCGCCATAGCATGCGCAGCGCAAAAATGAGCTCCTGCACGAGCGCGCTCATGGCCGGTCCTGCAGCATGCCGCCCGCAAGCCTCAGCACGCGATGACAACGTCGTGACAACGCTTCGTCGTGCGTCACCAGCACGAGGGGCGTTCCGCGCTCGGCATTGAGCTCGAACATAAGTTCGATCACTTGCGCCCCGGTTGCCGCATCCAGATTGCCGGTTGGCTCGTCGGCCAGCAGCAGTGCCGGTCGCGCCACGAACGCCCGCGCGATGGCAACGCGCTGCTGTTCGCCGCCGGAGAGTTGGCGCGGATAGTGCGTAAGTCGCTCGCCCAATCCCACGCGGCGGAGCATCTGCGCGGCGGTGGCACGCGCGTCCGCAGCGCCGGCGAGCTCCAGCGGCAGCATCACGTTCTCCAGTGCCGTCATCGCGGGCAAGAGCTGGAACGACTGGAATACGAAGCCCAGGGAACGCGCGCGCAAAGCTGCCCGCCCGTCTTCGTCCAGCTCGGAAAGATTCACGCCGTCGAGTTCGACGCGGCCTGCCGTCGGCACGTCGAGTCCGGCGAGCAATCCAAGGAGCGTCGATTTTCCCGAGCCGGAAACGCCCACGATGGCAATCGCCTCGCCCCGCCGGACGTCGAAACTTACGTCGCGCAAGATGGTCAGACGCGCATTCGCGGTGTTAACCTCCTTGCCGAGTCCGACAACGCGCACCACCGGCGATGCGGCCTCGACGTTGCGCACGACTTCCAAACGTACCGAACGATCATCCATGATGCGGCGTGTCCTGCTGTTGTGCCTGGCTTTGTGTCTCGCGCCTGCGACGGCAGGCGCGGCTGCGAAAACCTTGCTGGTGTACGGCGACAGTTTGTCCGCCGGCTATGGCATGCCGCGCGATCAGAGCTGGGTGAGCCTGCTTGCGCGCAAACTGCAAGAGGAAGGTTTCGATTATAGCGTTGTCAATGCGAGCCTGAGCGGCGAAACGACAACGGGCGGGCTGCGGCGCATCGGTGAGGCGTTGAAGACGCACCGGCCCGCTATCGTCATCCTCGAACTCGGCGCGAACGACGGTCTGCGCGGGCAGCCGCTGGAGACCATGGGACGCAACCTCGAATCGATGATAGACGCCTGCCGCCGCGCCGGCGCGCGGGTCCTGCTCGTCGGCATGCGACTGCCTCCAAATTACGGACGAGATTACACCGAACGGTTCTACCAGACGTTCGTCGAGGTTGCGCGCAAGCACAAGGTACCGCTCGTGCCCTTCCTCTTCGAAGGCTTTGCCGAGGACCGCGCTTACTTCCAGGCCGATGCCGTGCACCCGACGGTGCAGGCGCAGCCGCTGATGATGCGCACCATCTGGCCTGTACTGAAACCGCTGCTGGGAAAGTGACGTTCAGCTGACCGTCACGCCAGGCGCGCCTGCGCTCAAGCGCCCGATGACCCGCGCATGCGCAAAGCCGTCGCGGGCGAAGGCGTCCAGCACGGCGGGCACATCGGCCTCATCGCAGGCGACGAGCAGTCCGCCGCTCGTCTGCGGATCGGTGATCAGCTTACGTTGCCAGACCGGCATACCGGGCGCCAGCGCCACTTCGTTCGCGTAGCTCGACCAGTTGCGATCGGATGCGCCCGTCGCGTAGCCCCGCGACGCGAGGTCCGCAGCCGCTTCGAGCACGGGAATATCCGCATAGCGCATGTCGGCGTGCAGCTTCGAGCCGCGGCAGACTTCGAGCAGATGTCCCAGCAGCCCGAATCCCGTCACGTCGGTCATCGCGTGCACGCCGGAGAGTTGCGAGAGCGCAATACCCGGCGTGTTGAGCTTGGTTGTCGTCTCGATCATCTGCCGGTAGCCCGCGGCGGAAAGATCGCCCTTCTTCAGCGCGGCACTCAGGATGCCGACACCGAGCGGCTTGCCGAGGACGAGCACATCGCCCGCCCGCGCCTTGTCATTGCGCTTTACTTTGTCGGGATGCACGAGACCCAGCGCAACGAGGCCGTAAATGGGCTCCGGCGAATCTATCGAGTGACCGCCCGCGATCGGTATGCGCGCCGCAGCGCACACGGATTCGCCGCCGGCGAGGATCTTCCGTATGGCGTCAGACGAAATTTTTCCGACCGGCATGCCGAGCAGCGCGAGCGCCATGAACGGCTGCGCTCCCATCGCGTACACGTCCGATATCGCGTTCGTCGCGGCAATACGCCCGAAGTCGTAGGGATCGTCGACGATGGGCATGAAGAAATCCGTCGTCGCGACGATGGCCTGCGAGTCGTTGATGCGGTACACGGCTGCGTCGTCGCTCGACTCGTTGCCGACGAGCAGATCGGGAAACGCGCCGGCCAGTGGGCTCTTGGTGAGAACTTCGCTCAGCAACGCTGGCGTCAGTTTGCAGCCTCACCCGCCGCCATGGGAGAGCTGCGTCAGTCTCAACTCGCCCGGCGCTGCTGGTGTATTCATGATTTCCCGTAAACTAGAGGGTGAGATACCACGATAAGCATTGGTCGATGCAGGATCACGCTGAAAAGCAGAACGCACATAACAAACTGCGCTCGGATGCGCGTGCACCGATGGCGGCAAACGTAGCACAATTGCCAGAGTTTGACGAGATCATCGACGTGCGCTCGCAGAGCGAGTACGCCGAAGACCATATTCCCGGCGCAGTGAATTGCCCCGTGCTTGACGATGCCGAGCGCGTCGAAGTCGGCACGCTGTACAAGCACTCGTCGTTCGACGCAAAAAAAATAGGCGCCGCGCTCGTGAGCGCCAATATCGCCCGTCACCTGCAACAGCGGTTCCAGGACCGTCCACGCAGCTGGCGGCCGCTCGTCTACTGCTGGCGGGGCGGCGGCCGCAGCGGCGCGCTCGCTCATGTCATGGCACAGATCGGCTGGCGAGTCGGCCGCCTCGATGG
>JBLNBW010000184.1:0-9174 GCA_050260255.1 Rhodospirillaceae bacterium | reverse complement strand
GGATGTCCCGCGTATCCTTACAGAAAGCCTGCAATGTATAGCTCATTACCTCGTACCTCTCCATGTCGAAATGAGTGACTAATTGACGGTCACGCCAGCCTTCCTGACAACCTCGGCCCAGCGCGCGATCTCGCTTCGCACGAACTCGCCGAACGCTTCAGGAGTGCTGCCGTCCGGCGTGATTCCGTAGAACAACATGCGCTCGCGGGTCGTCGGGGACGACAGTATGTTGGTGATGGCGGCATTGATGCGCCGCACGATCTCGTCTCGGGTGCCCGCCGGCGTCATCATGCCAATCCAATTCGTCACCTCGAATCCGGGAACGCCGCTTTCGATCATCGTCGGGATATCCGGTAGCAGCGGCGAGCGGCTTTGCGTCGTTACCGCCAGTGCGCGCAGCTTGGCCCCCTTGATCGATGGCAACGTTGGCGGCAGGCCGATGAACATCATTTGTGTCTCTCCAGCGAGAAGCGCGTTCACCGCCGGACCGGCGCTCTTGTACGACACACCGACGCCTTTTGCGCCGGTCTTCAGCTTAAAGAGCTCTGCCGACAGGTTCGACGAACTACCCGGCCCGCCGTAGCCGTAATTGATCTTCTGCGCGCTGCGCCGAGAAAGGTCTACGAGCGTCTTCACGGAAGACACCGGCAAGGAAGGATGCACGACGAGCACGTTGGGCTCTTTGGAAATGAGCGAGACCGGAATCAGGTCCTTCACGGGGTCGTACGGCAGCTTGCGGAACAGGCTGGGATTGACGCTGAACGTCGTGGGAACGATGAGGAAAGTGTAGCCGTCGGCGGCGGAACGAGCGGCCAACTCGGTGCCGATGATCCCTGATGCGCCGCCGCGGTTGTCGATGATCACCTGCTGGCCCCAGGCATCCGTCAGCTTCTGCCCGATCAGCCGCGATACGGTATCGACGCCACCGCCTGGAGACGTCGGCACGATGAATCGTATCGGCTTCACCGGGTAATCGGCCGCCGGCTGTTGCGAGCGCACGGGGCTGCAAACGAAGCTGCAGATGGCAACAACAGCGAGCCACGTGCTTTGAAAACGCATGCCACACGCCTCCTCGGGTCTCTTGCGCGATCAGTGCACCAACGAGCGACAGTGCGCTTGCGCCGCTGCGACGCCATGCGCCGCCACAGGAGTCCGAGGATGCCATCGCACGCGAGGCACACCTTGGAGAAAAACGAGAACTTTCTGGATTAATTCGTTGCCCGTCCGCGGGGTTGTTCTACAGTGCGGCGATATTCACTCGGCGACACACGCAGGTACTGGCGAAAGCGACGCGCGAAGTACGCGTCGTCGGCATAGCCCACCGCTGACGCGATCTCGCTGACGCGCAGGCTCGTCGCGGCCAGCAATTCCTGCGCTTTCTGCAGGCGGAGCTGAGTGACGAAATCGACGAACGTCTTGCCCGTCTCCTTCTTGAGCAGTTGCGTCACATAGCTGGGAGAAACATCGCTGGCCGCCGCGACATCCGCCAGCGCGATGTCGTTGGTTAAGTGCGCAGTGATGTACCCGATCACGCGCGGCAGTGCTCCACGCCGGAAACCACTGCCGGCAGTCGACGCCTGCAGGGCCAGCAGATCACGCTCATATCGTTGACATACGGCGCCGATGAGCCGTAGCAGATCGGCCCGGAGGAGGTCGTGCGAAAAAAGCCGCTGCTCGCGGACATGCGCGAGCATCGAACGGCAAGCGTTGACAGCGATTTCGAGAGCATGACCGTCGAGCTGGAAGTCGAGGAATTCCTGGAAAGCGAACGGAAGGAGCTCGGGCGCGGTCGTGAGCGGCCAGGTGTCGTGGCACGCGGAATCGACGGCGAGCCCAGGACGCAGAAAGCGATGGTGAAAGTTGATGACGAAGAACTGCGAAGAGGCGCCTCTGCCGCCGCGGTGAATGCGGTAAGGCGCGATGAAGCTGACCGACCCGGCGGTAAGGACGCGCCGGCGGCAACCGATCTGGTGATCTGCTTCGCCCCGGATGTCGAGACGCAACTGAAAAAAATCGTGCCGATGCGGCTTTTCCGTGCGCGTTACTCGACTGTGATCGCGAATCGCGAAGCCGAGCGGCTCCGCTGTGCCGTGCATCTTGAATGTAGGAATGTTCCTCATGCATGTCACCTTGGTACAGCGATGAGTATCACGCGGCGCACACCAATATTAACATCGTGGCGACGTGCCATCGCTGACACCCCGCGCATCGCCGTCCGTAGATGCCATGCCGCGTGCGGGTCGCATCGCATGGAACGAGATTGTGCCATCCATTCGAGCCCCGCTAAGCCACGTATCGTGTCGCCGCATAGCATTCGCATGACTTCGACTCGAGGCCGCTGCGATCCCGGATGTGCATGATGCCGTGATGATAGTCGATGATGCCTTCAGCTCTCAGCACGGCGGCGGCTTCGCTGATCCGGGGCCGCGTAGCGGCGACCATGTGGCTCAGTAGTTCCTGGGTGAGCGGGAACTCGTCCCTTCGAGCGCGATCGTGCGCGGTAAGCAGCCATCGCGCGAGCCGCTGGCCCACCGAGTGATACGCATTGCATGCGGTCGTCTGCTTCGCCATGTGGTACGCGTACCCCACGTAGCGCAACAGTGCGCGATGCAGCGCTTCGTGCTCTCCCATGAGCGAGGCGAGCGTTGCGGCCGACATGGCGTACGCACTTCCCGGAATCTGGACGACGGCGAACTCCGATGCGCGCGCGCGCAGCACCACTGGTATGCCGACGAAGCCCTCGTTTCCTATCGTCCCCATTTCGGCGCGCTGCCCGGACGCGAGCCCGATGATTATCGAGCACACCGCTGTGGTGGGAAAGAACACGCGCTTCACCGGTGCGCGAGGCTCCATGAGCTGCTCTTCGAGCTGGAGCTCGACCGCTTCGATGTGTTTGCCGAAGGCCGCGCGCTCGGAGGGCGGCAGCCCATCGATCAATCGGTTGCCGATCTCCGGGGACGAAGTGTGCCGGCTATTTGTTCCGCGCGGAACAGACATTGGGGTGCTCGTTTCCTATCGTTGAATCCGCTGCCATGCCGCTTTGTGGCAGCGATCGGCACACCGGCAGGAAGGAGGAGCGCGCAACGTCAGACGTGCGCGTTCGACAACACGATGCGCACATGAAGCCGAAGATCGACGTCGTTCGCAATGGAAGGGACTGGCACGTTCTCGTGGACCACCGTCTCCACAGCACGTACAAAACGCAATCGCAAGCGATCGCTTGCGCGGCGAGGCTGCGCTGCCCACCTCCTCCACGAGCAACACGCGACAGGCGCCATCGACGGCGCTCGCAAATTGACGGCATGGATTCATGAGAGGGTGGCATACCCGTCCGGAGGAGGACACATGAGATGCTCGTGGCGGTTTTACGCGGACCCGGATCGCGAGTGGCACTGGCAACAACTTGGGCTTGACGGCACCCTGCTCGCGGAATCGCCGCGCAGCTATCCCGACTACGAAGCGTGCGTTCGCGCAGCCCATGAACGGGGATATGTCTTTGCCGAAGCTCAAGCAGGCCTGCCACGATCGTCCTCGACGATCCGCAGGCATATGTGATGCCGCTGGCGCGGCGGACGGCAGCTGGCGTGATCTCCGACGACGCGCCGCGATCACCACTCATGCTGGGCAGCAAGGCGCATACCCGGCTGGCATGCTGCCGTCACCCAACACGCAGCCGACAACGCTTGCCCGTTTCTGCCCTTTAACCGCTCGGATGTCGGCGTCCGGCGATGAGCAAACCTCCGTTTATGCATACCATGCCGAGTTTGCCGTCGACCGGTTGACATACCAGCCCGGCATTTCGTATCCCAAAGCGACGCTCCAGGGCGGTGACGGGCGACGACTCGCGGCCCGGCTTCGTCAGCGCCCGTCGCTTGAATCGGTCCGGCGTCTACCAGCGTAACGTCCACAGTGGGCGACGTCGTTCAGTTTCGCGCTACTCATCGGGTGGAACGGCGTATTGCTTCATCGTCGCCTCTCCTATCGGGATATCGTCATGACAGCCGCGCGGGTACCCGGTTACCCCGAGACGCTCAGCCACAGCTTAACGTTCGTTGTGCTCATACTGCTCGCATGCGCGCAACAAGCGCCACCAGACGTGCATTCATCTCCTCCGCGTTCAAATGCACCGGCCAGCCGTGACCGGGCAGCAGCCATTCGAAGCGATACGCGGCGAGTTTCCCGAGCGATGCGGTGAGCTCCGTCCACGAATACCAACATGCGTCCTTGAACGCGACGAGGTCGCGCTCTCGCGCGCTCCAAGCGAGCGAATCGCCCGCAAAGAGCACGTTATCGTCGAGCAGGTACACGACGCTGCCGCGGGTATGGCCGGGTACCGGAATCGCCCGCACGCCAGGCGCAATTGCGCACACAGAGGCGCCTTCCAGAAGATCGGTAGCGTACGGCGCGGCGGAGCGGTCGTCCCGATGAATCCACACGCGCGCTCCGAACTGCTGTGCGTATTTATCTGCGTCTGCGACGTCGTCGCGATGTGATAAAAGGATGTGAGCGATACCGCCCGCTTCCCGAAACCATTTGACGAGCTCCGTCGCGTAACGTGGCGAATCGATCAGGAGATTGCCGTCGGGTCGCGCAGCAAAATACGAGTGCGCGCCGAACGACGACCGCGCGTTGAAGCCGCAGCGCCACACGCCTGGCGTCATCTCTTCCGGAAAGATCGTCGTGTTGGGACGCGGCTGTTTCCTTTCGGTGCGTACTGACGCCGTAGGACAAACGAGCACCGCGCGCCACGCGGCAAGCTCCTCCTCCGCCGTGGCGGGCTGCCGTGCGAAGACGCTCTTCTCGTTTCGCTCGACAATGAGACCCGGCGCGACGTGCCGCGACGCGCCGCAATCGATACACGCCGTGTCGATGTACCACTCGCCGGGAGCGGAGTCGGGATTACGGATGGGCTTCATGCAATTGTCCGCCTTGAGCCAACCCTCATCCTGAAACAGGAGGCACACGCGATTCGGCTTTGAGCGAAGCCATATCGATCGAGAAGCGGTACTTCACATCGGACTTGAGCAGCCGCTCGTAAGCATCGTTGACCTTCTGGATCGGAATGACTTCGACGTCGGCCGTGATGTTGTGCTGGCCGCAGAAATCGAGCATTTCCTGCGTTTCGGCAATGCCGCCGATTGGCGAGCCGGACAGGCTGCGCCGGCCCATGATCAGCCCGAACGCCGAGACAGGCAGCGGCTTCTCCGGCGCGCCGACGAGCGTGATGTTCCCGTCGCGCCGCAGGAGGTTGATGTACGCATTGATGTCGTGCTCGGCAGCGACGGCGTCGAGGATGAAGTCGAAGCTGCCGACGTGCTTCTGCATCTCGTTGGCGTTGCGCGAGATGACGACTTCGTCGGCGCCGAGGCGCAGCGCGTCCTCCTTCTTGCCCGGCGAGGTCGTGAACGCGACGACGTGAGCGCCGAGCGCGTGCGCGATCTTCACCGCCATGTGGCCCAGTCCGCCGAGACCGACGACACCGACTTTCTTCCCTCTCGTAACGCCCCAGTGGCGCATCGGCGAGTACGTCGTGATGCCTGCGCACAGCAGTGGCGCCGCCCCGGCGAGGTCAAGGTTCGGCGGGACCCGCAGCACGAAGCGCTCGTCCACGACGATACTGTCCGAATAGCCGCCGTAGGTCACGCCGCCCACGTGTTTGTCCGGCGCGTTGTACGTCAGCGTCGCGTTCGGGCAAAACTGCTCGAGCCCCTCCTTGCAGGCGGGGCATGTGCCATCCGAATCGACGAGGCAACCGACTGCGACGAGGTCGCCCGATTTGTACTTCTTGACTGCCGAGCCGACTTTGGCGACGCGCCCGAGGATCTCGTGTCCCGGAACGCAAGGATACACCGTCGGCATGACCCCGCTCCATTCGTTCCGGACCTGGTGCAGATCGGAGTGGCAGATTCCGCAAAAGAGGATTTCGATCTGCACGTCGCGTTCGGTCGGGTCACGCCGGCGGATCGTGGTGTGAGCGAGCGGCGATGTCGCACTCGCCGCGGCATAAGCCTTGGTGTCGTACATAATTCAGCTCCTTTCGATGTCCAGCAGGTTCTCTTCGCGCCTCGCAGCAAGGACCACCGAGGGTCCGGCCCCGGCAAAAGCTCTTGCTGCGGGGAAACCCATGCCGGAGTCCGCGCCGGCCAGAACATCCTTGCCTTCCTCGATATCTATTTGTGACGTTGCCTACAACACCCGCTTTATTGCGCACGTCTGTCAAAGACATCCTTTTCCACCGGTACTGAGGAAAAGACGTTCGGCCAGCCCGCGTAAAGCAGTAGATGTGTAAGCACTTCCGATGCCTCGTGCCGGGTTAGTCCGTTATCCATCGCGCGGGTGAGACCGGAGCGAAAGTTGCGCGAACTGACCCGAAGCGACGATCGCGCTAATCGTCACAAGGCTGCGATCGCGAGGCGCGAGCCCCGGGCGCAGCCGCGGTGATCTCGGTACTGCATCCGCTGGACCCGGGCGGTATGTGTCAATAAACGGCCTTTCCGTGGCGGATGCGTCAACGCGTAGGATCCAAGCGGCGCTGTGGCATGACCATGACGGTGTAAGATCACGAGACGTCGGCTGCGCGCCACGGATGTATGGCCCGCGATCGCAGGCGAGCTGCGCCACCAGACGATCCGTTGGTAAAGTCCACTATGGCCGACTCCACTAAGTCGTGACTGCGAGTGAGGACAATGTAGCCGCGTGAAGGCCGCTTGATTAGCCCGGCAAAGTCGCATGGACCTATGAGCCTCGCTTATCAATGCCGGGGAAAGTCTCATGGATGTGTTTGCTTAATTGGCGCCTGCCGCCCATGACGGTCTTTGCGCCTGGCACTTCGAAAAGGGTAGCGGCGGGCCGCTTCGCAGGCATTTTTGTCCATTGTTCCAGGAAAGGGGTCGACGTGAAGGTACAAGGTGGGTGCCACTGCGGTTTGATTCGATACGAAGCGCAGGTCGATCCGGAAACAGTGTCGATATGCCACTGCACCGATTGTCAGATCATGACCGGCACCGCGTATCGCACCACCGTTCAGGCCGGTGCTGCGTCCTTTAAGCTGATCTCCGGCGAACCGAAGATTTACGTGAAGACGGCAGAAAGCCCCAATCGCCGCGCACACGCGTTTTGCCCGGAGTGCGGCACTCCCGTTTACTCGGCCGCCGAGCACGATCCGCAGACCTATGGGCTCCGCATAGGGAGCATTGCGCAGCGCGACGCTTTGCCGCCGAAGAAGCAGATCTGGTGCGACTCGGCGCTTGCATGGTCTGGGGACATCACCGCCGTACCCCGCCACGCACGGCAGCCGGTTTAGAGATTAGCGCGTGAGCGCAATGCCACTCGTGCGAGATAACCGCGAGCCGGCTATCGCGACGTTCTGACCACGAATATGCGGCCGCCCAAGTCGGTGGTCAGGCGTGACGCCGAAGCCTTCAACAGGCGTGCGTATTGGTTTGCCGCCTGACCCGTAAACCGGTCGATGGGGGCAGTGATGGCCACGACGCCGACAAGCACCCGATTCTTGCCGAACACGGGCGCCGCCACACTTCCGACCGCCGGGTCGCGTTCGCCGAACGTCGCATAGCACCCCGAGCGGCGAACGGACTCGTATGGTTCGCCGGGCTCCCCGGAATACGCGAGCAGAACGCGTCCGGCGGCGCCCCTATCGAGGGGCAGCACTTCGCCAAGACGCGCGTGATAGCGCACCGGCTGTGGGCCGTCGACCCGCACTACGCAGATACGCGAATCCCCCTCTCGCACATAAAACGCCGCGCTCTCGCGTGTTTTGCGGGTGAGATCACGCAATACGGGTTCAATGACCACGCGCTCATCGAAGCTGCGGTGATACCGGGTGCCCAGCCATCCTGCGGCAGGCCCGAGACGCCATGCGCCTTCCGGCAGCTGCACCAGATAGCGAGCGGCGGCAAGCGTGCGCGCAATGCGCAGCACGGTCGTCTTGTGCAGGCGCGTACGCCGGGCGAGCTCCCCTAGTGCGAGTTGCGTTTCACCCGGCTTGAACGCGTCGAGGATCGCGAGCGCTCGGGTTACCGCTATGACGAAATTTCCACTCGCATGCCGTGTCATCGTTTCATTGTACGCAACACCGTTGTCCCCACCAAGCACGCGCCCTAGAGTGCTCCGAACTTTTCTTGGAGCCCGAGCGATGAGCGCCACTCGAATATCGGACGTACGCCTGAACTGCCCGCGCGTGACCAGCGATATGGTAAGCGAAGCCGCGACGCTGCCAGCCGCCATACTCGCCGACGTTTATGGCCGTCGTGGGACGCTGAGCGGGCGTATCGCTGCGCTTTCACCGACCATGAGGGTCGCAGGCCCGGCGCTGACTGTGGAAGTACGCCCGGGGGATAACCTCATGATCCACGCTGCGCTCTCGATCGCAAAGCCGGGCGATGTGATCGTCGTCGATGGCAAAGGCGATCAGACCTGTGCTCTCATCGGTGAAATCATGGTCAGCCAAGCCATTGCCATCGGAATTGCGGGCATGGTGCTCGACGGAGCCGTACGCGACGTACAAGCGCTGCGAGCGAAGAACTTTCCCATCTTCTCCTTCGGATACAACCCCTGCGGACCGACCAAGCGTATTCCTGGTCGGGTGAACCACCCTATCTCCGTCGGCGGCGTGGCTGTGAACCCGGGCGACCTCGTGGTCGGCGATGCAGACGGCGTTGTGGTGATAGAGCGCGAGCGCGTGGCAGAAGTGATCGAACTCGGTCGAAAGAAGGTGGCCGACGAGCGCAAGCGTCTCGATGGCATCGCGCGTCGCGAGCAGCTCACGCCGGCATGGCTTGCTGCCGCTCTCGAGGAAGCGGGCGTTACAATGGAAAAGGACGCGAAGTGAGTGCCGCTCATTCGAAGCCGGCAATTCTCGTCACAGGCGCGGATATCGCGCCGGAGGCGCAGCGCGTCCTCGCCTCGTTTCACCTCGTCTACGCCGGCCGCACACCGACCGAAGATGATCTGGTAGGACTGTGCACTCAGTATCAGCCCGTCGCAATCATCGTTCGGTACGGCAGGATCACTGCACGCGTCATCGCGGCGTGCTCTCAATTACGGGTTATCTCGAAGCACGGCAGCGGAATCGATACGATCGACCTTGCGACGGCCCAGGCGCGCGGGATCATCGTAAGAGCAGCCGTGGGGGCCAACGCTGCTGCAGTAGCGGAG
>JBLNBW010000183.1:0-16944 GCA_050260255.1 Rhodospirillaceae bacterium | reverse complement strand
GATCGCATTGTGCTTCATCCGCTTCATGTGATCGTGCGTGATCACGTGGAAGTTGCCGGTGGTGGTGACGAAGATGTCGTCCTTGTCGGCGACGTCGTCCATCGTGACCACGCGGTAGCCTTCCATCGCGGCCTGCAGCGCGCAGATCGGGTCGACTTCGGTCACCCACACCTGGGCAGACAGCGCGCGCAGCGCCTGGGCCGAGCCCTTGCCGACGTCACCGTAGCCACACACCACCGCGACCTTGCCGGCGACCATCACGTCGGTCGCGCGCTTGATGCCGTCCACCAGAGATTCGCGGCAGCCGTACAGGTTGTCGAACTTCGACTTGGTCACCGAGTCGTTGACGTTGATCGCGGGGAAGGGAAGCCGGCCTTCCTTTTCCATCTGGTAGAGGCGGTGCACGCCGGTGGTGGTCTCTTCCGTCACGCCGCGGATGTTCTTGAGCACGCTGGCGTACCAGCCCGGGCGCTCGGCGTTGCGCTTCTTGATCGCGGCGAACAGCACCTGTTCTTCCTCGTTGGTCGGCTTGGCGATGAGCTGCGGCTCCTTCTCCGCGCGGGTGCCGAGCATCGCAAGCAGCGTCGCGTCTCCGCCGTCATCGAGGATCATGTTGGGCGTCCCGCCGTCGTGCCACTCGAAGATGCGGTGGGTGAATTCCCAGTATTGCTCCAGGCTCTCGCCTTTGTACGCGAACACCGGGATGCCGGCGGCCGCGATGGCGGCGGCGGCATGGTCCTGCGTCGAGAAAATGTTGCACGAGGCCCAGCGCACTTCGGCGCCGAGCTTGACGAGCGTCTCGATCAGCACCGCCGTCTGGATCGTCATATGCAGCGAGCCGGCGATGCGCGCACCTTTGAGCGGCTGCTGGCCGCCGTACTCCTCGCGAAGCGCCATGAGACCGGGCATCTCGGTCTCGGCGATGGTGATTTCTTTCCGACCGAATTCCGCCTGCGAAATGTCGGCGACGTGATAATCGTTGAAAGTGCTGCGAACTGCGGCTTTGGCAGTCATGGGTGCGTCTCCATTCAAAGTTCGAATGGGCGCCGTTGCTGCGGGATATCCGCCGCGCTGAGCCTGGCCAGGCCTTGCGCCTGGTCGCAGCGCCCCTCAGCGCAACGGAAATACTGGTTTACTTGATGCCTGCGTCGTCCTTCAGCGCACCGACTTTGTCGGTCGCTTCCCAGGTGAATTCCGGCTCGTCGCGGCCGAAGTGGCCGTAAGCGGCGGTCTTGGAATAAATCGGCCGCAGCATGTCGAGCGACTGGATGATGCCTTTCGGACGCAGGTCGAAATGCTTCTCGACGAGCTTGGCGAGCTTGTCCTCGCCGATCTTGCCGGTGCCGAAGGTATCGACCAGTATGCTCACCGGGCGAGCAACGCCGATGGCGTACGCGACCTGGATTTCGCATTTCGATGCCAGGCCCGCGGCCACGATGTTCTTCGCGACGTAGCGCGCGGCATAGGCGGCCGACCGGTCGACCTTCGAAGGATCCTTGCCCGAGAAGGCGCCGCCGCCGTGGCGCGAGTAGCCGCCGTACGTGTCGACGATGATCTTGCGCCCGGTAAGTCCCGTGTCGCCCATCGGACCGCCGATCACAAAGCGGCCGGTCGGGTTGATCAGGAACTTGGTCTCCTTCGACACCATGTTCTTCGGCAGCACCGGCTTCACGATTTCTTCGATCACCGCTTCGCTCAACTTCTTGTGCTCGATGTCTTCGCGATGCTGGGTCGAGATGACGACGGTGTCGACATGATGCGGCTTGCCGTCCACGTAACGCACGCTCACCTGCGATTTCGCATCGGGACGCAGCCAGGGAAGCCTTCCGTCGCGGCGCAGCTCGCTGTGGCGTTCCATCAGGCGGTGGGCATAAAAGATCGGCATCGGCATGAGCTGCGGCGTCTCGTCGCAGGCGTAGCCGTACATCAGGCCCTGGTCGCCTGCGCCCTGCTCGAGGTCGAGGCCCTTGCCTTCGTCCACACCCTGCGCGATGTCAGGCGATTGCCGGTCGTACGCAGTCAACACGGCGCACGAGCGATAATCGAAGCCCATGCAGGAGTCGTCATAGCCGATGCGCTTCACCACATCGCGCGCGAGCTCGGCGTAATTGATGGACGCGTGCGTGGTGATCTGGCCCGCCATGACGACGAGGCCGGTGGCGACCAGTGTTTCGGCAGCGACGCGGCCGTTCTTGTCCTGGGCAAGCACAGCATCCAGCACTGCATCGGAAATTGCATCGGCCACTTTGTCCGGATGACCTTCGGATACCGATTCAGACGTGAAGAGGAAATCGCTCATGTTGTCAGTGCTTCTGCGTGCGTAAAAAGGGCCATAGAATAGCAGAATTAAAGGCCTTAAGTTAATGATAAAAACCGCGCTGCTGCGGACCGTCGCCCGGCTGCCGCTCGCCTGGCTGCACCGCGTCGGCGCAGGCATAGGATGGCTCATCTACCGGCTTTCGCCTTCGTATGCGCACCGCTTGCGCGAGAACCTGCGCGCGAGCGGCGTGTGGTGCGACGAAGCCGATTATCGGCGGCTGTTAAACGCGTCGATTCGTGAAGCCGGCAAGGGCGTCATCGAGATCGTCAAGATCTGGTTCGACCGGGCCGATGCCGTGGCTGCGCTCGTCGGATGCAAAAGTTGGGCCGTAGTCGAGGCGGCGCAGTCGCGCGGGCGCGGGCTCATATTCCTTACGCCGCATCTGGGCTGTTTCGAGGTCTCCGCGTTTTACGGCGCCCAGCGGATACCAATCACGATCCTGTACCGTCCCCCGCGGCTGCATTGGCTCGAGCCGCTCATGCTCGCCGGCCGCGCACGCGGCAAGGCCAAGCTCGCACCGGCCACGTTAAGAGGCGTGCGTGCCCTGTACAAGGCACTGCTCGAGGGCGAGGCGGTGGGCTTGTTGCCGGATCAGGCGCCGGGCGCCGGCGAAGGTACGTGGGTGCCGTTTTTCGGCCGGCCGGCCTATAAGATGACGCTCGTCACGCGCCTCCAGCAGGCGACAGGTGCCGCGATCGTGCTCGCGTTCGCCGAGCGGCTGCCGCACGGGGCGGGGTATGAATTGCATTTCGAGCGCGTGCCGACGGAAGGGTTCGATGAGCGTGCGCTCAATCGCGCGATAGAAGACTTGGTGCGGCGGCGGCCCGAGCAATACCTCTGGAGCTACAACCGCTACAAGGTGCCCGCCGGGGCCAAACAACCGCCCGACACCGCGGCGCAGGGGGAGACGTGATGACGCGTCGCAGGGCTGCATGCTGACTCGGCTGGGACTCGGCTTCATCTGGCTGCTGCACTTTCTGCCCCTTGCGCTGCTCGCGCCGTTGGGACGCGGATTCGGCATGCTGCTCTACCTGCTCGCGCGCGAGCGACGGCGGGTCGTGCACAAGAATCTCGAGCTGTGCTTCCCGGACCGCGGCGCTGCCGAACGTGCACGTCTTGCGCGGCGGCACTTTCAGGCGCTGGGCCGCAGTCTGCTCGAGCGCGGCATCATCTGGTGGTCGTCGCGCAGCCGCGTCATGCGCATCGTGCGCGTCGAAGGCGAAGCACATTACCGTGAGCATGCGCATGAGCCGGTCGTCTGGCTCGCCCCCCATTTCGTCGGCCTCGACATGGGCGGCACGCGGCTCGCGGCCGAGCATCGCGCGATCTCGGTATACAGCCGGCAGAAAAACCCCACATTCGATGCCGTGCTCTATCACGGCCGCACGCGTTTCGTAATGCCCGAGCTGTTCTCGCGCCAGGACGGCATACGGCCGGTGATCAAGGCGATGCGCACGGGATTGCCGTTCTACTACCTGCCCGACATGGACTTTGGCGAGCGCGACTCGATTTTCGTGCCGTTCTTCGGTGTGCCGGCCGCCACGATCACCGGACTGTCGCGTATCGCACGCATGGCGCGCGCGCGCGTAATTCCGACCGTCACGTATCAGCTGCCCGGCGCGCAGGGCTATGTGCTCAAGTTCTATCCGGCGTGGGACGGATTTCCGACCGGTGACGTCGAGGCCGACACCCGGCGCATGAACGCATTCATCGAGCAATGTGTGCTCGAGCATCCGGAGCAGTACTTCTGGGTGCACAAGCGCTTCAAGACACGGCCTGCCGGCGCGGCGCGGTTCTACTAAAAGCCGTGAACGCGCGACAGTAGACGGTGAACCGTGTCCGACGCGGGGTGCGCGGCAAGCGTACAATACGCAGCCATGAGACTTGCTTTTACCAAGATGCAGGGGCTGGGCAACGACTTCGTCGTGGTCGATGCCACGGCCCATCCGATCGAGCTTACGCGCGAGCAGGTCCGGCGCATGGCCGACCGCCATTTCGGCGTGGGCTTCGATCAGCTGCTGCAGGTCGAGCGCCCGCGCGAGCCGAACACCGACTTTTACTACCGCATTTACAACGCCGACGGCGACGAAGTCGAGCAGTGCGGCAACGGCGCACGCTGCTTCGTGCGCTATGTGCACGAGCGCGGCCTTACCGCGAAGCAGGAAATACGGGTGGGCACCAAGGCCGGCGTCATCGTCCCCAGGCTCGAGGCGGACGGCCAGGTGACGGTCAACATGGGGCAACCCGAATTCGAGCCGGCGCGCATTCCGTTTCTTGCGCCTCGCCGTGAGCTCACCTACGAGCTCGAGGTTGCCGGAGCGGTAGTGGAAATCAGTGCCGTCTCCATGGGGAATCCACATGCCGTGCAAGTCGTCGCCGACGTCGAGCGCGCGCCGGTCGCAACGCAGGGACCGCTCATCGAGCGCCATGCGCGTTTTCCGGCCCGGGTGAACGCCGGCTATCTTCAGGTGCTCGGCCGCCGGCACGTGAAGCTGCGCGTGTACGAGCGCGGCGCCGGTGAAACCCTCGCGTGCGGCACCGGCGCCTGCGCGGCCGTCGTCGCCGGCATCACGCGTGGCTTGCTCGATACGCGCGTTCTCGTCGACACGCATGGCGGCACGCTCACGATTGCATGGGAAGGCGAGGGCGCACCGGTGATGATGACGGGCCCCGCGCAGACCGTGTTCCACGGCGAAATCGACTTATAAAGACACATTACCAGGGAGCACCATGAATCCGGACGACGTAGCGGGTTATCTCAAGGAACACCCGGAGTTTTTCGAGGCCTATGCCGACATGCTGGCGGAGATCTACATTCCGCATCCGCACGGCGGACGGGCCATACCGATCAGCGAGCGCCAGATCCTCACGCTGCGCGAAAAGAACAGGCAGCTCGAAAACAAGCTGCGCGAATTGATCGAGTTCGGCGAGGAAAACGATGCCATCGGCGATAAAGTGCACCGGCTCGCGGTGGCGCTGCTCGGAGCGCCGGATCTGGCAGCGGCCGTGCACGCGCTGCAGTTCAATCTGAAGGAAGACTTTGCGGTGCCTTCCGTCGCCGTGCGTGCCTGGCGCGGCGCGACGGATGGCACCAGTCTCGAAGGCGCGACCGACGCGACGCGCGAGTTCGCGGCAAGCTTGACGCAGCCGTATTGCAGCGGCCGCGCCATGGTGGACACGCTCGCTCTGCTGGGCGATGCCGGCGCGCAAGTGCGCTCGTTCGCCTACATGCCGCTGCGCGACACCGAGACGTTCGGCCTCATCGTGCTTGCGAGCGGCGATGCGCAGCGTTTCTATCCCGAAATGGGCACCATGTACTTAAAGCGCATCGGCGAGCTCGCCAGCGCCGCGCTGGCCCGCCATCTGGGCAGCGCCTGACGGTGTCTATCGCGCGAGACCGTTCGCCGCGTGCCGCACAATCGGCGCACGAAGCGCTCTTGCGCGGTTTCATCGATCAACTGACCCACGAGCGCCGCATGAGCCCGCACACCGCGTCGAACTACGCGCGTGACATCCGCTCGCTGCTCGCTTTGTGCGGCGAGCGTGCGCCGGGCAGCATCACGGCGCACGACATCCGGCGTTTCATCGCGACGCTGCACGCTCGGGGTCTTGCGGGGCGCAGCCTCGCCCGGATGCTGTCGGCGTGGCGCGGCTTCTATCGCTATCTCGCGCGCCATCATGGCGCGCTACACAATCCCTGCCTCGACATTCGCGCGCCGAAATCACCGAAACGCCTGCCCCGGGCGCTTTCTCCCGACGAAGCAGCGCGCCTCGTAAGCATCGAAGGCGTCGACGCGAATGCAGTGCGGGACCGCGCGATGTTCGAGCTCTTCTACTCCTCGGGCTTGCGGCTGTCCGAGCTTACCGGACTTGCGCCGGATGACGTGAACATGGGCGATGCCACGGTTCGCGTGACGGGCAAGGGCAACAAGACGCGCGTCGTTCCGGTGGGACGGCATGCTCTCGACGCGCTGCATACGTGGCTGCAAACGCGGGCCCGCATTGCCGGTGTGGCGCAGGATGCGTTGTTCGTCACCCGCACCGGCACACGACTGAGCGCGCGCGCGGTTCAGCAGCGGATGAAAACCTGGGCGGTACGGCAAGGGCTCACTGTCAATGCGCATCCCCACGTGCTGAGGCATTCGTTTGCGTCGCACGTGCTGCAATCGAGCGGCGACCTGCGCGCCGTGCAGGAGATGCTGGGTCACGCAAGCATTTCGAGTACGCAGATCTACACGCACCTCGACCACCAGTATCTGGCGAAGGCGTACGATCAGGCACATCCGCGCGCGCGGCGTAAGAAAGCGTGAGTCGTGAGTGGTGATTGGTGGGTAGTGATTGAGTGAAAGCTCGCGAATGCGAGCGAGGCCTGTTCACCATTAACCATTAACCGCTCTTTTAAAGCATCGCGAGCGGCTCCGCTCGGGACGGCGGAGGAAACAGCGCATCGAGGGCGGCGAGCTGGGTTGCATCGAGCCGCACGTCGCATGCCAAGAGATTTTCTTCGAGCTTCGAACGCGTGCCGGTCTTGGGGATCACGATGACGTCGTTGTTGCGCAGCAGCCACGCGAGCGCGATCTGTGCCGGCGTCATGCCGTGCGCGCGTGCGAATTGGCGTAGCTTCGCGTTGGAGAGCAGGCGCGCCTGCTCGATCGGGGAGTACGCCATGATCGGTATGCGTCGCTTGCGCAATGCCGGCAGGAGGTCCCATTCGATGCCGCGCCGGGCGAGGTTGTAGAGCACCTGGTCGGTCTGCACGCCGTCGCCACCCGGCGTGCCCCACAGCTCCTCCATGTCGACAAGATCCAGATTGCTCACGCCATAGTGGCGAATCTTGCCCTGCCGCTTGAGCGTATCGAACGCTTCCATGGTCTTTGCGAGGGGCACATTGCCGCGCCAGTGCAGCAGGTAGAGGTCGATGCAGTCCGTGCCCAGGCGGCGCAGGCTGCGCTCGCAGGCCGCAATCGCGCCTTTGCGCGTCGCATTGTGCGGATACACTTTGCTCACGATGAAGGCATCGTCGCGCCGCCCCCCGATGGCTTCGCCGACGAGCTCTTCGGCGCGTCCGTCGCCGTACATTTCCGCGGTGTCGATCAGCGCCGCGCCCCGGTCGAGCCCGAGTCGCAGCGTGGCGATCTCCTCGGCGCGTGCGGTGGGGTCGTCTCCCATGTACCAGGTCCCCATACCGTAGGCGGGCACCGTTTCGCCGCAAGGCAACGTGACGGTCTTCATGATTCGCAGTATAGCCGCCCGTCACGGAAAGCGAGCACGTGTCGCGCAAAGCCTGTACGATGAAGCCTCGTAATTTCCTTCTATTCCGATGCACAAGCTCACGCTCAAGCCCGGCCGCGAGAAATCGTTGAAGCGCCGGCATCCGTGGATATTTTCTGGCGCCGTCGCGCACGTAGCCGGCGAGCCGAAGAGCGGCGAAACCGTAGCCGTGCACACGCATGACGGCGAGCGTTTGGCGTACGCCGCCTACAGTCCGCACTCGCAGATACGCGCGCGTGTCTGGACCTGGATGGACGAGCCGGTGGACGCGGCATTCATCGCGCGGCGCATCGCGACCGCGGCGTCGCGGCGATCGGCACTCGCGTTGCAGCTGACCGCCAACAGCGGCCGGCTGGTGCACGCCGAAGCGGACGGCCTGCCGGGCGTCGTTGCGGACCGTTACGGCGACGTGATGGTGGTGCAATTGCTTTCGGCCGGTGCGGAGCGGTGGCGTGACGCGATTGCGGACGCGTTGTTGGCGATCGATGGCACGACCATCGTCTGGGAGCGCTCCGAAGGCGATGCACGCGAGCTCGAAGGCTTGCCTCAGCGCGCGGCGTTGTTGCGTGGTGCCGCACCGCCGTCAGCGGTAACCATCGAAGAGCACGGCGTGCGTTATGCCGTGGCGTTGCAGGGTGGACAGAAGACCGGGTTCTATCTCGACCAACGCGACAACCGGCGCCTGATGCGCGAGATCGCACGCGATGTCGACGTGCTCGATTGCTTCTGCTATACCGGCGGCTTCGCGTTGAACGCGGCGGCGGGCGGCGCACGCTCGGTGCTGGCCGTGGACAGCTCCGCGGTTGCGCTCGACGCGGCGCGGGCGAACGCATCACTCAACGGCGCGACTCAGATCGAATGGCTCGAAGCCGACGTGTTCCAGCTGTTGCGAAGGCTGCGCGATCAACGCCGCGAGTTCGACGTGATCGTGCTCGACCCGCCGAAGTTCGCACCCACTGCCTCGCATGCCGCGCGTGCCGCGCGAGCTTATAAGGACATCAACCTGCTCGGCTTCAAGCTGCTCAAGCCGGGCGGCGTGCTCATGACGTACTCGTGCTCAGGGGGCGTGAATGCCGATCTGTTTCAGAAGATCGTGGCCGGTGCGGCCCTCGACGCAGGTGTGGACGCGCGCATCGAGCGGTGGCTGCACGCGGCCGCCGATCATCCCGTTGCGCTGAATGTGCCCGAAAGCGAATACCTGAAGGGACTGCTCTGTCGAGTATGACGCGGCTCGCGGCGAGGAGTGGGGTGAGGAGTAAGCTGATGGCGAACCGTGCTGCGTTTCGCACCCCTATCACCAGTCACGAATCACCAGTCACGCTTTTCCGCAAAGGCGGCACGGGGTCCACGCCGCCGGGATGCCAGGGCCCGCACTTCACGAGGCGCTTCACGGCGAGCCAGGTGCCGAGCAGCGTGCCATGCACTTCGAGCGCTTCCCGCGCATACGCCGAGCAGGTGGGATAGAAGCGGCATTGGGTGCCGAAGAACGGCGAGAGCAGCAGCCGGTAGCCGTCGATCAGCCCGATCAGTAATCGTTTCATCATTGCCCGCGATTCGGTCCTTGCTTGCCTTGTACGACGAAGCTGGTTTACATTCCGTCCACTTTACGGCTTGGACGAAGCGTCGTCACGTGCAGCGTATATTGCTTACCGTCGTGTGCGTCCTGCTGCTGCTTTTTGCACAGCAGGGTGCGCTCACGCACGCTGCCTGGCACGCTGGCGCGACATCCGCGTCGCACGACAAGAACGACAAGGGTAGCCTTGAGCGCAGCCTATGCGATCTTCATAAATCGCTGAGCCAGGTGACAGGCGGCGTGCCGGCGCAGGCAGTCGTGAACGTCGTCGCGCTCGAGCCTGCAGCGGTGTTGGCCGGACACCGGTTGCCCGCTGCGTTCGTACATTTCCTCGCACCTCTCTCCCGCGGTCCGCCTTTTTCCTCCTGATGCAATTGCAATGAGTTCGGCTGGCGTTTCGCTGGCCGTTGTCATGTCCTTGCTGTAGGAGGTTTCATGTTTCGATGCAACGTGATTGCTGCGGCGGTCGCGCTCGCGTGTGCTGCGCCCGCGTATGCGCAGGAGACGGAGCTCGGAAAGATCCGAGAGGAAATTCGCCTGATGCGGCAAGCGTACGAGCAGCGCATCCAGCAGCTCGAAAAACGCCTCGCCGACGCCGAGGCGAAAGCCGGCAAAGCCGAGCAGAGCGCGGCACAGGCGCAAAGTACAGCGATTGAAGCGACCCGGCGGCCCGCGGGCGAAAACGCGTTCAATCCCGCGATGTCGCTCATTCTCCAGGGCACGGCTACGCGCACTTCGCGGGATCCGAACACCTACCAGATCACCGGCTTCGCACCGAGCGGCGGAGAAGTCGGGCCGCCCAAGCGCGGTTTCGGCCTCGGCGAGTCGGAACTCTTCATCACATCGAACATCGATCCGTACTTCCGCGGGCAGCTCGTCGCTTCGTTGACGCCCGAGAACACGGCGGAAGTCGAAGAAGCGTTCTTTCAGACGCTCGCGTTGGGCAAGGGATTCACGCTCAAAGGCGGCCGCTTCCTGTCCGGCATCGGCTATCAGAACGAAATTCATCAGCATGCCTGGGATTTCCAGGACGCGCCGCTTGCGTACAAGGCCTTCCTAGGCGGACGTCTGGTCGACGATGGCGTGCAGCTCAAGTGGGTCGCGCCGACCGATATGCTGATCGAGCTCGGCGGCGAAGCAGGGCGGGGGCTCAATTTTCCCGGGACGGATCGCAACAAGAACGGAGCCGGCGCGTGGAGCCTGTTCGGGCATCTCGGCGGGGATATCGGCACGAGCACGGCGTGGCGCGCCGGACTTTCGTACTATCGAACCTCGCCCGAGAACCGAAGCTTCGAGGATAGCGATTCTCTCGGCAATGCGATCACACAGGCGTTTACCGGGACGAGCAAGCTCTGGATCGCCGATTTCGTCCTGAAGTGGGCGCCCAACGGCAATGCCGCGGTGAACAACTTCAAGCTGCAGGGCGAGTACTTTCGCCGCACGGAAGACGGCCGGCTTACTTATAACGACGGCGGCGCGGTATTCGGAACGCTCGCAGACGCCTTGAATACGAGGCAAAGCGGCTGGTACCTGCAGGGCGTCTATCAGTTCATGCCGCAATGGCGCCTGGGTTACCGATACGATCGGCTCAACATGGGCACGGTCAGCAACGGCATCGTGGCGAACGGGCTCGGGCCCAGCGCTTTGGATTTCCCGTTGCTGATGACCGCACACAACCCGACGCGCAATACCGTGATGCTGGATTGGAGTCCTACCGAGTTCAGCCGCATCCGGCTGCAGTTCGCGTCCGACAAATCGCGCGCGAACGCGACCGACAATCAGGTCATGCTTCAGTACATCTACAGTCTGGGCGCGCACGGCGCGCACCGGTTCTGATGAGAGGTGACACTTCATGAAACGCAATCGATGGTTATGCGCGGTGTTGCTGTGGTCGCTCGCGACGCCGGCGCTCGCTGCGCTCAACATACTCGCATGCGAGCAGGAATGGGGGGCGCTTGCCAAGGAACTCGGCGGCGAAAAGGTCAACGTCTCCATCGCAACGACCGCCTTTCAGGACGCGCACCGAGTGGAGGCGCGCCCGAGCCTCATTGCCCGCGCACGCAATGCCGATCTGCTCGTGTGCACGGGAGCGCAGCTGGAGATCGGCTGGCTGCCGTTGCTTCAGACCCAATCCGGCAATCCCAAAATCCAGGCCGGTGCGCCCGGTTTTCTCGAAACCTCCACGCTGGTGCAACTGATCGAGGTGCCGGCTGCGCTCGATCGCTCGCTGGGCGATGTGCATCCGGCGGGCAATCCTCATCTGCATCTTGACCCGCGCAACATTGCCAAGGTTGCCGCCGGATTGGCCGAACGGCTGGCTCGGCTCGATCCCGCCGAGGCGGCCTATTACGGCGAGCGCGCGAAGTCGTTCCTCGCCCGCTGGCAGCAGGCGATGGCGCGCTGGGAAAAGGACGGCGCGCCGCTGAAAGGCCTGCCGCTCGTGGTTTATCACAGGGACATGTCCTATCTCATACGATGGCTCGGCATGCGCGAGGTCGGTGCACTCGAACCCAAGCCCGGCCTGCCGCCCACCACCCAGCACATGGGCGAATTGCTGGCGCAACTCGCGAAGACGCCGGCAGCGGCTGTGGTACGCTCCCCGTATAACGATCCCCGTCCCGCGGAGTTTCTTGCCGGACGCGCGAAAATTCCTGCGATCGTCCTGCCTTTCACGGTCGGGGGGACTGAGCGCGCAAAAGACCTTTTCGGCTTGTATGATGACACCTTGTCGCGATTGCTCGCGGTGGCGAAGTGAATCAGGCCGCAATTGACTTGAGCCTCGTATGGCCCGCGCTGCTCGCCGGTCTCCTGGTCACTGCCACGCACGTGCCGCTGGGCATCCAGGTGCTGGATCGCGGCATCGTATTCATCGATCTCGCGGTGGCCCAGATCGCGGGGCTCGGCGTTATTTTTGCCGACTCCATCGGGCTCGAGCCGCATGGATGGGCGGTGCAGGCGGCCGCTCTTTCAGCAGCGCTCGGCGGGGCGCTGCTCCTCACGATCACCGACAAGCTCTGGCCTGATGTGCAGGAAGCGGTGATCGGTGTGACCTTCGTCGTCGCAGCCAACGCGGCAATACTGTTGCTCGCCACCAATCCGCACGGCGCCGAGCACTTGAAGGACTTGCTGATCGGTCAGATCCTGTGGGTCAATCCAGCGCGGCTGCCTCTGGAAGCGTCGATTTACGCGGCGATACTAGCGATCTGGTTCGGCTTTCGCGAACGTATCGGCCGCATCGGCTTTTACGCTCTTTTCGCGTGCGCTGTTACCGTGTCGGTGCAACTCGTCGGACTTTATCTGGTGTTCTCGACGCTCATCGTTCCTGCGCTCGCGACGCGGCGCTACACGCGATTTCGCATTCCGCTGTGCTACGTCCACGGCGCACTCGGCTATGCGACCGGGCTTGGCTTGTCGCTGTTGTCCGATCTGCCGCCGGGGCCGCTGGTGGTCTGCGCCATGGCCGCTCTCGGCGTCGTGATTTTTGCGATCGGACCACGCGCCGTCTCCCCGGCGGTGCGTACTCAGTACGCGCAGAATCGCCTGTAACGGCGTATTGCGCCTCTCCACGCGAAGCGCCGCCCGACGGTTGATCGTCGGGTCTTCGCGCGTCAATATGGCAGCGCTGGGCGCGATGGCGTACGCCCGCCGCTTACGATGCGCCGCCGGGTTGCACCGTTCACCGATCAAGTAACATGCTTGCGCTGAGACGTACCGAACACCGCGATCTGCCAGCCAATGTGCGTAAGCTCGTGGTACCCCGCGAGCCCGTAGGGGGCGAGCGCCGCCAGCGCCACCGGGTATTCATCGTAAGTCTGGCGGTGAGCCTTGTCGTGCATGCAGCGGTTCTCACTGCTGTGCGGCCGCCAGAGGTTCGCACCGTCGTGCCTCCGCCGCCGCTTGAAGTGGTCCTCGTGCGGCCGCCGATACCATTGCCCGCGGCGCCGGCGCCTGCAACGCTTGCACCGGCGCCGAAGCAGCCGCGCGAGCGCGCAAAGGCTAAACCCGCTGCTCCACCAGTGCGGCGTGCTGCGCGTCCGCCGGCGCCAGTGCTCGCAGTGCCGCGCGATGAACCGGCTCAAGTCGCTGCTGCGCCACCCGCTGCCCCAGCACCGCGATCGGAGCCGGCCCCCGTGCCGGCCGCGCGCGCCGAAGCGCCGGCGGCGGGCAGCGCACCCGCGCAATCGGCGGGCTCCGCAGCCGTGTCGCCGCCGTCCTTCAGCGCGAGTTACCTCCGCAATCCGCCGCCCCGCTATCCGCTGATCGCGCGGCGTAACGGCGAGCAGGGCACGGTAACCTTGCGCGTGCTCGTGACACGTGATGGTGTGCCGGGCAGCGTGACGGTCGAGAAGAGCAGCGGCCACGCTTCGCTGGATGCCGCCGCGCTGGCGACGGTGAAGGAATGGCGTTTCGTACCCGCGCAGCAAAATGGGCAACCGATCGATGCGCCGGTACTGGTGCCTATCGTGTTCAGGCTGCAGGACGCCTCGTGACGGTGCGATTGCTATAATCGCCTTGAATCGCGCCGGGTACGCCTCCACTTACTTCTCGGCCCGCATCACACCTCGACACACTGACTCCCATGGCAGAAATCACTTTTCACGGTACGACCATAGTCTCCGTGCGGCGCGGCAATCACGTCGCGCTCGGAGGCGACGGCCAGGTCACGCTCGGCAATGTGGTCGTCAAAGCAACGGCGCGCAAGGTGCGGCGGCTGTACCAGGATCGGATACTCGCGGGCTTTGCGGGCGGCACGGCTGACGCGTTCACGCTCTTCGAACGCTTCGAAGCGAAGCTCGAGAAGCATCAGGGCAACCTCACGCGCGCGGCCGTCGAACTGGCCAAAGACTGGCGCACCGACCGCATGCTGCGCCGTCTGGAGGCGATGCTGGCCGTCGCGGATCGCCAGGCATCACTCATCATCACGGGCAGCGGCGACGTGCTGGAGCCGGAGCGCGGACTGATTGCCATCGGCAGCGGCGGCCCGTACGCGCAGGCCGCGGCGCAGGCGCTGCTCGAAAACACCGAGCTGCGCGCCGCGGAGATCGTCAAAAAAGCGCTCGAGATCGCGGGCGATCTTTGCATCTACACCAACCAGCAGCACGTCATCGAGGTCCTCGATGACGGTAACAGTAAAGCGTGAGGAGTAAGGGGTGAGGAGCTAGGGGTAAACCCTGGCGCGCAGCGAACTTCGGCTCCTCACTCCGTCACCGGGAACCGCGTATGTCAAGCATGACGCCCCGAGAAACCGTACACGAGCTGGGAAACACGCCGCTTTTTGGCGTATTGCCGCGCAGGCTAACTTTGCGTTGCATCCGCAAAGTTAAGGTCGACGACCGGCCGTAGCCATAAGCACATCATAGGATCACGTATGTCTGGCATGACGCCGCAAGAAATCGTACACGAGCTGGATAAGCACATCATCGGCCAACAGGAAGCCAAGCGCGCGGTCGCAATTGCATTGCGCAACCGCTGGCGGCGTCAGCAGGTCGGCGAGCCGCTGCGCCAGGAAATCACGCCGAAGAACATTCTCATGATAGGGCCGACCGGCGTGGGCAAGACGGAGATCGCACGCCGGCTTGCGCGTCTCGCCGACGCACCGTTCGTCAAGGTCGAAGCGACCAAGTTCACCGAGGTCGGTTATGTCGGCCGCGACGTCGATACGATAGTGCGCGATCTCGTCGAAGTCGCGGTCAAGGAAACGCGTGAGCGGGCGACGCAGCGCGTGCGCCATCGGGCCGAAGACATGGCCGAAGAGCGCATCCTGGATGTGCTACTGCCGCCTGCGCGCGACTTTTCCGGTGTGGCGACGAGCGAGGCGGACAGTGCGACACGACAGAAATTCCGCAAGCGGCTGCGCGAAGGCGAGCTCGACGACAAGGAAATCGAGATCGAAGTGGCCGCCGTCCAGCCCAGCATGGAGATCTTTGCGCCGCCCGGCATGGAAGATCTCACTTCGCAGATTCAGAACATGTTTCAGAACATCGGAACGGCACGCAAGCGCTCGCGCAAGCTGAAAATCCGCGAGGCGATGAAGCTGCTAACGGAAGAAGAAGCTGCGAAGCTCGTGAACGACGAGGAGCTCAAGCTCGAGGCCGTGCGCAACGTCGAGCAGAACGGCATCGTCTTCATCGACGAGATGGACAAGATCGCGAGCCGCGGTGAAATGTCCGGCGCCGATGTGTCGCGCCAGGGCGTGCAGCGCGATCTCTTGCCGCTGGTCGAGGGTACGACCGTGTCCACCAAATACGGCATGATCAAGACCGATCACATCCTCTTCATCGCGAGCGGCGCGTTCCATCTTTCCAAGCCGTCCGATCTCATTCCGGAGCTGCAGGGACGCTTTCCGATACGGGTCGAGCTGCAAAGTCTTTCAGTGTCGGACTTCGAGCAGATCCTCACCAACACCGATGCGTGCCTCACGCGTCAGTACGAAGCACTGCTTGCGACGGAAGGCGTGACACTCAAATTCGAGGCGGGGGCGATACGCCGTCTGGCGGAAATCGCCTGGCAGGTGAACGAGAAGACCGAAAACATCGGTGCGCGGCGGCTGTATACCGTGATGGAGCGGCTGCTGGAAGAGATTTCGTTCGATGCCGCCAAGCACAGCGGGCAGACCTTGGGCATCGATCCCGCGTACGTCGACGAGAGACTGCAATCGCTCGCCAGGAGCGAGGATCTCGCGCGCTACGTCTTGTGAGGGCGTGAAGTGAATGGTCGATGGCGTTCGATCGGCCTACGAATACTACTCACTATTCACCGCTCACCACGTACGTATCGTTGCTCATCACCGGGTGACCAGCATCGGCCGCATGCCGAGCGCCTGCGTCAGCTGGTCGGCCGCCGCACGCGCTTGGGCCGTCGTCTCGTACGGTCCGGCGTGCACGCGGTAATAGCCGTTACGCATGAAGACCTGCAGCCGTTCGGTGAGGCCCTCGACCTGCGCCTTCACGCGGGCGAGATACGACTCCGCATTGTCACGCGAGCCGAACGCGCCGAGCTGCAGGTACACGCCCCCCGCTGCCGCGGTCTCGCCCGCCGGAGGCGCGAGGGCTATCGTCTCGATCGTATCGCCACTGGACGCGGCGCGCTCTGCCGAAGTAGTGAGGGACGCCGCGGCGTTGTCACTGCCTGCCGCAGGCGCCGGCGCGGACGGCGGCTGGGCCGAAGCATACGTCGTGTACACGTCCGGCGTGATGGTCTCGACGTCCACCAGTGCGCTGCCGCCATTGAGCACGCCGAGCTTGTACGCGGCGGTGTACGACAAATCGATCAACCGGTCACTCAGAAAAGGCCCGCGGTCGTTGATGCGCACGATGACGGAGCGGCCGTTGCGCACGTTCGTCACACGCGCGTAGCTCGGTATCGGCAGCACGGGGTGCGCCGCCGTCATGGCATACATGTCGTACGGCTCGCCTGATGACGTCGGCTTGCCGTGGTAGCGGCGGCCGTACCAGCTGGCGATGCCGCGCGCGCGATACGGCACGATGGCCGTCATCGGCGTGTAGCTGCGTCCCATGACGACGTACGGACGCAACGTGCCGCGCTGCAGCGGCTCGGCGCGCGGCACCGCGTCCGGTACGAGATCGAGGTTGGGCGGCGGATTGTCGCCAGGGCCGTCGTCGAGGTAGTAGCCGCCGCCGCGCGGCGTTGCAACCTTGGCCGGCGGGGTGGCGGCAGCGGAGCCGCCTTCCATTGTGGGTCCGGTGCGCGGCGCGGTCGTGCCGCAGCCGGGGGGGGGGGGTGGGTAGGGGGGGACCAAGGCCGCGGGGGGGGTGTGGGG
>JBLNBW010000182.1:0-4332 GCA_050260255.1 Rhodospirillaceae bacterium | reverse complement strand
GCAACGAAGGTCACGCCCATGATCGTGTCCGCGCGCGTGGTGAACACCCACAGCTTCTCGTCGCGCCCGTCGAGCGAGTACGGGAATGCGAAGCGCACGCCGTAGCTCTTGCCGATCCAGTTTGCCTGCATCGTCTTCACGCGCTCGGGCCAGCCGGGCAGCGTGTCGAGGGCAGCGAGCAGCTCGTCGGCGTAGCGCGTGATTGCCATGTAGTACATCGGAATCTCGCGCTTTTCCACCACCGCACCGGTGCGCCAGCCGCGGCCATCGATCACCTGCTCGTTCGCGAGCACCGTCTGATCGACCGGATCCCAGTTCACGGTCCCGGTCTTCTGATAGACGAGCCCTTTCTCCAGCATGCGCAGGAAGAGCCACTGGTTCCAGCGGTAGTACTCGGGCTTGCAAGTGGCGAGCTCGCGGCTCCAGTCGATGGCGAAGCCCAGCGACTTCAGCTGCTTCTTCATGTACGCGATGTTGTCGTACGTCCACTTCGCGGGCGGCACGCCGTTTGCCATGGCGGCGTTCTCGGCCGGCAGGCCAAACGCGTCCCAGCCCATGGGCTGCATCACGTTGTAGCCCTTCATGCGATGGTAGCGGGTGAGCACGTCGCCGATGGTATAGTTGCGCACGTGCCCCATGTGCAGCTTGCCGGAAGGATACGGGAACATCGACAGGCAGTAGTACTTCGGCCGGTCCCGGCCTTCGGCAGTGCGGAAGGCATCCTGCTCTTCCCAGTACGCCTGCGCTTCGCGTTCGATGACCGCTGGATTGTATTTCTGCTGCATGGGGAGAAGAGGCCGCGGAAAAACCGCGATTATAACCGCACGCCCGCTGCCCGGCAGCGCGGCGCCCTCGCTTCGGATCATGGATTTGCGTCTGCCGCTTGCCGCACTGTGGCTTGCGCTGCTTGCCGCGCCGGCCGTCGCCGACGAGCCACTGTTGACCGTTGAAGGACTGGTGAGCCCGGCGTGGGTAGAGCGCGACGGCGGCACGCGCGAGCCGCTCGCCGTCGGCACCGAAATCCGGCAAGGCGAGCGCATCGTCACGGGACCCGGGGCGCGCGTGCTGCTGCGCATGGGTGAAGGCAGCGCCGTCAAGCTCGGCACGGACGCGGCGTTGACCGTCGATCGATTCAGTACCGAAACGCGCGGCGCATCGTCGCTGTGGCAGGGATCCTTCGATGTGCTGCGCGGCGCCTTCCGCTATACGACCGCGCTGCTCGGCAGCGTGCGCGCCGAGCGCGATCTGGGCTTCAAGCTCAACACGCTGAGCGCCGGCATACGCGGCACCGACATCTGGGGCAAGTCCGATCCCGCGCGAGACTACATCGTGTTGATCGAAGGTCGCGTCACGGTCAGGCACGCCGGCCGGGATGCCGAGCTCGACCAGCCGAGGTCGATGTTTGCTGCGCCGAAGGATGGACGCGCGCCACCCGTCACGCGCATTTCGGCGAGCGAGCTCGCGATGCTGTCGGCCGAAACGGAAATACTCGCCGGTGCGGGCGGTGCGCGCAGCGGTGGCCGGTCTCGTGTGGTCGTGATCACCACCGTGGACGAAACCTATGCACGCGATCTGCATACGCGGTTGCGCATCGCGGGCTATCCGGCGGAGTTGCGGACGATCGAGCAGGAAGGCTCGCCGCTCTACCAGGTTCATGTCACTAAGCTCGCCGGCGAGCGCGAGGCGCGCACGGTCGCGCAACGGCTGCGCGCGCTGGGCTACATGGAGGCACGGCCAGCGCGGTAAAGCGTTCGCCGTGCGGCTGTTTTACCGTGTCCGGCCGATGCCGTCGCGTATAATTCACGGCCACCGCCACAAGTGACGGGCACACGCCCGCAGTCTCCGCACCACCGATGACGCCCAGCTTTCTCGAAGGACTCAACGAGCAGCAGCTCGAAGCCGTGACATTGCCGCATCAGTCGGCGCTCATACTCGCCGGTGCGGGCAGCGGCAAGACGCGCGTGCTCACGACACGCATCGCATGGCTTATACAGACCGGACAGGTGAGCCCGCACGGCTTGCTCGCGGTGACGTTCACGAACAAGGCAGCGAAGGAAATGCTGACGCGGATCAGCGCGATGCTGCCGATCAACACGCGCGGCATGTGGGTGGGCACGTTCCACGGGCTGTGCAACCGCCTGCTGCGCACGCACTATCGCGAAGCGAATCTGCCGCAGCTTTTCCAGATCCTCGATACGCAGGATCAGCTCGCGCTCATCAAGCGGCTCATGAAGTCGATGAACATGGACGAGGAGCGCTATCCGCCGCGGCAGGCCCAGTGGTTCATCGCGCAGCAGAAGGAAGAAGGGCGGCGTGCGGACAAGGTCGAGCCGTACGACGACTTCTCCGAACGCATGGTGGAGTTCTATGCGGCGTACGACGCGCAGTGCCAGCGGGAAGGCGTGGTCGACTTCGCGGAGCTGCTGCTGCGCTCGTACGAGATGCTGATCCGCAACGATCCGCTGCGCGAGCACTACCGTGCGCGCTTTCGCGACATCCTGGTGGACGAATTTCAGGACACCAACCGCCTGCAGTACCGCTGGCTGCAGGCGCTCGCGGGTCCGGAGGCGGCGCTGTTCGCGGTCGGCGACGACGATCAGTCGATTTACGCCTTTCGCGGCGCGTCCAGCGCCAACATGCACGATCTGCAGCGCGACTTCCATGTCGAGAAAGTCATCAAGCTCGAGCAGAACTATCGCTCGCACGGCTACATCCTCGATGCCGCGAACGCCCTGATCCAGCACAACCGCCGGCGCCTCGGCAAGAACCTGTGGACCGCGGAAGGCAAGGGCGAGCCGCTGCGCGTGTACGAGGCCGCGACCGACATCGAGGAAGCCGGCTTCATCGTCGACGAGGTGAAGCTGCTGCGTGCGGACGGGGTGGCGCTGGATCAAATCGCCGTACTCTACCGCTCGAACGCGCAGTCGCGCGTCATCGAGCACGCGCTTTTCAATGCGGGGCTTGCCTATCGCGTGTACGGCGGCCTGCGCTTTTTCGAGCGGCAGGAGATCAAGCACGCGCTCGCGTATTTACGCCTCGTGTCGAGTCAGGACGACGATGGAGCGTTCCTGCGCGTGGTGAACTTCCCCACCCGCGGCATAGGCGCGCGCAGCCTGGAGCAGGTGCAGGAAGTCGCGCGAAGCCGTGGCATTTCGCTGTGGGCCGCCGCGTGCGCGAACACGCTCTCCGGCAAGGCGGCGGCGAGCATCGCGACTTTCGTGCGGCTCATCGAGTCGATGCGGGACGCGACGCGCGGCTTGCCGCTACCCGAAGTGATCGAGCACGTGGTCGAGCACAGCGGATTGCAGCAGCATTACAGGAACGAGAAAGAAGGCGCCGACCGCCTCGAGAACCTGGCTGAATTGATGAACGCCGCTGCGGCGTTCGTCGCCGAGCGCGATGCGCAGCCACCGGTCGAAGGTGAGCCGGAGGAAACGGATGAGCTCGTCGCGTTCCTCGCCCATGCTGCGTTGGAAGCCGGCGAGAATCAGGCGCAGGCGGGCGCCGAAGCGCTGCAGCTCATGACCGTGCACGCGGCGAAAGGTCTGGAATTCCACTCCGTCTTCATCAGCGGCCTCGAGGAAGGTCTGTTTCCGCACGAGAACAGCCTCACCGAAGCGGACGGCATGGAAGAAGAGCGGCGGCTCATGTACGTTGCGCTGACCCGTGCGCGCCGGCGTTTGTATCTCACGCTCGCGCAAAGCCGCATGCTCCACGGACAGACGCGCTTTCACATTGCGTCGCGTTTCTTCCAGGAGATTCCCGAGACTCTGCTGCGGCGTATCAACCGTGTGCGTGTCCAGCAGCGCGCCGTGCCGTACTACACGGGATACGGCCAGTCGGCCCCGGTTGTGGAAGCGGCTGCGCCATCGGCGATCATGGAAGAGACGACGCCGTGGCGCGTCGGTCAGAACGTCACGCACCCCAAGTTCGGCGCAGGTGTCATCGTCAACGCGGAGGGGCGCGGGGCCGAAGCGCGCGTGCAGGTGAACTTCCGCGGCGCAGGACTGAAGTGGCTGATGCTCGAATACGCGAACCTCGCCCCCGCGTAGGGCGCCCGTTCGCGTATTCGAAGTGAGGCGGGCGATGGCGCGGAACAGCGCTTCGCGCGTTTACTTCTCACATCTCACTGTTCATTCCTCACTTCTTCGAGCTCGCGCTGGCCAGCGTCGAGCTCGAAGACGTCCTTGTAGCTCGCGTAGATCGAGCACAGCACCACCGGCAGCACGATCAGCAGGCCGAGCAGCAGCGGGATCGAAGCGAGGAACCACAAGACCAGCACCACGAACCCGTACACGGTGAACGGCAGCAGGTTACGCCAGCAGGCGCGGA
>JBLNBW010000181.1:0-8057 GCA_050260255.1 Rhodospirillaceae bacterium | reverse complement strand
GAGCGCGACGGCTCGGCGTGGCGCGGCGAATGGAAAGCATTGCCGGAATCGTGCCTCATGATGGGCGGCATGCTGGCGATGATGAAATACGTGCTGTCCGGGCTCGAAGTAAACGTGACGGGCATGCGGCGGAATCTCGACATGCTGGGCGGCTTCCTGCTTTCGGAGCGCGTCATGTTCGCGCTGTCCGACAAGGTCGGCAAGCAGACGGCACACGAGCTCGTCTACGAAGCTTCCATGCACGGGCTGGAGCAGGGCACGACCTTCGAGCAGGAGCTCATGAAGAACGAGCGCGTGCGCAAGGCGATGTCGCAGGAGGAGCTGCGCGCCGTGCTCGATCCGACCACGTACGTCGGCCGCGCGCCCGAAATCGTCGACGAAGTGCTCGCCGCGCAGCAGTGGCTGCGCTGACGCGGTAAGGCGTAAGGAGTGAGGGGTGAGAGTAACCCCGAACTCCGACGCCTGCCCCCTACTCCTAACTCCTTACTCCTCACTATGAAAATCACCATCCTCGACGACTATCAAAACGTAGTGCGCACGCTCGACGCTTTCAAGAAGCTCGCCAGCCACGACGTGACGATCTGGAACGACCATACCAAGGACGTCGATGTGCTCGCCGAGCGGCTGAAGGATACCGAGGCGCTGGTGCTCATCCGCGAGCGCACGCCGATCCGTGCACCGCTCATCGCCCGGCTGCCGAAATTGAAGTTGATCAGCCAGAGAAGCGTCTACCCGCACATCGACGTGCAGGCGTGTACCGAGCACGGCGTGCTGTTGTGCTCCGACATGCACCCGGGCAAGCCTTCCTATGCGACGGCCGAGCTTACATGGGGGCTCGCCATCGCGGCGATGCGCTACATTCCCCAGGAAATGGCGGCGCTCAAGGCCGGACGCTGGCAATCGCGCGTCGGCATGGGCATGCGCGGCAAGACGCTCGGCATTTACGGCTACGGACGGATCGGCAGCACGGTTGCGGGCTACGGCAAGGCATTCGGCATGAAAGTGTACGCATGGGGCAGGGAGGCGAGCCTCGAACGCGCGCGTACCGACGGCTGCTCGGTGCCGCGCAGCCGCGAGGCATTCTTCGAAGAATGCGACGTGATCAGCCTGCACTTGCGCTATAACGAAGCCACCCGCGGCATCGTCACCGCGGCCGACCTCGCTCGCATGAAGCCCACTGCGCTCATCGTCAACACGAGCCGCGCCGGCCTCATCGAGTCGGGTGCGCTGGTGGAGGCGCTGAAGAAGGGCAGGCCCGGCATGGCAGCGGTGGACGTGTACGAAGAAGAGCCGGTGCTCGGCGCCACGCATCCGCTGCTTGCGCTGGACAACGTGGTATGCACGCCGCATATCGGCTACGTCGAGCGCAACGGCTACGAATCGCAGTTCACCAGCTCGTTCGATCAGATACTCGCGTACCTCGCGGGCAAGCCGGTCAACATGATCAACCCGGAGGCGCTCGAACGGAAGAAGTGATGCCGCGCGCGCCGCAGGCCGTTACACTATTGCAAACGACACCGAGGAGGATGCGATGAAAATGTGGAAGCGTATGGCAGTCGCCGCGGTTTGCGTTGCCGCGACCACCGGCGCCCAGGCGCAAGATGCGCGCGATTATCCGAACAAGCCCGTGCGGTGGGTCGTTCCCTTCACGCCCGGCGCGTCGAACGACATCATCGCGCGGCTGATGGGCTCCAAGCTCGGCGAGGCGTGGGGCCAGCAGTTCATCATCGACAATCGGCCGGGGGCCGGCGGCGCGGTCGGCGCCGAAACGGTCGCGAAGGCGAGCCCCGACGGCTACACCCTGCTGCTTGCCAATCCGGGGCCGAGCGTCAACACGCCGCTGCTGCTCAAGAACGCGCTCTACAAGGTAGGCGATTTCACGCCGGTGGTCTTTATCGGCTATGCGCCGCTCATCATACTCGCCAACCCGTCGTTTCCGCCGCGCAATCCGCGCGAGCTGATCGATTACGCGAAGGCGAACCCCGGCAAGATCAACTGGGGCTCCTCGGGCAACGGCAGCAGTCTCCACATCGGGCTTGCGCTGCTGCAGGCGGCCACGGGCATCAAGGTGCAGCATGTACCGTACAAGGGCAGCGGTCCCGCAATCACCGATCTCATCGCCGGCCAGATACAAGCGATGCATACCACAACGGTGAGCGCCGAATCCCAGATCAAGGCCGGCCGCGTGCGGGTCATCGGCGTCGCGAGCGCCAAGCGCATCTCGCTGCTGCCCGATGTGCCCACGCTTGCCGAGTCCGGCATCAAGGATGCGGAAGCCATCGTGTGGTTCGGCATGTCGGGGCCGCCGGGACTGCCGCGCGCTATCGTCGAGAAGCTCAATCGCGAAGTGAACAAGGCGCTGACGCTGCCCGACGTGAAGGCGCGCCTCGATCAGCTCGGTCTCGAGGTCGGCGGCGGCACCCCGCAGGAGTTCGCCAACTTCATCAAGAACGAGGCGGCGAAGGTCTCCAAGCTCATCAGAGCGGGCCTGCTGCACGCGGAGTGAGGCGTCACGGGACTCCCTATCGCAGCTTGACCGCGCGGGATCATTACATAACGCAATGATGATCGCCTGACGTGGGCGGGTGATATCCCGCTTCGTCCGCTACAATCTTCTCGTCATACACGAGGAGGAGGGTAGCGCATGAAACGCAGTCAGGGAGGATGGAAGGTCGCTGTGGCCATGGCATGCATGGCATGTGCAGCGGCTGTATCCGCGCAGGACAAGTATCCGACCAAGCCGATACGTCTGATCGTCGCATTTCCGCCGGGCGGCTCGACGGACATCATCGCCAGGGTCGTCGGTCAGCGGCTCGGCGAGCGCCTGGGGCAGCAGATAGTCATCGACAACCGTGGCGGCGCCGGCGGCACGATAGGCACGGAGATCGCGGCTCGCGCCAATCCGGACGGCTACACGCTCACCATGGGCACGACGAGCACGCACGTCATCGCGGCGGGCGCGTATGCGAATCTCAAGTACGACCCGATCAAGGACTTCGCGCCCATCACGCTCGTCGCCACGACGCCGTATCTGCTCGTCGTTCATCCCGGCGTGAAGGCGAACAATCTCAAGGAATTCGTCGCGCTCGCAAAATCGCAGCCGGGCAAGCTCAATTACGCGTCGGCCGGCACGGGAACCACGACGCAGCTCGCGATGGAGATGCTGAAGACCGCTGCCGGCATCGATCTCGTGCACGTGCCGTACAACGGCAACGGTCCTGCGAACACCGCGACGCTGGCCGGGCAGGTCCAGGCGCTCTTCGGCAGCATGCCGGCGGTATTGCCGATGGCGAAAGCCGGTCGGCTGCGTCCGCTCGCAGTCGGCACCGCGAAACGTTCCTCCGCGCTGCCCGACGTGCCGACGGTTGCGGAATCGGGCTATCCCGGGTTCGAGGCGTCGCTATGGCTGGGCTTTTTCGCACCCAGCGGCACGCCCCAACCGATACTGAATCGCCTCCACACGGAGCTCGTCGCGATCGCGAAAGCGCCCGAAATGAAAGAGCAGTTCGAGCGCAACGGCGCCGAGCCGATCACCACGACTCCCGCCGAGCTCACCAAGCTCGTCAAAGCGGAAATCGAGAAGTACACGAAAGTCATACGCGCAGCCGGCATCAGGCTCGAATGAGCTGCCGCGCGGCATAGCCGCATCCCGTTTCATATCGAAAGCCCGCAGCCGACCGCGCTGCGGGCTTTTTTTGCCCCCGGGCACAACGTTTGCAAAACCGGTGCAGTTCCGGCCGGCGGTGCTGCGCATTCCGAGGAGGCGGCAACGCCGGTCGCCGCACCCTTCATGGCCTCACGCTTGCAGACACACGACACCTCACGGGACGTCGCCGCACAGGCTGACGAAGCGCTGCTCATCGGGTCGCACCGAAGCCCCGGCACGCTGTTCGAGCTCGGCCGCAATTGCAGAGCCATCGCCACGACACCGCGCGTGGCTCTTCTCGTGGACGCCGAGGACTATTACAGCGCGTTCATGCGCGCGGCGCTGCGTGCGCACCACTCGATCGTCATACTCGCCTGGGACTTCGACAGCCGCGCGCGGCTGCGATGGGACGATGCCGAGGGTCCGCCGCCGCTGCTCGGCGATTTCCTCAATTTTCTGGTGAAGCGCCGGCGCGCACTCGAGGTCTACATACTCAACTGGGACTATCCCATGGTCTATGGCACGGACCGCGAGTTCCCGCCCATCTACGGCCTGGGATCCTGGACGCCGCGGCGCCGCGTGCACTTCGAGTACGACAACACGCAGCCGATAGGCGGCTCTCACCATCAGAAGATCGTCGTCATCGACGATGCGATGGCGTTCTCCGGAGGACTCGATCTTACCGGGCGCCGGTGGGACACCTGCGAGCACAAAGCCCATGATCCGCGTCGCGTCGTCGGCCAGAAGCCTTATCCGCCGTTCCATGACATCATGATCGCCGTCGACGGCGATGCGGCGCGTGCGCTGGGGAAGATCGCGCGCGAACGCTGGGAGCGCGCGACGGTCAAGGCGATCTCGCCGGCCGCACGCGGCAGCGATCCGTGGCCCGACGACCTCGAAGTCCAAGTCCGTAACGCGCCGACTGCGATCTCATGCACGTTTCCCGACATCGAGCCGCATCATGGCGCGCAGGAGATCGAAGCGCTGTACCTCGACATGATCGCGCGCGCGCGGCGCTCGATCTACATCGAGAACCAGTATTTCACCGCAGACAAGATCGGCAACGCGCTCGCTGCACGGCTTGCGGAGCCCGATGGCCCCGAGATCGTCGTCGTCTCGCGCCTGCTGAGCCATGGCTGGCTCGAAGAGCACACGATGCACGTGCTGCGCACGGAGCTCGTGAGACGGTTGCGCGATGCCGACAAATACGGTCGCTTCGAAATCTACTACCCGCACGTCCCGGGACTCGAGCAGGGCACCTGCGTCGATGTGCACTCGAAGATGATGATCGTGGACGACGAGTGGCTGCGCATAGGCTCGGCGAATCTTTGCAATCGCTCCATGGGCCTCGATACCGAATGCGACGTGACGCTCGAGGCGAGAGGCGATCCGGCGATCGCGCGAGCCATCGTCGGCTTCCGCAACCGTCTGCTCGCCGAGCATCTGGACGTCGAGGCTGCCCGTGTCGAAGCCGAAGTCTCGCGCAGCGGCGCGCTGATCAAGGCGATCAACGCGCTGCACAGCGATGGGCGCACGCTGCGACGGCTGGACGGCATGCCTGAATGGCCGGACGCGGTGATCACGGCGGCGCAGGTTGCCGATCCCGAAAAGCCGGTGTCGCTCGATCAGCTGGTCGAGGAATTCTCGCCCGAGATGGACCGCGAACAACGCGGCCCTGCATGGGGCAAGCTCGCTGCCATTGCCCTTGCGATCGTCGCTTTGACGGCGCTCTGGCGTTACACGCCGCTCGCCGAGGTGATTACCGCGGATCGCATCGCGGCATGGGCCGACGAGTTCGGCCGCGTGCCATGGGCTCCACTGGTGGTGATGGCGGCATACACGCCCGCAAGCATAGTGATGTTCCCGCGGCCGCTCATCACGCTCTTCGCTGTCATCGCCTTCGGGCCGTGGCTGGGATGGGTCACGGCGATGTCCGGCATATTGCTCGCGGCGCTCGCGGTGTACTGGGTCGGGCGCATGATGAGACGCGGCACGGTGCGCAGGCTTGCCGGACACAGCGTCAATCGCATCAGCGAAGTGCTTCGCCGCCGGGGCCTGGTGGCGATGACGGCACTGCGCCTGGTGCCGATCGCGCCGTTCAGCGTGGAGAGCCTCGTCGCCGGGGCGCTGCGGCTGCGCGCGCGCGATCTGCTCGGCGGGACATTCCTCGGCATGCTGCCCGGAACGCTTGCCGCAACGGTATTCGGCGACCAGCTTCACGCAGCGCTGAACGATCCCGAGTCGGTGAACTACTGGCTGATCGCCGGCGTGGTTCTCGTCTTCGCGATAGGCATGCTCGCCGTGCGCCGCTGGTTCAAGCGGCAAATCGCAAAGCATGCGGATCACCCGGCGCGGTAGGCGCAGGCGCTGGAGCGACTACACGGGGCAGGATTGCCTCCGCGTCGGGTCGTACAACGTCCACGGATGCCGCGGTACCGACCGGCGCGCCGACGCCGGCCGGATCGCGCAGGTCATCACCGAACTGGAATGCGACACCGTCGGGCTGCAGGAAGTGAACAGCCGCATCGGCGAGGGGGTGGAGCCGCCGCAGCTCGACGTTCTGGAACAGGCCACCGGGATGGAGGCGATACCGGGGCTCACGATAGTCCACCACGACGGACATTACGGCAACGCGCTCCTCACACGCCGCAAAGTGCTTACCGTGCGGCGTCACGATCTGAGCTACCGCGGATCCGAGCCGCGCGGCGCGCTCGACGTCGAGCTGGACGTAGACGGCGTACCGGTGCGCGTCATGGTCACGCATCTCGGTCTTCGGCCGGTGGAGCGGCGCTTTCAAGTGAAGCAGATGCTGAAGCTGCTGCACGACATTCCGAAAGAACAACCCGTCATCGTGCTGGGCGACATCAACGAATGGCTGCCGCTGGGCCGCCCCTTGCGCTGGCTGCACGGGATACTCGGCCACTCGCCGGCCGAGCGCTCGTTTCCGGTGTGGATGCCCATGTTCGCGCTCGATCGCGTGTGGGTGCGGCCGCGCAGCTCGCTGCTCACGTTCGGCGTGTATCGCTCGCCGGTCGCGCGCGTCGCATCGGACCATTACCCTGTTCGCGCCGTGGTTGCCGTACACCAGCACCGGCGCGTCGTGCCGCACGCATAAAGGCTCGCGCCGCCGCCGCTGTATAATCCCCGGCTACCGCCACCGGCCGGCGCCGTCGTATACCGAGATCACCGAGGGGACTGACACATGAAGAGAACAACGAGCGCAGCGTCCAACGTATTCATCGCATCCATGATGGCTGCAGCCGGGTTGTGCGCGGCGCCGGCGCACGGGCAATCGTATCCGACGAAGACCATCAAGCTGATCGTTCCGTTTGCGCCCGGCGGCCCGAACGATTTCCTGGGCAGGCTCGTCGGCCAAAAGGTCACGGAGCAGATCGGCCACACGGTCGTGGTGGAAAACCGCGGCGGCGCCGGAGGCACGGTGGGGATGGACGCCGCGGCGAAATCCGCCGGCGACGGTTACACGCTCGCCATGGGGGGAACCAGCAACATGGCGGTCGCGCCCAGTCTGTACAGGAAGCTGCCTTACGATCCGGTAAAGGACTTCACTGCGATCATCAACGTCGCGCACGTGCCTTACGCGCTTGCGGTGAATCCGACGGTGCCTGCGAAAACGGTGAAGGAGCTCGTGGCGCTCGCAGCCCGCAAGCCGGGCAATCTGAGCTACGGGTCGTCGGGCACAGGCAGCGTATCGAGCCTCGCGGCGGAGCTGCTCAACGCGATGTCGAAAGTGAGTATCGTGCACGTCCCGTACAAAGGCACGGCGCCGGCGCTCACCGACGTGGTGGCGGGGCAGATCGACATGATGTTCGCCGATCTCGCGGTGATACAGCCGCATGCGGCGGCGGCGAAGCTGCGAGTCATCGCGGTGACGGGGGCGAAGCGCCTGTCCTCGGCACCGAACCTGCCGACGATCGCGGAATCGGGATTGCCGGGCTACGACGTGTCGCCGTGGTTCGGCGTCGTCGCGCCGGCCGGCGTGCCGCGCGACATCGTGACGAAGCTCAATACCGTGATCGGTGCGGGGCTCAAGTCGCCCGACGTGCTGCAACGGCTCAACACGCTGGGCTACGAGCCTATCGGCGGCACGCCGGAGCAATTCGCGGCGACGATCAAGTCCGACATTGCGAAATACGGCAAGGTCATACGGGCGGCGGGGATCAAAGCGGATCTATAGACAACGGCCACGATGTGGGCCTGCGGTCTGATCATGTCTCACTGACGTGATCGGGTCGCAGCAAAGCAACGTCAGTTCTTTGCCGCACTCCGCTCGCGCTCGCGCGCCCGCGCAAGCGCCGGATGAGCGTTCAATCGATCGAGATACGACTCGAGCACCGCGTGGCCTATCGCCACGCGCGCGGACCGTGCCCAGGCGAGCGTATGCGTCGCGAGG
>JBLNBW010000180.1:0-7869 GCA_050260255.1 Rhodospirillaceae bacterium | reverse complement strand
CTCGGCGTGCCGATACCGATTCTGTTCGTCATCTACCTGCTGCGCGGGTGCAACTGATCTTCAGCGAGCCGAAAGACCGAGCGGCGATCAGCTGCTCGTCAGCAGTCTGAGCGCCGGTTCTATCGCATCGTCTGCGATCTTGCGGAGCTCCTCCGTCGTGCGGTTCTGTATCGGATGAGGCACGTACACGATCGCCGGCTCGAAGCCGAGCGCCTGCGCCTGTGTTTCCACTGCATCGCGGAAGGCTTCGGTCACCACCGAGACACCCGGTATCCCGCGGCCGTCGAGGTTCATGAGGTCGTGCAGACTGCACGACGTGCATGACCCTCAGTCGGACAGTCCGATAACCACCGCGCCCGCCTCAGCGGCCACCCGCTGCATCACTTCGACGGGAGCGACTTTCGCGTTCGTCGGCTTGGCGTAGCGCTTCGTCTTCACGCCGCGCTCGTTGAGCCGCCGCTCGACCTGGTCCAGAAACTCGTCGCTGCGCGCCTTGCCGATCTCGAACAGTGCGACGGTAATGCCTTCGAGTGATTTGGGTGGCGCGATCCGCGGCCGCTTCACCGCGCTCGTTTCCGCCGTTGGGTCACGCATCCAACTCATCGTCGTTCCTCCGATGAAGTAAGGAGTGAAGCACACTTTCAAAAACGAATGTAACCACGGATGAACACGGATCAACACTGACGTGTCTCGTTCTATCTGTGTTCATCGTCGTTCATCTATGGTTCCTTAAGGATTTGGGTTTTCGAGATAGTTTCTATACGCGGTTCGGCATTCACCGAGTCACACGTCAATCTGGCGCGTGACAGGCTGCAGCTCGGTGCGATTGCGTCCCGCCAGCCACCCGGGCAGGATGCCGGAGAACAGTCCCGCCGACCCGCCGGCGCGCACGACCATCAAGCCGTCTTCGTGGAACTTGGGTACTTGCTCGTTCGCGCGGCTCGCCGGTATGCCTTCGCCGATGCCGTCCGTACCGGCAATGAGCTCTTTCCCCGGGCGTATCGTCGCTTCGTACAGCGCGCGCTCTATGCGCTTGCGGTCCCAGCCGGCCTGGCGATAGATCGCATAGTGCTCGGGCGAGAGCACGAGAATCGCACGCGCCGATTGCACGAGCCGCGGATGGCCGATCTTCACCAGCGAGGAGGCGAGCGATTTCGTCAACGCCTCCGGTGTGCGCGATTTCTGGTCGACGAACGCTTCGGGCCCATGCCCCTGGAATAGCGTCACCGTCGACGCGTCGCGCGAAAAACCGCGGGCGACGGACAGCGGCTCCCACGATGGGTCCGATTCGTCTTCGGCAAAACAGAGCGTGTACTTGCTCGGCGCACCGAGTGTCGCGCGATCCGCTTCGCCCGGACGGCCGCCGCCCACATTCCGCACGATCAAGTTGAGCGCGCGCCCTATCGTCGCATTCGCTCGATTGCCCTGCCCCAGCGCATTGATGCCGCTGTTCATGCCGATGCGACGCGCAACGGGGCCGTTGACGATGATGACCGGGCCGGAGAAATACGTGGTCGCAAGCACGCCGTGCAGCGTGAACAGCGGATCGAGCGCCGCCTCCACCGCCGCGAGCAGCACCGGCATGTACTCCGGCTTGCATCCCGCCATCACGGCGTTGATCGCCACCTTCTCTATCGTGCACTCGGCGAGATAAGGCGGGATGCGGCCTATCACTTCTCCGGGAGTGCGCTTCGTACCCTTCAACATGCGCAGAATGCGCTCGTCGGTCGGCGGCGTGACGGGCAGCCCGTCGGTCCAGCCGCGCTCGTAACAGATCTCCGCGGGATCGTCGTACTCGCCAAACTCGATCTTGCGCGCCGATAGTCCGCCTTTGTGTTTGGCTTCCAGTCGCTCGGCCACCCCGGGCTCGAGTGTGCGCGATCCTCACCCAGGCCGCATCGCGGGCAGCGATGCGCCCAGCGTCGCAATGCCCGTGAGACGCTGCCATGCCGCTCTGTCCCAGCCGACGACCCGCTCGATTTCGCGGCCGTCGCGCTTCGATATCAGCGTAGGGGTCGCTTCGATGTCGTGGAGAAAGGAAACGTCGAGCTCGCGATCGTCGATGACTGCGTCTACGCCCGCGGGAAAGCGCGGATCGTCCTGCGACACGATGCGAAACCCCGGCACTGCCTTTGCAGCCTGCCGCAGCTCGTCCTCGATGAGCGTGCACGTCGGGCAGGCATGTTTCACGAAAGCGATGAGACCGTCGGAGAATTGCGTGGTGGTGCCCATGGTTGTTCCGGCCAAAGCGTCAATTTATAGTCTAACTCATGTACAGATCGGCCATGTTCGCCAGCGCTGCCCTGATCCTTGCCGCCTGCACACCGATGCAATGGCACAAGCCCGGCGTGGACGACGCCGCACTGGCGCGCGAGACCGACGCATGCCGCAGGCAGGCGCGCGAGCAATCGTTCCACGAGTTGAACGCCCGCGTGCTGTCGCAGCCTTACGGCACGGGCCTCGATCCGCGAGGGCACGCAACCCTCGCGCCGCCGCTTGCCGCCGAAGGCGACCGGGTGATCATCGAGCAGACGCTCATGAGCAATTGCATGCGCAGCCTCGGGTACGTTCTCGCGCCGCAGCCCGGACACCATGCGCGCTGAGCGGGCACGATCATGAGGCGCCGGACATTTATCGCCGGTGCGGCCGCCTTTGGAGGAGGACTATTGATGCCTCACGCACCCGCCGCGCAGCCTTTGCTGCAGCGAGCGATACCGCGGACCGGCGAAATGCTCCCCGCCGTCGGGCTCGGTACCTGGCAGACCTTCGACGTAGGAGCCAACGCGCCGCAACGCACCGAGTTGAAGGAAGTGCTGCGCGAGCTCGTCACGGTCGGCGGCCGCGTCGTCGATTCGTCGCCGATGTACGGGCAATCCGAGCGCGTCGTGGGCGATCTCACGAGCGAACTCGGCAACCGCGACCAGCTGTTCTTCGCGACGAAGGTGTGGACCTCCGGCCGCGACGCGGGCATCCGCCAGATGGAGGAGTCCTTTCGGCTGATGCGCACGCGCGTCATGGACCTCATGCAGATCCACAACCTCGTCGATCATGACACCCATATACGCACGCTGCGCGATTGGAAAGCCGCAGGGCGGATACGGTATCTCGGCATCACGCACTATCACTCCGGCGCATTCGCGGATCTCGAACGGCTCGTGAAGACAAAGCAGTACGATTTCGTGCAGTTTAATTTTTCGCTCGACGAGCCGGAGGCCGAAGCGCGGTTGTTGCCCGCGTGCGCGGCGAGCGGCACGGCGGTGCTGGTCAATCGCCCATTCGCACAAGCCGGGCTCTTCGGGCGCGTGCGCGGCAAGCCGTTGCCGCCGTGGGCCGCCGAGCTGCAATGCGCCTCGTGGGCGCAATTCTTTCTGAAGTGGATACTGGGCCATCCGGCGGTCACGTGCGCGATTCCCGGCACGCGGCGCGTCGCGCACCTGCGGGACAATCTCGCAGCGGGCACGGGACCGCTGCCGGATGCCGCGATGCGCAGGCGCATGGCCGACTACGTCGCCTCGCTGTAGGCGCCGTGATTGGTGAGTAGTGAATGGTGAGTGGTGTCGTTCTTCTATTCACCATTCACCATCACTATTCACGTCTCATCGCATGCGCGCCTTGCGCGCCGCCGCTTCGCCGGGTACAGTCGCCGACTTGAAATCTCGGGGACAACAACAATGATCAATGCGGCTATCGTGGGCCTCGGGCGTTGGGGCCAGAACCTCGTCAACAGCGTCCAGGGCAAGAGCGAAAAGATCCGCTTCGTCGCCGGCGTGCTGCGTCATCCCGACAAGGCGCGCGAGTACGCGCAAAAACAGGGGCTCGTTCTGCACGATGATCTCCAAGTCGTGCTCGACGATCCCGCCATCGATGCCATCGTTCTCGCGACGCCGCATACGATCCATGCCCGCCAGATCATGGCCGCGGCGAAAGCAGGCAAGCATGTCTTCACGGAAAAACCGTTCACGCTCACGCACCGGGAAGCGGCCGACGCACTGCGCATCGCCCAGGCAAAGAAGATCACGCTCGCGGTCGGCTACAACTGGCGCTTCCAACCCGCGCTGCAGGAAATCCGCAGGATGCTGGACGATGGCCGCCTGGGAAAGCTGCTGCATATCGAAGGAAACTTCTGCGGCCCGAGCGCGTATCGCTTCTCGAAGGACCATTGGCGGCAGAGTCGCGATGAAGGTCCCGGCGGCGGCATGACCGGACGCGGCGTGCACGTCGTAGACGCCATGCTGTACCTCGCCGGCCGCGCAGACAGCGTTTATGCGCAAAGCTATCGCCTCGCGCAGGACCACGGCATCGACGATACGACGTCGATGTTGTTCCGCTTCCGCAACGGGGTGACGGCCTATCTCGGGACGATCATCGCGACGGCGGAAACCTGGCGCATGCAGGTGTTCGGCTCGCGCGGCTGGGTCGAAGTCGGCGACGTCGAGCATCTGACGACGTGGCAGATGCGAGTGTGCTACGTCGATCCCGACGATCTTCTGACGCATCGCAAGCCGCAGATCGTGAGCTTTCCGGAAACGAGCACGGAGCGCGCCGAGCTGGAGCATTTCGCCGATGCGGTCGAGCGCGGAGAGCTGCTTGCCCTTCCCGGCGGCGATGAAGAACATGGCGTAGCCGTGTTCGAAGCCATCATTAGATCGGCGAGCAGCGGTGAGCCGGTCACCGTGGGCGCGCCGGCGAAGAAGACCACGGCACCAGCAAAGACGAAGGCCCGCGCGGCAGCGAAGAAAAAAGCGGCGGCAAAGAAAGCGGTGAAAAAGCCGGCACCGCGAAAAGCGCCGGCCGCGAAGAAAAAAGCGCGCGGTGCGAAGCCGGCGGCTAGGAAAACCGCGAAACCGAGTACGGCGTCACGTCGATCGAAGGCCGGCGCCCGGCGATCAGGTCGGCGATGATCCGTCCCGTGGGCGCACCGCCGCAAAGGCCGGTGTGTCCATGGCCGAACGCGTAATAGACATTGGTGAGGCGGCTTGCTGGACCGATGATTGGCAGGGAATCGGGCAGCGACGGACGGCGCCCCATCCACTGCGTCGCTTGCGTCGCATCCAGCGACGGGAACATGCGCCGCGCATGATTGGCGAGGATGTCGGCGCGCCGGTAATCGGGATCCGGCTCTATGCCCGCGAATTCGCTCTGTCCCGCGATGCGCAGCCCCATCTCCATCGGCGTCACGAAGAACTTGTGCTCGGGAGCGAAGACCGGCATGGGCAGCTCTATGCCCGGCTGGGTGAACGTTACGTGATATCCGCGCTCGGCCTCGAGCGGCACGCGGTCGCCGAGACGCGCAGCAAGCGCGCGTGAATGCACGCCCGCGCTCAAGACCAGCGTGTCGACCGGAAGCCTCGTGCCATCATCCATCACCAGCGCGGCCGCGCGGTCGTCGCGCACTTCGATGTCGCGTACTTTGTTCTGCACGAAACGCCCACCATCGCGCTGCAACTGAGCGGCGAGCGTCTTGGTAAGCCGCTCGGGATTCGTGACGTAGCCCTGCTCGGGCAGCCACAAACCGACGTCGTAGCGACCGCCGAGTTGCGGCACGCGCTCGTGTATCGCGCGATCGTCGATTTCCTCGACGACTACGCCGCGCTCGCGGCGCAACCGCCACGCAACCGCATCGCCTTCGTACGATTTGCGGTGCTCGTACACCACGATGTAGCCGGTGCGGCGCACGAGGTCCTGCGCGCCGGCATGCTGCACGAGCGGCTCGTACGCGTCGAACGTCTGCTTAAGCAGCGCACGCAGCGCATCGGCGATCTTTTCCACGCGTGCGGGACGCGAGGCCGCGAGAAATTTCATGAACCACGGCATCGCACGCGGCATGTATTCCCAGCGCACGGCGAGCGGCCCCATGGGATCGGCGAGATAGCCCGGCACGTTCCATGCGATGCCGGGTGTAGCGAGCGGCACGCACGAGCCGGGGCTCAATATGCCGGCGTTGCCGAACGACGTGTATTGCCCCGGCGGCTGCATGTCGACCAGCGTGACGTCGTGGCCGTCGCGTTTGAGATAGGAGGCGGTCGCCGTGCCTACGATGCCGGCGCCGAGTACGGTGATCTTCTTGGGCATATGTTTTTGTGGGATGCGCGCGTCGCTACGGGAAGAATTCTACCCCGCTGGCGCACCTGCCGGCAGAGTGGCGCAGGTCCATCGGACGCAGGCTCGTGCCGCGACGCCCCGAACGCCGGAAATTGAACGGGGAACGACAGGGATGGTAGAATCACGCCCGTTCTCGCGTATCACTCTCCGGGCGGTTAACTCAGCGGTAGAGTGCCACCTTCACACGGTGGAAGCCACTGGTTCGATCCCAGTACCGCCCACCATCCCTTCTTCGGTTTCGATGCTGCGCCCGGCCTTATGCCGGCTGCGCCCGATTCGCATCACGCTTGCGCAGCTCGTCGATGAGGGCGCTCACCACGCTGTGCAGATCGTACGGCTTGAGCAGTATCCGGATCGTGCTCGTGCGCGGCACTGCATCCGAAAATCCGGTCGTGAGTACGACCGGGACGCCGGGGTGAGCTTCCTCGACATATCGGGCGAGATCCATGCCGCTCATGCCGCCCGGCATCACGATGTCGGACAGCACGATGTCGACTCGACGCGTACGTAGAATTTCCTGACCCGCCATGCCGGTCGATGCGGTCAGCACATCGAAGCCGGCTGCCTTCAGTGCCGGCTCCAATACCTCCACGATCAGCGCATCGTCCTCCACCAGCAGAACGGTTGCCCGCCCCGGACCGACCTTCGGCAGCTCGCGCAACCGATCTTCCGACTGTTCGGTCGCGCCACGCGCCGCGCGCGGAATGACGATATCTACGCGCGTGCCGCGGCCGCGCTCGCTCTCCACGCGTGCGGTGCCGCCGGACTGCTTCGCGAAACCGTAGACCTGCGCCAGGCCGAGTCCCGTTCCCTTCCCCACTTCCTTGGTTGTGTAGAACGGTTCGAACACGCGCGGCAGCGCTTCCGGCGCTATGCCGCAGCCGGAATCCTCGAAGGAGAGAACGACGTACTGACCGGCCGGCAGTCCGAGCCGGTTCTGCTCGCCCAGATGCTCGTTGCGGCCGCTGATCGCAAAGAGCCCGCTGCCGGGCATCGCATCGCGCGCGTTGAGCGCGACATTGAGCACCGCAAGCTCGAGCTGCACCGGATCGACACGGACGTTGCCCAGATCGGCCGGCAAGTCGACGCGGACGTCGATATCCCGGCGCAGCGCGCCGGCAAGCAGCTCCTGCAGAGACTTCATCGCGACACGCACGTCCAGCACGACCGGTTCGGACACGGCGGTGCGCGCGAACGTCATGAGCTGCCGCGTCACCCTTGTCGCGCGCTGCATCGCACGTCCGGCGATCATCATCGCCGATTTCACCCGCTCGTCGCTGGAAGCCCGCGCGCCGACTTCTATGCTGGTGTTGATGGTCTGCAGCAGATTGTTGAAGTCGTGCGCGATGCCGCCCGTGAGGCGGCCCAGGGCCTCGAGCTTCTGGTTGTCCAGCAAGGCCGCTTGCGCGCATCGCGTTTCTTCCACGGCCTCCTTCACTCGCCGTTCGAGCACTTCGTTCGCAGACATGATGCGTTCGCTCGCCTGCACCAGCTGCTGCGCAACGAGCGTCGTCTCCGCGAGTCCGGTGCGCGGAACGGCGATCTTCTCGCCGCGCTCCATGGCTGTGGCGATGCGCACCAGCTCGTCGATCGAGCGCGCGATCGATCGACCCATCCGGGATGCCGCAGCCGCGGCGATCAGCAACAGCAGCAATATCGCGCCCAGCGTATATTCCACCGTGCTCACGATGGCGCGATGCAGTTCCACCTTCGGCATGGCAAGCACTACGGTCCATCCGCTGCGCTGGACCGGTGTCGCCACCGTAA
>JBLNBW010000179.1:0-4772 GCA_050260255.1 Rhodospirillaceae bacterium | reverse complement strand
CCTGGTGGCGCGAACGACCTCGTGGCGCGCGTGGTCGCCGCCAAGCTGAGCCCGCGTCTGGGCCAGCAGGTGATCGTAGAGAATCGTCCCGGCGCGGGCGGCAACGTCGCGACGCAGCTTGCCGCGCGTGTCGCACCCGACGGCTACACCATGCTGCTCGGCACGGTAGCGACGCATGCAATGGCGCCCGCGCTCTACAAGGACTTGCCGTACGACGTGCTGAACGATTTCGCGATGGTCACGCAGCTCGTGGGCGTATCGACGCTCATCGCAGTCCACCCCACCGTGCCGGCGCGGAGCTTGAAGGAGTACGTCGCGCTCGCCAAGCGCCGCCCGGGCAAGCTGTCTTTTGCGACGCCGGGCGCCGGCAGCATCTCCCATCTCTCCGGCGAAATGTTCATCAAGGCGGCCGGCATCGAGATCGTGCACGTGCCTTACAAAGGCGGCGGTCCGGCGATGCTCGACGTCATGTCGGGACAGGTGGAAACGCTCTTTGGTCTCATCTCGACGGGGGCGCCGAGCGTGCAGGCGGGCAAGCTGCGCGGCCTTGCCGGAACCGCGGCGAATCGCTCGCCGGTGCTGCCCGACGTGCCGACGGTCGCCGAAGCCGGTTATCCTGGTTTCGAAGCGAGCGGCTGGCTGGGCCTCATGTTTCCTGCGAAAACGCCCGCGGCCATCGTCGATCGCATGTACAAGGAGGCCGTCGCGGTGATGAACATGCCGGACGTGCGCGATCAGCTGCAGAACGCCGGCATCGATCCGGCGCCGAGCAGTCCCGAGGCATTCAGCAAGTACGTGCAGAGCGAAGCCATGAAATGGGCGAAGCTCATCCGCGAGGCGGGCATTACCGTGCAGTGACGCGCGGCCGGGCTAGCGCTTGAGGCGATAGCCCGTCCTGAAGATCCAGGCGACGACCGCGAGCGAGACTGCGAGAAACACGCAGATCATGCCCAGGCTGACGGCGACGCTGACATCGCCTGCGCCGTAGAAGCTCCAGCGAAAGCCGCTCACGAGATACACCACCGGATTGAACAGCGACACCGTCTGCCACACCGGCGGCAGCATGTCGATGGCGTAGAACGTGCCGCCGAGAAACGTGAGCGGCGTCACGATCAGCAGCGGTATGAGCTGCAGCTGCTCGAACGTGTCGGCCCAGATGCCGATGATGAAGCCGAACAGGCTGAAGGTCACCGAAGTGAGCACCAGGAACGCGATCATCCACAGCGGGTGCTCGATACGCACCGGGACGAACAATGCCGCCGTGGCGAGGATGATCAGCCCGAGGATCACCGACTTCGTCGCCGCCGCGCCGACGTAGCTCGCGACGATTTCGAGCGTCGACACCGGAGCCGACAGCAGCTCGTAAATCGTGCCCGTGAATTTGGGAAAGTAGATGCCGAAGGAAGCGTTGGACAGGCTCTGGGTGAGCAGCGACAGCATGATGAGCCCTGGCACGATGAACGCGCCGTACGAGACGCCGTTCACCTCGGGTATGCGCGAGCCTATCGCCGAGCCGAACACGACGAAGTAGAGCGACGTGGACAGCACCGGCGAGATGATGCTCTGCATCAGCGTGCGCCGCGTGCGGGCCATCTCGAATGCATAGATCGCGCGTATGGCGTGGACGTTCATTGGCCGTCCCTCACGAGATCGACGAAGATGTCCTCGAGCGAGCTCTGCGTCGTGTTGACGTCCTTGAACGCGATTCCGGATTTCCCGAGATCGGTGATGAGCTCCCCGATCCCGCTGCGGTTGCGCTGTGCGTCGTAGGTGTAGATCAAGGCCGTTCCTTCTTCGGCGAGCTCGAGCCGGTACGCCGCGAGCGAGGGCGGGATGTGCGCGAGCGGATGGTGCAGATGCAGCGTGAGCTGCTTCTTGCCGAGCTTGCGCATGAGCTCGGTCTTGTCCTCGACCAGCTTGAGCTCCCCCTTGTTGATTACGCCGATGCGGTCGGCCATCTCTTCGGCTTCGTCGATGTAATGCGTGGTGAGAATGATGGTTACACCGGCGGCGCGCAGCGCGCGCACCAGATTCCACATGTCACGTCGCAGCTCGACATCGACGCCGGCGGTCGGCTCGTCGAGGAACAGGACGGTCGGCTCGTGGGACAGCGCCTTCGCGATCAGCACACGGCGCTTCATGCCGCCGGAGAGCGTGCGTATCTTGTTGTCCTTCTTGTCCCACAGCGACAGGTCCTTCAGCACCTTTTCGATGTGCCGCGGATTGGGCGCCTTGCCGAACAGTCCACGGCTGAACGACACCGTGTCCCACACCGACTCGAAGGCGTCCGTGGTCAATTCCTGGGGCACGAGGCCGATGATCGAGCGGGTCGCGCGGTAGTCGGCGAGGATGTCGTGCCCGTCCACCAGTATCGTTCCTTCGGTAGGCGTCACGATGCCGCAGATCGTGCTGATGAGCGTCGTCTTGCCCGCGCCGTTGGGGCCGAGCAGCGCAAAGATTTCGCCGCGCCGGATGTCGAGATCGATATTCTTCAGCGCGCGAAAGCCCGAGGCGTAGGTCTTCGAGAGGTTCTTGACGGCGATGACGTTCGGCATGCTGGTGGCGTCAGGACGCAATGGAGAACGGCCCATTCGTGGATTTGGTATCACGCCGTGCCGAGGCAATGCGGCGTGTCGGTCGTAGCGGATCAGCTCACGGCCTTTGCAGTACGGCGTTGCGGCTGCGGCCGCTTCTTCGCCGGCGTGGAGGGCGGCTCGGGCCACGCCCGCATCGCGGTTTCCACGGTGGCGACCAGGCTCTTGCAGCTCGCGCCGTCGCGCGCCTGCATCGACATGCCCTGGACGATCATGGCGTAGAAGTCGGTGAGCGCCGCGGTGTCGGTATCGGGCGGCAGCTCGCCATTCTTCACGGCGAAATCGATGCGCGCTTTGAGGCGCTCTTTCATGGCGAGGCGTTTCTCGACGAGCGCTTCCTGCACATGGGCGGACTCGGCCGAGCAGTTGGTCGCCGACATGACGAGCATGCAGCCGCGCGGCATGCCGTCGCAGGTTAGGCGCTCGGCGGTCTCCGTGAGCAGGCGGCGCACGGCCGCTTTCGCAGTCGGTTCTTCCTCGAAGATCCGCGCGAGTGCGTCCCGCCGCGTTGCCTGATAGCGTTCGACGGCTTCCATGAACAGCTTTTCCTTGTCGCCGAAAGCCGCGTAGAGACTCGGCGGATTGATGCCCATCGCGGTGGTGAGGTCCGTGATCGAGGTCGCCTCGTAGCCGTGTTCCCAGAACACTTCCATCGCACGCTCGAGGGCCGCGTCGCGGTCGAAGGAGCGCGGCCGCCCTCGTGGTCTCAAGGGTTTGCCGGTCGTTTTCATGTCGCGGCAGGTAATTTCATAGTGATCGATATTAAAATGCTTGACACGCCCAGTGCAAGGATTTTACAGTGTCGCCCTTATTTGTAGTGATCGCTAAAAATCGCGAGAGTTCCAGGTATGTCCGTATTGGCGTTTAACCAGGCGCTGATTTGTCTCGAGGGGACTCTGGACCGGCTTTCGGCCGCAGTCTGGACTGGTCCGAATCGCGACGTGGCGTTGCTACAAAGCGGAAACAAAGTGTTTCGCGCCTGACATAGAGGCGATACGGTCGCCGCCTACACTCGCGACCGATCGCTGCGCGGCTTGTGCCGAACGACATGTACCGAAAAAGGAAGCGACCAATGAAGAACGAAGGATTGCAATCGAAACCGGCGGCGGATAGCGGTGCCTCCGCTTTGCGCACGCCGCGGTTCGTTTTCACCGCAGCGGTCGTCTCGTTGACCGCCATCGTCGCCGTAGCGCTTTATCTGCGCGCGGCGCCCGCTGCATCCAAATCCGAGGCGCCGGCGCCTCAGGCGATGCCGGTGCCGGTGGCTCCCGTCGTCCAGCGCGACGTCGTGATCTGGGACGAATTCTCCGGGCGGCTCGAGGCCGTGGAGCGCGTCAACGTCCGCTCGCGCGTCGCCGGCGCCGTGCAATCGGTGCATTTCGTGGAAGGCGGCCTCGTTGCCCGCGGCGATCTGCTGGTCACGATCGACCCGGCGCCTTATGCCGCCGAAGTCGACCGGGCGCAGGCGCAGGTCGCCGCCGCCGAGGCGCGACTCACCTATGCCCGCAGCGAGCATGAGCGTGCCCAGCGCCTGTGGGAAGAAAGCGCGATTGCGCGCCGTGAAGTCGACGAGCGCGTGAATGCGCTGCGCGAGGCCGAAGCCAATCTGCGCGCTGCCCAGGCTGCACTGCAGTCGGCGCGCTTGAACTTGGGCTACACGCAGGTGCGCGCGCCGGTCGCCGGACGCGTGGGCAAGCTCGAAGTCACCGTCGGCAATCTGGTCGCCGCAGGCCCGGACGCGCCGGTGCTCACCACCCTCGTGTCGGTCGATCCGATCTACGCGAGCTTCGACGCGGACGAGCTCGCCGTCGCACGCGCGCTCAAGGCCCTCAAGGGACGCACCCCCACGGAGCTGCGCCGCATACCGGTGGAGATTGCCACAGTCGGCAACGGTGGCGAGCCCTTGCGCGGCCATTTGCAGCTCGTCGACAACCAGGTGAACGCAAAAAGCGGCACGGTGCGCGTACGCGCCGTAGTGGACAACAAGGACGGCCGGCTCACGCCCGGCCAGTTCGTTACCTTGCGCATGGGGCGCGCCCAGCCGGAGAACGTGCTGCTCGTAAACGAGCGCGCGATCGGCACCGACCAGAACAAGAAGTTCGTGATGGTGGTGGACGGGGAGAGCAAGGCCGCCTATCGCGAGATCACGCTGGGGGGCACCGCCGAGGGCTTGCGCAT
>JBLNBW010000178.1:0-21300 GCA_050260255.1 Rhodospirillaceae bacterium | reverse complement strand
TCTACGACCACCTGTTGGCCGATGACTTCCGACAGCTTCTGCCCGACTGTCCGCGCCAGTATGTCGTTGCCGCCTCCCGGCGGGAACGGAACGATCAGCCGCAACGGCTTGTCGGGATATTGCGCCGTTGCAGCCTGGGCAGTGCCGACAGACGCGACGGCGAACAGAATCATGAAGGTGACACGCATTCGTTTCTTCTCCTCGTTATTGTGACGGCGTCCCAGCCTGCCGGCTCAACGCCCGTACGTCTCCACGCGCAGTGCGGGGTTGCCGATTTCGTCCAGCCGCCCGTCCTGCGCCATGAGCTCCACGAAAACTTCCAGCGCGCGCAGCATGGGCGGCATGCCGAAGTTCACGCAGGTCTGCAGAATCACTTCCAGCACCTCGCGCGGTGACGCGCCGTTGCGCAGCGCGCCTCGCATGTGGCCGCGCGCCTGGGTCTCCTCGCCGACCGCGAGACAATCGCCTATCATGCACAGCAGCCTCGTCTTGTCGTCGACGATGCCCCGCGCATACATCCCGCCGTAGCAGAACTTCACCCACAGATCGGCGAACTCGGGATCGATCGCGTCCAGCCAAGAGAGGATGTTGAGATGATGGCGCGGCCGCAGCGTCAGCGCGCGCCCCACAGCCAGCCAGCCGTGCTTTTCCATCATCGGCCCGAAGCGCGGATCGGCTACGTCTTCGGGATGCCAGGTCTTACGCTCCTCTTCGTACGAGCGCTTGCGATCGTTGCCGTCGAGGGGCAGCTGCGTTTCGCGCAACTGCGCAAGCAGCCCCTCGTCTTGCGCGATCCGGTGCAACACCTGTAGCGCAGGCTCCACCACCGTGTGACCGCCATACACCGTGCATTGAAGAATGATCTCGGCGACTTCGCGCAGGGGCACTTTTGCCGCAAGCGCCGCATATATCGTGTCTTCCAGCGGCGCGTGGCTTTTTGCCATCGTGTACTGTCCGACGAGAACCAGCAGCCGGGTGCGCTGGTCGAGCGCCGGTCGCTTGCCCAGCCCTTTGATCGCGAAGTCGAGCCACAGCCGCGTGAAATGCTGATCGATCGCGTCGCGCTGCGCGACGCGCTGCTCGAAAGTGCGTGGCTGCAGTGCGAGCCCTGTGTCATAGGCATCCGCTCCGTACTTGCGCCGCAGATCGTCGTCCGCCATGTCTTCTCCGGGTCCCGTCGTGTCGAGTGAGCCATGCTAGGGGCAAAAGGCACGGCGGTCCAGAAGCGGGTTCGCATCGTGGCCGTACCGCCGTAAAGCGACTCGACTACAATAGCCGACACATGGAGGAGAAGCTCGTGACACGGGATATGACGTTCGCAAGCTCGGTCGCCATCGTGACTGCGGCGGGTCAAGGCATAGGCGAGACGATAGCGCGACGCTTCGCGCAGACCGGCGGACGTGTCGCGATCGTGGACGTGGACGAAGCGAAAGCGCGTCGCGTCGCGGCCGAGATCACGTCCAGCGGCGGGACTGCCCTACCTCTGGTCACGGATGTAACAAGCTCGTCCGACGTGGCTGCGATGGTTCGCGATGTGACCGCACAATGGGATCACGTCGACGTGCTGGTCAATGGGGCGGGCGGCTTCGATCGCCTGGCGCCAATCACCGATATTACGGACGAAGAGTGGACGCGCGTGATGAATCTTAATCTCACGAGCGCGTTCCTCTGCGCGCGCGCCGTCGCGCCTGTCATGATGGCGCGCCGGCAAGGCCGCATCGTGAGCATCGCCTCGGGCGCGGGCATCGCCCCGAATCCGTACGCGCCCTCGTACATCCCCTATGGCGCGGCGAAGGCGGGGCTCATAGGCTTCACCAAGCTGCTCGCGCGCGAGCTCGGACCGTACGGCATCACGGTCAATACGGTCTCGCCGGGCACCACCGCCACGCCGCGCGTCAAAGCAGTACGCAGTGCCGAGAGCCTCAAAGCGATCGCGGAGCAAAATCCGATGCGCTCCCTGGTGGAACCTGAAGATGCCGCGGCCGCCGTGCTGTTCCTCGCCTCCGCCGAAGCGCGTTACATCACCGGCGTGAATCTCAACGTGAACGCGGGTAATCTCATGTAAGGCGAGCCGGCCGTGCGCCGGCTCATTCCACACGGACGTCCTTCAGCACTTTCGCGAGACTCGCGATTTCGCTTCTGATGTGCGCGGCGAACGCGTCCGGCGTATCGCCGATCACGAGGTAGCCCAAATCGGTCAGGCGTTTTGCCACGGCGGGCTGTTTCGCGGCGGCGACGGCCGCTTTGTTCAGTGCCGCCACGATGTCCGGCGGGGTTTTGGCCGGCACGGCAACGCCGTACCAGTTGCCGGTCTGGTACTCCGGATAGCCGCTTTCCGCGACGGTAGGATAGTCCGCCAGCACCGGCATGCGGGTGGCACTGGTCACCGCAAGCGCGCGCAGCCGTCCCTGCTTCACGTGCGGCAACGCCGGGGCGACCGGCGCGAAATACACGGGCACTTCGCCGGAAACGACCGCCGTGAGCGCTTCGCCACCCGCCCGGTACGGCACGTGCACGAGGTTCACGCCCGCGTGGAGCTTGAACAGCTCGCCGGAAATGAAAGTCGGTGTGCCGACGCCGCCGGATGCGTAATTGATGTCGCCGGGCTTGGCCTTCGCGAGCTTCACGAGATCGGCGACCGACTTCACCGGCAGCGAAGGATGGACGACCAGCATCGAAGGGGTCGACGCAAGCTGCGTGACCGGGGCGAAGTCGCGGACAAGATCGTACGCGAGATTGCGATACAGCGTGACATTGGCTGCGTGGCCGAGGATGACGAGCAGCATCGTATAGCCGTCGGGTGCCGCGCGGGCGGCAACTTCGGCGCCTAGGTTCCCGGCGGCCCCTGCCCGGTTGTCCACGATCACCTGCTGTCCGAACTGCTCCGCAAGCGCGGTCGCGATGATGCGCGCTATCGTGTCGGAGCCGCTGCCCGGAGAGAAGGGAACGATAAAGCGGATGGGCTTCGAAGGATGACTCTGAGCGTACGCCGACGCGCACAGCATGGACTGAACGACGAGCAGAGCCGCGAAGCGGCGGACCGGGCGACCGTTCATTGCACCTCCTCCGTGGATGGTGTCTTGCGGCCATCATAACAGCCGCCCGACACGTTGCAACGCTCGTCAAGCCGCCGCCCGCCTGCGCGCCGCGTGGCCGTCGCCAGCGTCCATCTGTTACCCTACACCACCATGAAAAAAGCCACTGACCTGACACTCGAGCAACAGCTCGCTGCGTTGCCCTCCGCGGCGCTTACCCACCTTCGTCGCGGTGTCGAGAAAGAAAGCCTGCGCGCCACCGCGGACGGCGGCCTCGCGCTCACGCCGCATCCTGCGGCTCTCGGATCCGCGCTCACCCACCCGCATATCACGACCGACTTCAGCGAATCCCAGCTGGAGCTGATCACCGGCGTTCACGACACGCCCGAAGCGTGCATCGAGGAACTCACCCATATTCATGGCTTTGTGTATCGCCACATCGGCGATGAAATGCTGTGGTGCGCGAGCATGCCGTGCAGATTGCCCGCCGAGCACGATATCCCGCTCGGGCAGTACGGGACGTCGAATCTCGGCCGCATGAAAGCCGTCTACCGCATGGGCCTGTCGTACCGCTACGGCCGGCGCATGCAGACGATATCGGGCATCCACTACAACTTCTCCGTGCCCGACGCCATCTGGCAGGCGCTCGACGCGAAGCCTGACGACGGCTATTTCGCTCTTATCCGCAACTTCCGGCGCCACTCCTGGCTGCTGCTGTACTTGTTCGGTGCGTCGCCGGCCACGTGCCGCACGTTCGTCGAAGGCCGGCCGCACAAGCTTGAGGAGTTCCGGCCGAAGACCATGTATCTGCCGTATGCGACGTCGCTGCGCATGGGCCCGCTCGGCTATCAAAGCGACGCGCAAGCGCTCATCTCGGCAAGCTACAACTGCATGAACACGTACGCATCATCGCTTTTCAATGCGTTGACGCGCCCCTATCCGCCGTACGAAAAGATCGGCATACGCGACGGCGACGAGTACCGCCAGCTCAGCACGACGCTGCTGCAGATCGAGAACGAGTTCTACGGGACGATACGGCCCAAGCGCCGCATACGGCGCGGCGAGCGCCCTTTGCACGCGCTTTCGGAACGTGGCGTGGAATACGTCGAAGTGCGGCTTATGGATCTCGATCCGTTCGAGCCCGTGGGCATCAATGCAAGCACGATGCGTTTTCTCGATGCATTCCTGCTGCATTGCCTGTTGACGCCGAGTCCGCGGGACACGCCGGATGAAAACCGCACGATAGGACGCAACCAGCATCGCGTTGCGGCGTTCGGACGCGAGCCCGATCTGCGGCTGGATCGCTTCGGATCCGAGACGACGCTGCGCGCATGGGGTGAAGAGATCCTGGACGGTTGCGAAATGGTCGCAGGAGTCCTGGACCGCGCGCACGGAAGCGACGCCTATACCGCAGCGCTGCTGCGCGCGCGCGGTGCGTTGAGCGACCCGGCAACATTGCCTTCCGCGCGGGTGCTCGAGGAAATGAGCCAGCTCGACGACGCTTCCCACGTTCGTTTCGTCGCGAGCCAGTCCCAGCGCCATCGCGAAGCGCTGCGCCATGCCCCGCTGCCTGCGGAGGTGGAAGCCGAATATCGCGCTCATGCCAAGGCGTCGCTCGCGGAACAGCGCGCAGTGGAAGAGGCGGACAATCTTTCCTTCGAGGAATACCGCAAGCAGTATCTCGCGCAGAAGCTGCTGTAGCGTCGTCCCCACCGTTCCGGCACGCTGCTTGCGGAACCCTTGGCAAGCGGCATGGTGCTTGCCGCTCTTCCCGGTGACCGACGGCGTAATCGCCGTCGCTCATGACCATGATGCGCATGGCACCGGATCTCGCTTGACACGACCGGCTGGCGCCGGCGGTGCGCAGGGCTGCTCAAGCCCCGCCATAACCTTCGATATCACAGAGGAGAGGTGCTACGGCCCAGAAAGGGCGTCGTGCCGTTTTTTATTGGAGATAGACGATGAAAGTCTTACGAGCCGCTGTACTTGCCGCATCCCTTCCTCTGTCCGCCTATGCCGCGCCGATGGAGCTGTACACGTTCGAGCTAGGCGATGTCATCGCGCACCTGCACGATGCGCCGTGCAGCAACGAAAAAGTGCAGAGCATGCTGCGCGAGACGGGCGAATTCCGCGCTGCCGATGTCGAATGGCAAGGCAAGGCGTTCGCGGCATGCTGGACCGTCGTCGGTCAGCAAGTCGTCGTGGTGGATGAGACGGGCGATTCGGGCATTCTGCAGCCGGAGGGCTTCCGCAACGGCAAGACCCCGGTGTCGCTCAAGCTGCGTGGCGTGTGACGTTGCGGCGGCCGGGAACGAATATCCTTCCTTCGCCGCCGTCGCCATATGCGCGGTAATACCCGGCACGCACGTAGGCCGCGGCGACTGCGCATAATGCTGCGTCGACGAGATCGATATTCGTAAGGCGCACTATGCCGACGGCGGCATCCGAGAGCACCGCGCGGCGGTGGGTCCGCTTGTGCTTCGCCCGCAACAGACGCGTCGCGAGGGCGCACGCGACGGCTTGTGGATAGGTTTCCAGACAGATGCGCCGCTCGTGCTCGCCGCCGTCGAACAGGACGTAATGACGTGCGAGCTGCAAATACAGTTCGGCGCCGTTCACCATCCAGCGGTAGAAAGGCTTCGCAGTCGCGACGGCAAGCGTAGGCGTGGCAAAAGCCTGTATCCCCTCGGACCGCAGCTCGCGCTCGGCGGCACGCGAGCGGCCGGTAGCGCTCCAGCGGCAGGGCGCATCCACAGCCACGGCCTGCGCGCCCAGCTGCAGGCACCAGTCCACGATTGCCGCCGGCGCAGCATGTGCGAACGTCGCGATCACCTGCCCTCCACCGAGCGCTACGGCGTGAAATCCCTTGCGCACGCCCCCGACATCGACGCCTGCGACGACACCGTCGCAGGCGCCGAGCGGCGGCAATCCCGCACCGGGCGCGTGAAACAGCGCGCCTTGATTCTCTCCCGCCGCACGCCTCACGCCCAGCCTATCCGTAGTGCGGCTAGACGCCTTCCACGATTCTCAGATCGCGCACGACCGCATCGCCGAGCACCTTGAGCGCCTCCTGATAGCCGGGGCTGTCGTGCGCGGCGCTCGCCTGCTCGACGCTGTCGAATTCGATGACGACCACACGCTGCGGCAGGCCCTTCTCGTAAGTCTTCGCAGGATTGCCCCGGACGATGAAACGCCCCCCGGCCGCCTGTATCGCCGGCCCCGCGAGCTTCGCATACGCGGCGAGCGCGTCGGGATTCTTCACTGCGTGGTAGAACGCAATCCAATAAGCCTTGGCCATCGTTTCCTCCCGGTTGATGTGTTGGCGTTTGCCCCGCAATAGTATCAGTGCTCGACGGGCCACGCGCTGCGCAGCATATTCCGCGGCAGGGCAAGCCGCGCGGAAATGGAAAATCATCGCGCACACGCCTCGCATCTCGAACGGCGACTCGACGCATGCTGGACTACGCGTCCACGATGCACACACGATGGAAACGCACGCGCCGTAACGCCGTCGCATGTCATAATGCAGGTCGAAGACGTCGTCACAGACGCCGATGGAGGAGCCTTTGATACCGAGAACGATATTGCAGGCGGCCGCGATCGCGGCCTGCGCGCTTTCGACATACGCCGTGCACGCCGCGGAGACCTATCCTGCCCGGCCGATCCGTTTCATCGTACCGTATCCGCCCGGGGGCACGACGGATATCGTCGCACGGGGCATTGCGACCAAGCTCTCCGAGCGCCTCGGCCAGCAGGTCGTGGTCGACAATCGCGGTGGCGCCAGCACGATCATCGGCGCAGAGCTCGTGGCGCGTGCCGTGCCGGACGGTTATACGATGCTGCTCACGACCGCCACCACGATGTCGATCAATCCACAGATAGTGAAGAAGCTGCCGTACGATGCGGTCAAGGACTTCGCGCCCATCACGCCGGCCGTTTATTTTCCGTACGTGATTGCAGCGCATCCTTCCGTGGCCGCCAACACGCCAAAGGAACTGATAGACCTCGCGAAGGCGAAACCCGAGACGCTCAAGTACTCGACGCCGGGAACCGGCTCTACGAATCACCTCGCCGGCGCACTCCTCGAATCGATGGCAGGCATCAAGCTGGTGCACGTGCCCTACAAAGGTTCGGGACCCGCCTTGACCGGCATGCTGAGCGGCGAAGTGCAGCTCATCATCACCGGCATAGCGACGGTACTGCCGCACGCGAAGAGCGGCAAGGCGAAAATCATTGCAGTGTGTGGCGAGAAGCGTCTGGCGAGCTGGCCCGACATTCCCGCCGTCGGAGAAGCAGGTCTTCCCGGCTACGAAGGCGGGACATGGTTTGGCGTGGTGACCACGGCGGGCGCGCCGCGCGCGATCATCGACAAGCTCAACCGCGAGATCGTCGCATCGCTCGCCTCGCCCGATCTCAAGGAACGCTTCACTGCCATTGGGTTCGAAGTGTTCACCAGCACGCCGGACGAATTTGCGCGCTTCATCAAGGCCGATATGGCGCGCGCGGCAAAGGTGATCAAGAGCGCCGGAATACAGGCCGACGGCGGCTGATCGCGAGCAGCGCGGCTCGAACAGCGCGCGCCAACGCGGTCATTCCGCGCGTATGCCGGCCGCCTTCACCACCTTCGCCCACTTGTCGATCTCGGCCTTGATGAAAGCGCGCAGCGCTTCCGGCGCCATCGGCTCCGCCTCCACGCCTTCGCGCGACAGCGCCGCCTTCGTGTCGGGGTTGTCGATAATCTTGCGCACGTGTGCGTTGAGCCTGTCGACGATGCCGCGCGGCAGGCCGCGCGGCCCCAGCATCCCGTACCACAGCACCGCCTCGTAGCCCGGCACCGTTTCCGCGACGGCCGGAATCTCGGGCAGTGAAGGCAGGCGCTTGGGCGTCGTGACGGCAATCGCGCGCAAGCGCCCCGTGCGCACGTGCGGCAGCTCGGACGCAATACCGCCGAACAGCACCTGCACTTGACCGGCCAGCAGATCGCTCATCGCGGGGCCCGTGCCCTTGTACGGCACGTGCGTGATGTCCACCTGCGTCATCATCTTGAACAACTCGGTCGCGAGATGCGTGAAGCCGCCGACGCCGGTGGAGCCGTAGTTGATCTTGCCGGGATGCGACTTGGCGTGGTCGATGAGCTCGCGCGTAGTATGCACCGGAAGGTTGGGATGTACCACCGCGAGATCGGCGCTGGTGCCGATCAGCGCGATCGGCGTGATGCCGCCCACCGGATCGTACGTGAGCTTGTGCAGACTGGGATTCACCGCATAGCTGCCCGAAACCATGATCAGCGTATAGCCATCGGGCGCAGCGTGCGCGACGATATCCCCGCCTATCGTCCCGCCTCCGCCGCCGCGATTGTCGACCACGAGCTGCTGGCCTAGCGCTTCGGACAGCTTCACCGCGATGCGCCGCGCGACGACGTCGGTGCCGCCGCCCGGTGCGAACGGCACCACCAACCGAATCGGGCGCGCGGGATAGCGCTGTGCAAAGGCGTCGCGCGGTCCAAGTCCAAGCAGCGCCGACGCAATCACGAACGCCGACAACGCTTGCGCGATTGCGAGCGCCTTACTTGCCTGCCGGCCGGACGACACCTTGGCTGCGGCACACGTTGCCCATGCCTTTGTATACGAACTTCTGCAGATGCTTGCCTTCATGCGTTTCCGTCGTATAGATGTTACTGTTCTTGGAGTGGGTCGCTATGCTATGGACGCCGCCGAATTCATTCGGCTAGCGAGCATCGCCGTAGTACTCGCGCACCGCCTCCCACGCGACGGAGCGCAGGAACGTCGCGGTGTCCGCCGCAAGGCCGTCGACAGCCGGGCCGGCCGCGGCCTCCTTCCGGTAAAGCGCCGAGTAGATCGTCGCCGCCGAGAGATAAGTCCCGGCGAGGCTGGGATGGCGCTTGTCTTTCGCGTACATCACGAGATCGGGTTTCTTGGCCAGTGCTTTGGCGAAGGCAAGACCGGCAGGCACGACCAGCGCCTGGTTGTCGTTGCCCGCCTTCGTGTACTGCTCGGCGAGCTGCGCCGTCATCTCCGGCCTGTCCGCATACGCCCATGTCATGAAGAGCACGGGTATCGCCTTGTACTTGCGTATCGTGGCGCTGTGCTTCTGGACGTATTCGTGAAACATACCGGAGAGCTTCGGATGAACGGGACACTGACTGCAATCGTTCATGATCACGACATCGAACGGCTTCTCGAAGCTGTTGAACACGACCTCGTTGTCGCCGACGAAGGAATACGACGCCATGCCGCTACCCGGTTTGAGATACGACTCCATGTCGTGCCAGTTGAGACCGGATCCGCTGATCGTCGCAGACGTCGCCCGGTACCCTTTCGCACCCTTCGGATCGGACGCTCTCAGCAGCTGCAGGAAATAATTGTGCGTACTGTTGTTGTAGTAATAGAAGCTGTTGCCAACGAACAGAAAGGTCCTGGGCTGAGAACCGATGTCCGTCACTGCAGGGCGCGTCTGGGCAAATCCGGGGGCTGCGGCAGCCGCAAGAAAAAGTCCTAGCGCTGCAAGCCAGTGCTTTGCGGTGCGATTCTTGTACGACATGGCGATTCTCTCCTCACGATGGCGGTCGGGAACGCGCACTGTATCGCCGACCGCCGCGCTCGTCAGCAGTCGCGATTACGCTAAACCGGCCGGCTGTTCGCCGTCGCACGCAGCAGAAATGTGCAGCGTCTTATGCGTTTCTCAGCAGACCACGCTCTTCCAAATACCACCGGCCTTTATGAGCCAGGCCGAAATGCGGGACCTCGCCGTTGGCGTGCGCATGCACGTATTCGCAAGTCACGAGTTGCTTGAGATACGTCTCGACGATCTGGATGTTGACCTTGTTCGCCTTCGCAATCTCGACGGCATTGCCGCGCTCGTTGCGCGACAGATACAGCAGCGTGTCGAGCGCGTCGCCATCGAGCGTTTCCCAGCGGTCGATATAGCGCGCGAGCTCGGTTTTCAGCTGCGCATTTTCCGCCGCAAGACGCTCTACTTCCGCTTCAAGCGCTTCAAGCCTGCCGCGGTATTTCTCTGCAGCGGGGATTTCCTTCAGCAGTTCTGCGGTAACGCCCACTTCATGTGCCTCGTTACTGTGATTTTTCCGAGGCGGCATTCTTACACAAGAGGCGAGCCGGCGGAACCCGGGGAGCGGGCCACGCCGCTTCCCGGGATTTTCACTTTACCTGTGAATCGTAACGAGGGTCACCTTGTTGACCAGGCTGTTGGCCAGAACGAACTCGCCTTTGCCTGTCACCGACGTGTTGCGCACGATGTCGCCGCCGCCCGGAATGGTCCAAGTCTGGAACTTCCCCGTTTTCGGATCGAAATGCACGACGGTGTTCGGTTTGGTGCCGGACTCGCTGTACCAGATCTCGTCGTTGATGGCCGAAATGCCGTACGGCTGCGACGCGGGACCGCTCGGCGATTGGTACTCGGTCACCTTGCCGGTCGCCGGATCGAGACGACCGAGGAAGCCGCGCGGGAAATCCGTATACCAGACGATGTCGTCGCTGGTAATAGTGATGCGCCGTGGACGCGACTTGGGATCCGGCAGCGGATATTCCTTGATCGCAAGCGTCTTCGGATCGACCATGCCGACCTTGTTCGTTCCGAACGGCACGTAGAAGACCATGTTCTTCGAATTCACCGCCATGCCGTAGGGCCGCGAGTTCGCCGTGGGCGGCGTGAGCAGCTTGATGTCGCCCGTCTTCGGATCGAGCCGGCCGATGCGGTTCGCGCCCTGCGCGGTGAACCACAGAATGCCGTCGTGATCGAAAATGAGCGTGTGCGGATCGCGGACGTTCGGGTCCGGCATTTTGTATTCGGTGACTTCGCCCGTCTTCGGATTCACTTTGCCGACGAGACCCGCGGCGTTGCCGGTGTACCAGATGTTGCCGTCCTTGTCCTCCACGAGGCCGTGCGGCGCGGAGTGCGCGGTCTTGAGCTTGTACTCCGTCACCTTCCCGGTCTTCGGGTCCACCCGTCCCAGCGCGTTGACCATCTGGCCGGTGTACCACAACGAACCGTCGCGCGCGGCCAGTGGGTCATGCGGACGCGAGCCGGGAGTGGCCGCGTCCCAGCTCTTCATCGAGACTTTGTACGGCCCGGGTATGACGACACCCTTGGGCTTGGGCTTCTCCGGAAAATTCTTGATCAGGTATTCCGTGGCAATCTTCACCTGATCCTCGGGCATATCGAGGCCCTGGTTCTTCATCATGCGCATCACGGTATGCCACCCTTCCGGGGTGTAGCCGGCGCCGATACGCTCGAAGAACTTGTGGCAGCTGTTGCAATTTGCCGCGACGATATCCTTGCCCTTTCCCTCGGGCAATTCAGCGCTCGCGGCTATCGATGCATAGCCGGACGCCGCAATGGCAAACAAAGACAACGCGAACTTGCGGTACATGCGTTTACTCCTCCCTGATGGACCACCCCGGAGCACTGGGGTGGCTACCGATGGTAGTCCAAATAGCGGCCATTGTGTCAACGGGCACCGAAATGGCATCGTCGCATGGCGATGAACCCGACCGGCCGCATACGCGTAGGCATAGGGGGCTGGACTTACGCCCCATGGCGAGACACGTTCTACCCGGCGGATCTGCCACAGAAGCGGGAACTCGAATACGCGAGCCGCCGCCTCACGGTGATCGAGATCAACGGCACTTTCTATCGCACGCAAACACCCGCCAGTTTCGCGAAGTGGCGCGACGAAACCCCGGACGACTTCGTCTTCACGGTGAAGGCGCCGCGCTATGCCACGCACCGCGCGATTCTCGCTGAAGCCGGACCCGCCATCGAACGGTTCATGGCGAGCGGCGTACTGGACCTGCGGGAAAAGCTCGGCCCCATCGTGTGGCAGTTCGCGCCGACCAAGCGCTATCAGCAAGAAGACTTCGAGCGCTTCGTACAGCTGCTGCCCCGAGATCATCGACTGCGTCACGTGCTCGAGGTCCGTCACGAGAGCTTTCTTTGCGCCGAGTTCATAGAGCAGGCGCGGCGGCACAACGTGGGGACCGTGTACACCGACTCTGACCGGTATCCCTCGTATGCCGACGTCACGTCCGATTTCGTGTACGCGCGCCTGATGCGCAGTGACGCGGCGCAACCGACCGGTTACCCCGAAAACGCGCTCGATGAATGGGCGCGCCGCGTATCGGCCTGGTCACGCGGCGAGCAGCCGGCCGACTTGCCCACTATCGTCAAGCATGCGCCCCCTCCCAAGCGGCGTGACGTCTACATTTTCTTCATCAATGGTGCGAAAGAGCGCGCACCCGCCGCCGCTACGGCATTGCTGGCTCGATTGTGAAACTCGCGCGGCACGGGAGAACCGCGTGACGCGCCACGTCACCCGATGTCGTCGCTCAACGACATTTCACTCAAGTTCATGACGAGAGCAACTTTTGTCACTGATGTACGCAGCGCTTGCGTTTAGAGTGAGGCCGTCACGCCACGCGGAGAACAACATGCTGCGCAAGAACAGATCTCTGGACAACATGGCGGCAATTGCGTTCCAGACGCTCGTGGGCCGCAACACCAGCCTGGAAGGCCGCATCACTTTCTCGGATGGCATACGCATCGACGGCCGCGTTACGGGCGACATCAACGTCGAACGCGGTGCGACAGGTTCCGTCGCAGTGGGCCCGGAAGCCGAGGTACGCGGCAACATCACCGCGCATCGCGTGCTCGTCGCGGGCACGGTGTTCGGCAATATCCATGCGAGCGAAAGCGCGCATCTGCTGCCGACCGCCCGCGTCATGGGAGACATCGTCTACGGCGAGCTTTCCGTCAGTCCCGGTGCACAGGTCAACGGCAGTCTGCGCGACCTCGCGCACGGCGTAGAGGCCACGGAGCGGACCGGCAACCTGATCCGACTCGCCGACAAGAGCGTGGACGCCGTCGTGCACGCCGAGCATCGCGGCTGATCACCGGGGATCGATGCCATGCAGCTCATGTGGACCACCGGACCGCTCGGCAAATTGCATTGCGTGTCGATCCGGACCCGGCGCATCGCCATATCGCTCGCTGCTGTCGCAGGCCTGTTCGTCGTTGCCGGCATCGCGATGAGCGTCGTCGCGTTCAAGCTCGCCTTCGACTACGATCCTGCACTGGTAGCCAACATCGGTGGCGTGCTGACGCTCTCCGAGGCGGAGAAGCGCGAATCGGAATATCGGAGCAAGCTGCAAGCCTTGCGCGAAGAAGTGGCGGCTGCGCGCGAACAGCTGGGACAGCTGCATGCGCTGAAGGACGAGTTCGCGAAACTCGCAGTGCCGCGGGCTGGGCGCACGCAACAGCCGGAACGCAAGACTGCACCGGGGCGCGGCGGTCCGCACATCGCGCTCGACGATCGCGATCCCTCGAGTACGGTCTTCGGGCATTTCGACTCGGCGCGCGCGCAGGCCGAAGCCCTCAATGCACAGTTAAGGCAGGTGCACAGCGACTGGCGCCAGGAACTGCTGCGCCTGGAACGCGTCCCGCTCGCCGCGCCGCTCGCCGACATGCACGGTCTTTCGAGCAGCTATGGCGTGCGCGTGGATCCCTTCACGCACTCGCTCGCCCGGCACGAAGGCATAGACATCAGCGCCGCTGCCGGCACGCCGATACTTGCTACGGCCGCCGGTGTCGTGGCACGGGTCGCATCGGATCCGCAATACGGGCGCATGGTGGATATCGATCATGGCAACGGCTATGTCACGCGCTATGCGCATGCGCTTGCCATACACGTGAAGCCCGGCGAAAAGGTGCAACGCGGAATGACGATAGGCGCCGTCGGCTCGACCGGACGCTCTACCGCCCCGCATCTGCACTACGAGGTGCGGCTCGACAATCGTCCGCAGAATCCGCTGGAATACGGGCTGCGTCGGCCGTGATGCGGCGGGCAGGCTTCACCGAAGAACGACAGGCGCGCCGCTGTCGATCGATGAGACGATCGCTTCGAACGCCGCGACGGTATTCAGCATCTCGTCTGTCGTCGTGATGTAGGGCGCACGCCCGGAGACGGCATCCGCGTACGCATCTAATTCGGCAAGCAGCGAATCCACGCCCTGGTACGTGACGGTTTCCGGGTCGCAGCCCTTGCGCCGCACGATCACCTGATTCTCGCCGAGCGCCTCGATCGAACCGCAGTCGCCGAACACATGGATGCGCCAGTAGAACGTACTCGAGCGCACCGTCGCCAAGACGCCGCTCACGTCGTTGCGGAATCGCAGCACCGCGGTTGCCGTATCGAGCGGATCCGGCTGCGGCTTGCGAAGCACCGTTTGCGCGTAAGCGCTATGCACGGGCCCCGCAATGCTCACCAGCGCGTCGAGCACATGTATGCCGGCGCCGGTCATGCCCGCGCCCGGAGCTTCCTCGGGACGGGTGCGCCATTCGCAGAAGTGAGCGCCGGAGTTCTGATTGGTGTAATGACCTTCGACGTGCAGCACCTGCCCCACCACCCCGCCCGCCAGCAGTCGCTTCAACTCGCGGTTGGCAGGCCAGAAGCGCTTGTTGGTGCCCAGGCCCAGCACGACGTTGTGCTTCTTGCATGTCTCGACCGCTTCACGCGCATCGGCCAACTTCAATGCAAGCGGTTTTTCGGAGAAAACTGCGCGGCCGGTGCGGGCGACCTCCACGATTTGCGTGGGATGCAAGGTGTGCGGCGTCGCGAGCACGACGGCCTGCACTCTGTCGTCGGCGAGCACGTCCGAAAGCGCACCGGAGAGGGGAATGCGGTGCATGTCCGCGAAACGCTGCACCGCCTGCGGCTCGTGCGTGACGCCACGTATGAAGCGGATTTTCCTGCTGCGTCCTTGGACAGCCGTGACGATCTTCTGACCCCACCAGCCCAGCCCGACGATAGCGGCATCTATCACAACGGCTTGATCCCTGCCTGGTTCACGACCCGCTGCCACTTCTCGATTTCGGATCTGATGTACGCGGCGTGCTGCTCCGGCGTGCTGCCTATGGGATCGGCCCCGCGTTCGATGAGGGCTTTGCGGTTGTTCGGATCGCGCAGCGCATAGACCAGCGCGCCATTCAGCTTCTCCACGATCGGCTTCGGTATCCCGGCCGGACCGAGGAAGCTGAAGCCGCTGCTCACGACGAAACCCGGCACGCCGGATTCCTGCATGGTGGGTACGTCGGGGATCGATGAGAAACGCGTCTCGCCGCACTGCGCCAGCATGCGCAGACGTTTGCCGTGCACGTAGTTGATCACCGCCGGCACGCTCACGAAGGACATCTGCACGTGGCCGGCCACCAGGTCGACAACGGCGGGTCCCGCGCCTTTGTACGGCACATGCACGAGCTTGGTGCCGGCAAGCGCGTTGAGCAGCTCGCCGGAAAGATGTCCGACGGCACCCGCGCCCGAGCTCGAATAGAAAATCTCGCCGCGCTTCGACTTCGCGAGCGCGATCAGTTCCTTCACGTTGTGCACCGGCAGCGATGGATGCGTCACCAGCGCGGCCGGGATATCCACCATGAGACCGAGCGGAGTGAAGTCCTTCACCGTGTCGAAAGGGAGGTTTTTGATGATCGACGGATTGATGACGAAGCTCGCCGCGGCGATCAGCGTGGTATAGCCGTCGGGCGGCGCTTTCGCCGTCATCTCGGCGCCGATGTTGCCGCCCGCGCCGGGGCGATAATCGACGATCACCTGCTGGCCGAGCGATTCGCCCATCTTGGCGGACAGCAGGCGAAACAGGATATCGCTGTTGCCGCCCGGTTGATTCGGATTGATAACGCGAACGATCTTGTTGGGAAAGTTCTGCTGCGCCCAGGCCGGTGCGAGCGCGTACGAACCGCATGCGGCGACCGCGCACACGGCCACCCTCAAAGCGTGCTGGGTGCGTTTCATGTCACCTCCTCCTTTGTTTTATGTGGAGGACTTTAACCCTGCAGCCCGCAGGTGACAAGAACGGAGCCCCGTGAGGGCGTCGCGGAATGCCGGCGCGATCCGGCTGCCGCAGCCCGCTCTCAGTGCACCGCGAGGTCGCTATGCGGCGTCGTTTCCCCGGTCTCCACGGCGAGGGCGCGGCACATCGCGACCCTCGCATCGTGTGGCATGCCGGCGATGTTGCGCACCAGGTCCTCGCCCGACACGAGACGTATGCGATGCATCCGGGCGTAGTTCATGGCGTCTTCGGTGTAGCGGCCGGGCGCGTGGACAATCCCTCTCGCAACCTCGCGCCGCTGCATTGCATCAGGCAGATCGTGTATGGCGTCGATGTCCACAATGCGCCCTCTGCCGATCACGCGCACCATCGCAACCGGGTATGGCAGCGTGCCGAAAAACAGGCTCGCGTCGCGCGTATCGGTGCGGACATGGCGTTCCCGCAGGTGAAACTGCCGGCTTTGATAATAGGCGGCGCAGAGATCGTGGAAATCCTGCGGCTCCATGCTGTGCAGCTGCAGGCGGGAAACGCGCGGCTCCGGCAGCAGGCTCTCACCGACGATGTCGGCGAAACCTGGAGCGCGTGAGCGCGTGCCGTGTCTCTTGAACGAGACAGCGACCGCGACGGCGATGGCCGCAACTGCGGCCGCTCCCAACGTCGACGCCAGAGAAGAGCGGAGCTTACGTCCAGTCATGGACGCGACGTACGCAAGCTCCGTGCCTTCGAGAGCCGGTTGAATCAGCTCGCGGCTTTCGCCGCGATTTCGAGAGCGCGCACTTGATCGTGATTCTTCAGCACGCCGCGATACTGGCGCTCCACGATCGCGCGAATGTTGGGCGGCAGGTCTTTCTCGAGGGCGCGCTGATAGCTTTCCTTGGCCACGTCCTCTCCGCGCTCGCACTCGGCGAGCACCGATGCGTCGCTCTTGCCGGTGATTGCGGATTTCACGTCGACCCAGCGGCGATGCGCGGAGCCGCTGAGAGAGCCGGACGTCTCGGCCTTTCCGCCGAGCAGCTGCACTTCCCGCTGCAGCTCCTGCGCCGCATCGCGGCAGTGCTGCGCCGCCGTCATTAAGGTCTCCTTCAACGGGAAATTCTTGACGTCCTCGGCGCACGTCATGAAGCCCTCTTCACCGTCCTTGCAGGTTTCGATCAGGTCATTGAGCGTATCGATCACGTCGTCTTTGTCCATCGCCATGGCGCAAGCTCCTTCTCTCGGTGCGTGAGCCTTATGCCTGCAATATCGATGCCGCACGAGATGCGCCGTGTCGATGGGTCGGCGGGCGAGCTACTGGAGAAAGATCCCGACGCTGGCTGCGGTGACGAGCGTGGCAAGCGTGCCCGAGACGATGGATTTCACGCCGAGGTCCACGATCTCTTGGCGGCGCTCGGGGACCATGGCGGCAAGACCGCCGATCATGATCCCGAGGCTGCCCAGGTTCGCGAAGCCGCACAACGCGTAGGTCAGCAGGACACGGCTGCGCGGCGTGAGTGCGTCCGCAGGCAATGCCGCCATATCGACATACGCAATGAGCTCGTTCAACACCGTTTTCGTGGCCATGAGGGCGCCGGCAGTCGCAGTCTCCTGCCACGGTATGCCGACGAGCCACATCACCGGCGCCATGATCCAGCCGAGCACGCGCTGGAGCGTAAGCGGCGCATCCCCGATTGCGGGGAGCGCGCCGAGGATCATGTTGACGAGCGTGACGAGTGCGACCAGTACGATCAGCAGCGCCACGATATTGAGAAGCAGCGCGAGGCCGTCTATCGTCCCCTGCGTCACCGCTTCCATGGCGCTCGCCGCGCGCTGCTCGATGGCAAGGCGCCCGGAAGTGGGCTCGTCTCCCGGCGGCACCATCAGCGCCGCGCAGACCAGCGCTGCCGGTGCGCTGATCACCGATGCGGCGAGTATGTGCCCCATGGCATCCGGTATGACCGGCCCCAGAATGCTCGCGTAGAGGGCCATCACCGTTCCTGCGATGCCCGCCATGCCACCGGTCATCACCATGAAAAGCTCGCCGCGCGTAAGCGACTTGAGATACGGCCGTATCGTAAGCGGCGCTTCCACCATGCCGATGAAAACGTTCGCGGCGGTCGAGAGCCCGACTGCGCCGCCGATGCCGAGCGTTTTCTCCAGCACCGCGGACATCGCGCGCACGACCACCGGAAGCACCCGCCAGTAGAACAGCAGCGCCGACAGAGCGCTCATGACAAGCACGATAGGCAGCGCGCGGAACGCAAGGATGAAGGTCGAGGTCCCGGGTCGCGCCTCGTAAGGAGCTTCACCGCCGCCGAGATAGCCGAATACGAGCGTCGTACCTGCGCGCGTCGCACGCTCCAATGCGGCCAGCATATCGTTTAGCGCGAGAAAGAACGTCTGCAGCGGCGGGGCTTTGAGCAGCAGCACGACGAGTATCAGCTGCAGCGCCACGCCGCCGAGGACGATACGCCACGGCACGCCACGCCGTTCCCCGAGCAGCCAAGCGATAGCTAGGAGTACGACAAAACCCAGAGCGCTTTGCAGTGCGAGAGGCATGGTCGATCCTCGCCTCTCGCCTGTCCTAGCTGCGCCGCCAGAGCGTGCCCTGGGCGGTATCCTCCAGGACGATGCCGTTGTCGAGCAGCAGCTTGCGTATGCGATCGGCTTCGGCGAAATTTCTTGCCTTGCGCGCCTGTGCCCGAGCTGCGATGTATTGCTCTATCTGCGCCGCGTCCAGGCTCGACTGGCCCGGCAGCGACTGCAGGAATGCGCTGGGATCGCGCTGCAGCAAGCCCAGTATGTTGGCGAGCGCTTTGAGCAATCCCGCTTCCTGCGCCGAACGCGTCCTGTTCACTTCGTTTGCGATATCGAACAGCACGGCAACCGCTTCGGGCGTGTTGAAGTCGTCATCCATCGCGTCGCGAAAGCGCAAGGCATGCGGGTTGGTCCAGTCTATGTCCGCGGCAGGCACGTCCATGCCTTTCAACGCGGTGTAAAGGCGCGTCAGTCCGTGTTTTGCGTCCTCGAGGTGCTGATCGGAATAATTGAGCGGACTGCGGTAATGCGCGCGGACGATGAAGAAGCGCACGACCTCGGGATCGTAGCGCTGGAGGATTTCGCGCACGGTGAAGAAGTTGCCCAGCGACTTGGACATCTTCTCGTTGTCCACGCGCACGAAGCCGTTGTGCATCCAGTAATTGACGAACGTCCCGCCGTGCGCTCCTTCGGATTGGGCAATCTCGTTCTCGTGGTGCGGGAACTGCAGGTCCTGCCCGCCGCCATGGATGTCGAAATGATGGCCGAGGAGCTCGCTCGACATCGCGGAACATTCGATGTGCCAACCCGGACGCCCTCGGCCCCACGGCGACTCCCAGTACGGTTCGCCTTCCTTCGCATGCTTCCATAATACGAAGTCGAGCGGGTCATGCTTTGCCGCATCGACTTCGACGCGCTCTCCCGCGCGCAGATCCTCGAGCGACTTGCCGGATAGCTTGCCGTAGCCCGCGAACTTGCGCACCGAGTAATTCACGTCGCCGTCCGCGGCATGGTAGGCATAGCCCCGCTCCTGCAGCCGTTCGATGAGCTGCAGCATCCCGGGAACATGCTCGGTTGCCTTGGGCTCGACATCCGGTTTCTCCACTCCCAGCGCCGCCGCGTCCTCGTCCATCGCCGTGATGAACCGGCTAGTGAGGCTCGTGATCGTCTCGCCGTTCTCATGCGCGCGCCGGATGATCTTGTCGTCGATGTCGGTAATATTACGTACGTATTTCACCTGGTAGCCCGACGCGCGCAGCCAGCGGCGCACGACGTCGAACACGACCATGACGCGCGCATGGCCCAGATGGCAGTAGTCGTACACGGTCATGCCGCACACGTACATACGCACGCGTCCCGGCTCTATCGGCACGAACTGCTGCTTTTCGCGCGCAAGGGTGTTGTAGATTTTTAGCATCGGCAACTGAAACAGCGACCGGCGATGTTACTTTTCCGCCGCCGCGGCAACGGAGTTTGAATCGCCGGGTGTTCTTGGTAGAATTTCGAGAACTTTTCCCGGTAAGTCCCTGAAAAATTCCGAAAAGTATAGCATGAGCCTCGTCCGCTCCGCGGCTTGCTGCCTCTTCGTCGTGGCAGCACTCGCGGCCACTTATACCGTACACGCGCAGGACGCCGAGCTGCAGCAGGTGAACGAGCTCGTGCAGCGCGGCGATCTCGATCAAGCCGCGCACCAGGCCGATGCCTACGTCAAAGCGCATCCCAAGGATCCGCGTGGCCGCTTCCTCAAAGGCGTCGTGCTGACCCAGCAGAATCGCATCGACGAAGCGATAGGAATTTACACTCAGCTCACGTACGACTACCCGGAGCTGCCGGAGCCTTACAACAACCTCGCCGCGCTGTACGCCGCCAAAGGGCAGTACGAGATGGCGCGCGACGCGCTGGAGCGGGCCGTGCGTGCACAGCCGAGTTACGCGACGGCGCACGAGAATCTCGGCGACATCTACGCCAAGCTCGCAGCACAATCCTATGCCAAGGCCGCCGAGCTCGAGCGCGGCCGCGCAAGCGCGCAGAAGAAGCTGAAGATGGCAAACGAGCTCGCCCCTGCCGCGCCTACCCCACCGACCCGCTGATGCCAATGTCCAAGTTTCTGCTGTTCGCCTGTGCGTTGCTCGCAGCATGCTGCGCCTGGGCAGCCAATCCGCACGTCGTGCTCCAAACGAACATGGGCAAAATCACCCTGGAGTTGTATCCGGACAATGCGCCCAAGACGGTCGAGAATTTCCTGCGGTACGTGCGTGAGGGCCATTACAACGGCACGACCTTTCACCGCATCATCCCGGGCTTCATGATCCAGGGCGGCGGCTTCACGCCCGATTGGAAGGAGAAGCCCACACACCCGCCGATACGCAACGAGGCGCCGACAGGTTTGGGCAACAGCGAAGGAATGGTGGCGATGGCGCGCACGGCGGACCCGCATTCGGCCACCGCACAGTTCTTCATCAATCTCGTGGCGAACCGCTTTCTCGATTTCAAGAGCCCGACCACCGAGGGGTACGGGTATTGCGTGTTCGCCAGGGTCTCGGACGGAATGGACGTGGTGCGCCGTATCGCGCAGGTGGCGACACGCAAGGGCCCGCCGCCGCACGAGAACGTTCCCGTCAAACCGGTCATCATCCAGCGCGCCGAGATCGTCGAGACCGCGCATCAACCTGGCAAATAGGAAACCCATGGTCAAATTGCACACCAACCTCGGCGTCATCACGCTCGAGCTCGACGCGGCGAAAGCGCCGCGCACGGTCGAGAACTTCCTCCAGTACGTGCGCAGCGGGTTCTATGCGAACACCGTGTTCCATCGCGTGATTGACGGCTTCATGATCCAGGGCGGCGGCATGGAGCCCGGCATGAAGCAGAAG
>JBLNBW010000177.1:0-5865 GCA_050260255.1 Rhodospirillaceae bacterium | reverse complement strand
ACGAAGATGATGAGAAGCGTCGCCGGCACGACCATCTTGAGCTTCTGCGTCGCGCGTTCGAGGTACTCGAATTGTCCGGACCACGACAAAGAGTAACCCGCCGGCAGTTTCACTTCCCTGGAAACCAGCTGCTGCATCTCGCGGACCGCGGAAGAAAGATCGCGGCCGTGCAGGTCGATATACACCCAGCCCGAGAGCCGCGCATTTTCGCTTTTGAGCATAGGCGGACCGTCGCTGATGGTAATCGAAGCGACGTCGCCGAGCCGAACCTCTGCGCCGCGCTCCGTAAGCAGGGGGAGACCGCGGATTTTTTCGACCGAATCGCGGATTTCCCGCGGGTAGCGCAGGTTGATCGGAAAGCGCTGAAGGCCTTCGACCGTTTCGCCGATGTTGTCGCCGCCGATGGCCGCGGAGACGATGCTCTGCACGTCCGCGATATTCAGCCCATAACGTGATGCGAGATCACGGTTCGGCTTGACGTCGATGTACCGACCCCCGGACAGCCGCTCGGCGAAAGCCGACGTGACGCCCGGCACCCGTCTCACGACGCGCTCTATGTCTGCCGCGATCCGGTCCACTGCATTGAGGTCCATGCCGGCCACTTTTACCCCGACAGGGCTTTTGATGCCGGTCGCGAGCATATCGATGCGATTGCGGATGGGCGGCACCCAGATGTTGGAGAGCCCCGGCACCTTCACGATGCGATCGAGCTCGTCGACGAGCTTCTCCGGCGTCATTCCCGCACGCCACTGTTCCCGCGGCTTGAACTGTATCGTCGTCTCGAACATCTCGAGCGGCGCCGGATCGGTTGCCGTGTCCGCGCGGCCGGCTTTGCCGAATACCGTCGCCACTTCCGGCACGCTTTTGATGAGGCGGTTCGTCTGCTGAAGCAGCTCGGCCGCCTTTCCGGCCGATATGCCGGGCAGCGCCGACGGCATATAGAGTAGATCGCCTTCGTCCAGGGGCGGCATGAACTCGCCGCCAAGTTGTGAGGCGGGAAAAACGGTGACGGCCAGAACGAACACTGCGAGCGCCAGGACCGTTCGCGGAAAACGCAGCACTTTGAGCAGCAGCGGCCGGTACAGTCGGATGAGGCCGCGATTGAGCGGGTTCGTCTTTTCTTCGGGAATCCGGCCCCGGATAAGATAGCCCATCAGCACCGGAATCAGGGTGACGGCGAGTCCCGCCGCGGCGGCCATCGCGTACGTCTTCGTGAATGCGAGCGGCGAAAAGAGCCGTCCCTCCTGTGCTTCGAGCGTGAAGACCGGAATGAAAGACAGTGTGATGATCAGAAGCGAAAAGAAGAGCGCCGGCCCCACCTGCGCAGCGGCCTCGGTTATCACCGTCCAGTGCGTAACGCGATCGAGCCCCACTCCGGGATTCGCGTGATGCCAGGCTTCCAGCTGCTTGTGTGCGTTCTCGATCATGACGACGGCGGCGTCGACCATCGCTCCGATCGCAATGGCGATTCCGCCTAGAGACATGATGTTGGCGTTCACGCCCTGGTAATACATCACTATGAACGCGACCAGTATCCCGAGCGGAAGCGAAACGATCGCCACGAATGCAGAGCGCAGGTGAAAGAGAAATACCAGGCACACCAGCGCTACGACGACGAATTCTTCGACGAGCTTCTCTTTGAGGTTCGACACAGCGCGCTCGATCAGACCCGAGCGATCGTAAGTCGGAACGATCTCGACGCCCGCCGGAAGGCTCAACTTCAGCCGCTCGATCTTTGCCTTCACCGCACCTATCGTCTCCAGTGCGTTCCTGCCCGAACGCATCACAATGATGCCGCCAGCGACTTCCCCTTCGCCGTTCAATTCCGATATGCCGCGCCGCATTTCGGGGCCGACCTGAATGCGTGCGACGTCGCCGAGCCGAACCGGTACCCCGGCGTCGCTCGTTAGGAGCGGAATCTTGCGGAAGTCGTCCAGCGATTGCAGATAACCGGACGCACGCACCATGTATTCCGCTTCCGCCAGCTCTACGACGGAGCCGCCGGTTTCCTGATTCGCGCGCCGCACCGCCTCGATGATCTTCATGTGCGGGATGTTGTAGGCGCGCATGCGATCCGGATCGAGGACGATCTGGTACTGGCGCACCATGCCACCGACGCTCGCCACTTCCGACACGTCGGGCACCGCTTTGAGCTCGTACTTCAGAAACCAGTCCTGCAGCGCCCGAAGCTGGGAGAGGTCCATCTTTCCGCTTCGGTCGACGAGGGCGTACTCGTAAACCCACCCCACACCCGTTGCGTCGGGGCCGAGAGAGGTCCTGGCCTGCGGAGGCAGGCGCGACTGCACCTGGTTCAAATACTCCAGCACGCGCGAGCGTGCCCAATACGGATCAGTTCCATCTTCGAAGAGGATGTAGACGAAGGAGTCGCCAAACATCGAATACCCGCGCACCGTGCGTGCGCCAGGAACCGACAGCATCGTCGTCGCGAGCGGATACGTGACCTGGTTCTCGACGATCTGAGGCGCCTGTCCCGGGAAAGTCGTACGGATGATGACCTGAACGTCCGACAGATCGGGAATCGCGTCGAGCGGTGTGCGGATCATCGCCCAGAAGCCCCAGGCGCTCACCATCACGGTCGCGAGCAGCACGAGCACGCGGTTACGAATCGACCAGCGGATGAGCTCGGCGATCATTTCTTCGCTTCCATCCTGGTGATTTCGTACGCCTCGCCCTTTTGGCGAACGTCGAACACGACCGTGTCGCCGACGCGAAGGTCTTTGGGTAAAGACCCCGGCGCAACGTGAAACCCCATGGTCATCGCCGGCCAATTCAGCGATGGAATCGGCCCATGCGACAGCGTCACCTCGTCTTTTCCCATCGCTTCGATTTTTCCTGCACCGTGATGAATGGCCTCACCGGATTGCGATCGGCCGGGCGCCGCACCGTCGCCGCCCATGCGGGCGGCGCTCGCGCGAAGACTCGCTTCGGAATCGAGGAGGAACTGACCGGATGTAACCACCTTCTCGCCAGCCTCGAGGCCGCGGCGGATTTCGGTCTGTCCATTCGCTTCCACGCCGATCTCGACGTTGACCGGCGTGAAGCTGCCGTCGTCTCGAGCCACGATCACGACCATTCGCTTGCCGGTTGCAATCACCGCCTCGGTTGGAACCAGCAGCACGTCGTTACGCGCACCGGGCGTGAAGTTCACTGTCGCAAACATGCCCGGCGCCAGTCGATTGCCCGCATTTGCGATCTCCACCCGTGCCTTGAGGGTGCGTGTCGTAGGGTTCACTTCCGGAAGCAGGGCATTCACGTGGCCCTTGAAGGTCATGCCGGGAAATGCTTCGGTGCGGACTTCAACGGGACTGCCGCGGCGGACGAGAGCCGCGCGGCTTTCCGGAACGTCGGCATTGATCCACACCGTGGCGAGCCCGTTGATGCGAAAGAGCGGCGCGCCGCTCGTCACGGTCATGCCTTCGCGGGCGCCGAGTTCCGCGATTACGCCGCTCGTCGGCGCGGCAACGGTGAGCCGCGGATGTATTCTGCCGGTCGTTTCGACAGCGCGAATATGGTCTTCGGTCATGCCGGCGAGCCGCATGCGCTGGCGGGCGCCGTCGAGCAGCGGCCCGATGCCAGGGCTCTCGCTCGACATGCGCTTCACGGCGAAATATTCCTCTTGAGCCGCTACCCATTCCGGTGCGTACAGTTCGGCGAGCGGTTGACCCTTCTTCACGGGATCGAGCGGCGCGCGGACGTACAACCGTTCGAGGTATCCGTTCGTTCTGGCCTGCACCGTTGCCACGTCGCGTTCGTTGAATGCCACGCTTCCCACTGCTTCGACACTGGGCTGCATCGCGCCGCGCGTCACTTCAGCAGTCCGGATGCCGAGGTTCTGCTGGATGCGCGGATTGATCGTGACACCGCCCTGGTCGGCATCGCTGTCGGCGTAGACCGGCACGAGCTGCATGTCCATGAAAGGCGATTTACCGGGTCGGTCGAACTTCTGTCCGGGCACCATCGGATCGTGCCAATACAGCACCTTCTTGCCCGTCGTCGGGTCTATGTCACCGGGCCTTTCGGGTGCGCCGCCTTTATCTGCTTGCGCAGACGGCGAAGCGCTCATCTGCATCCCACGCTTCACCCCGAGCGCATATAGCCCGTAGCCGCCGAGAATTGCAGCAGCCGCGAGCAGTACGACGAGGACTTTGGCTTTCATTTGATTTCATCCGGAATGAGGTAACGGAGCTGCGCCCACACCTTCGCGGTGTCGATCTCGAGCTGTAGGGCTTGCGCGCGCACCTCGAGCTCGCCGCGTCGTGCCGATAAAACGGATACGAGGTCGGTCTTGCCGCCGCGATAGGCCGCAGCGAGCGCCTGCGTGCGCTCGCGCGCAAGCGGAAGCCATTCATGCTCGTAGCGGTTCAGACGCTCCCGATTGCTTTCCCATTCGTTCAGCATCGTCTGCACTTCGGCGACATGGCTCCGCAACGTTTCGTCCCGTTGCGCACGCGCCCGGTCGAGCAGGGCGAGTTTTGCTGCAAGCTCGCGGTCCTGGCGATTCTTCTGGTCCCACTGGAGCGGAATCGACACGCCGATGGACACCATGTCGGAGAAGTCGGAACCGCGTTTTTGAAAGGCGAGCTCCCACGTGAGATCCGGGCGCTTGCTCGCGCGCGCGAGATCCACTTCGGCCGTCGCCATGGCCACTTCTTGCGACATCGCGGCGATATTCGGGTGACGTTCCAGCTGCCGCTCGAGCTCGTGCGCATGAAGCGGCAGGACGCCCAGATCGGGCTCCGCCACGAGTTCCCCACTGGCGGCGTCGGAGCCGACCCACCGCCCGAGCATCGCCCGCGCATTGCGAATGCGGCGATCGAGCTCCGAGAGACGATCCTCGATCATCACGCGCGCACTGTGCGCCGCAATGACGTCGGCCTGGCTCGCGCGGCCACCGCGATACGCCGTCTCGACGGCTTCGATCTCCCGCTTGATTTCCTCTCGCTGCTGTCGGACGGCTGCGCGCAATCGTTCGAGATAGAACGCCTCGAGCCATGCACTTGCCGTGTCGCGTTGGAGATTCGAGAGGGCGAGATTCTTTTCCTCCGCCGCGCGGTCGGCTTCGCGCTCGAACCGCTCGCCGCACAAGCGCCGCTTTTCCCCGCCGGTGTATTCCTGCATCACACCGATGCGCCGCATCGTCATGAAATCGCGGCCGAGAGTGAAACGGTCACTGCCGGTGACGGGGGCGTTGTCCACGCCGGCGCGAATGACCGGATCAGGCAGCTGCCGTGCGGCGACGGCCATTTCCCGGGCCGACGTAATCGCCGCGTCCTGCGCAACGAGCTCTTGGGAACGCTGGACGGCGATGCGTTGTGCATCGGCGAAAGGAAGCGCTGCCGAAAGGGCGTGCCCGGGGAGGGCGCAGCCCATGCACATAAACAAAACCGGCGCGAGGCTGAAACGCCCGCGCGGCGAACGACGAAACATGTAGACCTCCGCGATGGGAACGAACGAATACGCGCCTGGAAGCGCGTGTTCAGCGCGAAGCGGAGGCTCTAATTAAGCAAACGGCAGTGGACGAGGATGAGCGGAGGAGAGGAGCAGGCGTTATGAGTCTCCGGTATCGCGAGAGACACAACGCGAGGCTGGAGGAGAATGGCTGCAGCCGGCAAGAGCAATGCGGGTAAATCCGTGACTCCGAGAATCGGAGGCTTGAGATTTTCGAAGACCGCCTGGGCCGCTTCGCACACCGACGATCGGGCAGGTGCGCCGGAGTCGGCGTCTACGCCGTGTGCCGCTCCATGACACGGCGCAGTGTCGGCGACCGGCTCGCCCCGCGACGATGGCTGCGGGTGGGTCACTGCAAATGCCGTCTGGCACAGCAGCATCAGCAGCGTAGTGAGG
>JBLNBW010000176.1:0-21807 GCA_050260255.1 Rhodospirillaceae bacterium | reverse complement strand
TTGTTCGTGACCGGCACTGATACGGGCGTCGGCAAGACGCTCATCGCGTGTGGGCTGCTTCGCGCTGCGGTCGCTCGCGGCCTTCGTGCCGTCGGCATGAAGCCGGTCGCGGCCGGTGCCGAGCGCGTCGGCGATGCCTGGGTGAACGAGGACGTAACGGCGTTGCGCGAGGCCGGCAACGTAGCAGCGGCGGCATCGCAGGTGAATCCGTATTGCTTCGCTCCTCCCATTGCGCCGCACATCGCCGCCGCCGAGGCCGGGGTGGCGATAGAGCTGGACGCGATAGTGCGCGCGTACCGCGCGCTGACCGATCGCGCGGACCTCGTCGTGGTGGAAGGGGCGGGCGGTTACTTGGTGCCGCTCGGCGAGAACCTCGATATGGCGGCCCTTGCTGCGGCGCTTGGCGTTCCCGTTGTGCTGGTCGTCGGCATGCGTCTGGGCTGCATCAATCATGCATTGCTGACCGCGCATGCGATAAAGGCGCGCGGCAGCGTGCTGGCCGGCTGGGTGGCCAACCACGTCGATCCGCACATGTACCGTGCCGACGAAAACGTCGATGCGATTGCAAGCCGCATCGGTGCGCCGCTCCTCGGTCGTGTGAAGTACGCCGCAGAACCGCATGTCATTGCATCGGCCATCGATCTCGGAACGTTGCTTGCAGGGACGGGCCACGTCCGCTGACCGCGTTGTCATCATGACGCGCGGGCAATGCGTCGTCGCGTTTTGTTGCAACTTTCAATTGGCGTGTGCTAAATTCCGCCCATTTTAGATTCGTGGTTTTCGCGGCGGCGCTCCCATCGAGGGACACCTAGATGGAGAAGGGTTTCGGGGCGCCGGCGGCGGAATACGTCCACATCGGACGTCGCAATAACTCCCTCTCGCGGTCGGGTCGGTTGCTGGCGCTGTGCTACCTGGTTGGCGTGTCGCTGCTCATTGCCTTGGGCTTCGGCGCTGCGTTGGGCGCATGGCCCGTGCTGCCGTTCGCGGGGTTGGAAGCGATCGGGCTGTACCTCGCGTTTCGCTACATCGAGGAACATGCGGGCGACTACGAGCGAGTGGCGATACGGGGCGACCGCGTGAACGTCGTGATCGTCGAGGGACGGGCGGTCCAGCACTTCGAATTGAACCGCTACTGGGCACAGGTGGTATGCGACCCGGGGGAGGGACGCGTCGCGCTGCGGTCTCATGGCCGGGAGCTGGAAATCGGCAGGCATTTACGTACGGAGCAGCGCGTGTTGCTGGCGCAGCAACTTAAGCGCGAGCTGCGGAGCATCAAATAAAAGTCGCGCGGCGCCTGCCGCGGACATGGCGTGGCGGCGAAATTCGAGCCGCGAGGACGAAAGATTGCGGCGAGCTTCGAGCCGTGAGGATCAAGATGGCGGCGAGTTCGAGCCGAAAGAAGCAGCAGAATCAGACTAAGGTGAGGGAAGCATGACCAGCAAGTTGGGTAGATTGATCGCCGCCGCAGCCTTATCCGGTGCCGCCGGCGTGGCCGCCGCCAACCAGTACAACCTGCAGCCTCCGCAGACCATCATCGCGCGCGAGATCTACGATCTGCATACGCTGATCATGTGGATCATCGTGGCGATCTTCGTGCTCGTGTTCGGCACGATGACCTACGCGATCATCAAGCACCGCAAGGCGGTCGGCCACCGCGCCGAGCAATTCCACGAGAACACGACGGTGGAGATACTGTGGACCGTCGTGCCCTTCCTGATTCTCATCGGCATGGCGTATCCGGCGACGAAGACCGTCATCGCGATGAAGGACACGTCCAACCCGGACATCACCATCAAGGCGACCGGCTATCAATGGAAATGGGGCTACGACTATTTGCAGGACGGCGTGAGCTTCTACAGCAATCTCGCCACGCCGCGTGACCAGATCGACGGGTCCAACGAGCAGGACCGTGCAGCGAACGCCAATTACCTGCTGGAAGTCGACAACCCGGTGGTCGTCCCCGTCGGCAAGAAAGTCCGCATCATCACTACCGCCAACGACGTCATCCACTCGTGGTGGGTGCCCGCGCTCGGCGTGAAGCAGGATGCCATACCGGGCTTCGTGCGCGACACGTGGTTCCGCGCCGAGAAGACCGGCATTTATCGCGGTCAGTGCGCGGAGCTGTGCGGCAAGGATCACGGCTTCATGCCTATCGTCGTGCAGGTGGTCGAGCAGGATCAGTATGCCGCCTGGGTTGCCGAGCAGAAGAAGAAAGCCGCTGCCGCCGCGCCCGACCCCAACAAGCAATGGACGCTGGACGAGCTGCGCGCGCAGGGCGAGAAGGTTTATAGCCAGAACTGCGTCGCCTGCCATCAAGCGAACGGCATGGGCGTGCCCAACACCTTCCCGGCTCTGTCCGGATCGAAGATCGCGACCGGCGACAAAGCCGCGCACATCAACATCGTCATGAACGGCAAGCCGGGCACCGCGATGGCGCCGTTCAAGCAGCTGAGCGATGTCGAGCTCGCCGCGGTCATCACCTACGAACGCAATGCCTGGAGCAACAAGACGGGCGACATGATTACGCCGGCCGACATCAAAGCGGCGCGCAAGTAACGAGAGAAGGCTAGGAGAACCCATGGAAGCAGCCCACGTACACGGCCATGCTCACGGACACGACGAGCACCACGCGCACCACCCGACCGGGCTGATGCGCTGGGTCACCACCACCAATCACAAGGACATCGGCACGCTGTACCTGTGGTTCAGCTTCACCATGCTCATCGTGGGCGGCGTGCTCGCCCTCATGCTGCGCGCCGAGCTGTTCCAGCCCGGCCTGCAACTGTGGCGGCCGGAGTTCTTCAATCAGCTCACCACCATGCACGGTCTCATCATGGTGTTCGGCGCGATCATGCCGGCTTTCGTGGGATTCGCGAACTGGCAGATTCCGCTCATGATCGGTGCGCCGGATATGGCGTTCGCGCGGATGAACAACTGGAGCTTCTGGCTGCTTCCGCCGGCCGCGATCCTGCTCGTCCTCTCGTTCTTCGTGCCGGGCGGCGCAACTGCCGCGGGCTGGACGTTGTATGCGCCGCTTTCGACACAGATGGGCCCGGGGATGGATCTCGCGATCTTCGCGCTGCACATCATGGGCGCGTCCTCGATCATGGGCTCGATCAACATCATCACGACGATCCTCAACATGCGCGCGCCCGGCATGACGCTCATGAAGATGCCGATGTTCGTGTGGACATGGCTCATCACCGCGTACCTGCTGATCGCCGTGATGCCGGTGCTCGCCGGTGCGATCACGATGGTGCTGACCGACCGCCATTTCGGCACGCACTTCTTCAACGCGGCCGGCGGCGGCGACCCGGTGATGTACCAGCACATCTTCTGGTTCTTCGGGCATCCCGAGGTCTACATCATGATTCTGCCGGCGTTCGGGATCGTCTCGCAGGTCGTGCCCGCGTTCGCCCGCAAGCCACTCTTCGGCTATTCGTCGATGGTGTACGCCACGGCCTCGATCGCCATCCTGTCGTTCATCGTCTGGGCGCACCACATGTTCGCCGTCGGCATGCCGGCGACCGCGCAGCTCTTCTTCATGTACGCGACCATGCTGATCGCGGTGCCCACGGGCGTGAAGGTGTTCAACTGGATCGCGACCATGTGGAAGGGCTCGATGACGTTCGAGACGCCGATGCTCTTCGCCTGCGGCTTCATTTTCGTGTTCTCGATGGGCGGCTTCACCGGCTTGGTCTGCGCGATCGCGCCGATCGACATCCAGATCCAGGACACGTACTACATCGTGGCGCACTTCCACTATGTGCTGGTCGCGGGCTCGCTCTTCGCCCTCTTCGCCGGCGTGTATTACTGGCTGCCGAAGTGGTGCGGCTACATGTACGACGAAACGCTCGGGCGGGTGCATTTCTGGGGCTCGATGATCTTCTTCAACGTTGCGTTCTTCCCGATGCACTTCTCCGGTCTCGCGGGGATGCCGCGCCGGGTGCCGGACTACGCTCTCCAGTTCGCGGACTTCAACATGATCTCCACCATCGGCGCGTTCGGGTTCGGCCTCTCGCAGCTCGTCTTCCTGTGGGCCGTGCTGAAAGCGATCAACGGCAGCGGCGCGAAAGCGGCCGACCATACGTGGGAAGGCGCCGAAGGGCTGGAGTGGACCGTGCCGTCGCCGGCGCCGTACCACACGTTCGAGACGCCGCCCGTCGTAAAGTAAGCGGCACGAGATGACCACCGACGTGAACAGCAAGCTCAAGACCGCGCTCATCTGCCTCTCGATCGCGGCCGCGTTCTTCGTCGGCGTGGTGATGAGACACTGGTTATGGTGACGCGCGCAAACGACAACGCGACGATGCTGAAGAAGCTTCTCGTCGTCGCGTGCGTCATGTTCGGCTTCGGCTTCGTGCTCGTGCCGTTCTACAAGACAATTTGCGACGTCACGGGGCTCAACCAGATTCTCAAGCGCGACGAAGTCAGCAACACCCAGGTGGACGCCGGGCGTACCGTGACGCTCGAGTTCGACACCAATCTGCGCAGCGGACTGCCGTGGACCTTCAGGCCGCTGGAGAAAACCATGCGGCTGCATCCGGGCGAGCTCAAGCAGGCGATGTTCGAGATCCGCAACACCTCCGACCGGCCGGTCACCGGGCAGGCGATACCGAGCTACGGTCCGCAGGTTGCAGGGCTGCATTTTCGCAAGCTCGAGTGCTTCTGCTTCACGCAGCAGACGCTGCAGCCGGGTGAAGTGAAGCAGATGCCGGTCGTGTTCGTGATCGACAAAGCGTTGCCGGAAGACGTCAATACCGTCACGCTGTCGTACACGTTCTTCGAAGTCGAAGGGAAGCAGGGGAGAAACGGATGAATCTCATGACCGAACCCCAGCAGCACAAACCGCAGCAGGCGAGCGTATTCCAGGTCGCGAAGGCGGTGTTCTGGTCCTTCCTCGGCATACGGAAGCGCCAGGCGCATGAGCACGACGCTGTAACGCTCACACCGGCGCAAGTCATCATCGCGGGCATCATAGGCGCGGCCATACTGGTCTTGAGCCTCGTGGGCCTCGTCATATTCATCACCAGATAGCAGAGCGATACCAAGCTAGGGGAGACACGCAAGATGTTGAGTCAATCGGCCCGTTACTACATACCTGAGCCCTCGCGGTGGCCCATTTTCGGCTCGTTCGCGCTGCTCTCCATGGCGCTCGGCGCCGCGAGCTGGTTCAACGGCGCGGCATGGGGCAAGTTCCTCGTCTTCGCCGGGCTGATCATTCTGTTCTACATGCTCGCCGGCTGGTTCAGCTCGGTAGCCCACGAGTCCGAAGGCGGTCTCTACAACAAGCAGGTCGACACCTCGTTCCGCTGGGCGATGAGCTGGTTCATCTTCTCGGAAGTGATGTTCTTTGCGGCGTTCTTCGGCGCGCTGTTCTATATGCGCGTGCTGTCCGTGCCCGACCTCGGCAGCCTCGAGAGCCAGCAGCTCATATGGCCCGGCTTCAAGCCCGATTGGCCGGTGAGCGGCCCCGGCATCAAGGACGCGTTCACGCCGATGGAAGCGCTGGGCATCCCCGCGATCAACACGCTGATCCTGCTCACTTCCGGGGTGACCGTGACGATCGCGCACTGGGGCCTGCTCAAGAACAATCGCTCGCAGCTCATCTGGGGCCTGGTCGCCACCGTGCTGCTCGGCATGCTGTTCCTCACGCTGCAGGTCTACGAATACGCGCACGCCTACTCCGAGCTCAATCTCAAGCTGACGATGGGCGCATACGGCGCGACCTTTTACATGCTGACCGGCTTCCACGGTTTCCACGTGACGGTAGGAACGATCATGCTGATCGTCATCCTGTTCCGCAGTGTGGCCGGCCACTTCCGGCCCGAGCATCATTTCGGCTTCGAGGGCGTGGCCTGGTACTGGCACTTCGTGGACGTGGTCTGGCTGCTGCTGTTCATCTTCGTCTACTGGCTCTAGCGAACCTCTGCGCGTGACGCGGGTCCGAGATATGCGGACCCGCGCGGCGCGAACCGGGACGCCGCACTGCTCGTGCGGCGTTTTGCTTTCAGAGGCGACCGGTGATGTAGCCGAAGTGGAAGGCGAGTATCAGCAGCGCGAATAGAACGACCGACAGCGTGACGCGAACGGTGAGCGCCTTCACTGCGCGATCCGAGCGGCCCTTGTCCTTGATTACGAAATAGAGTGCCGAGAACAGGCTGACGAGGATGAAGGCAACGAACAGCAGCACGAAGAATTTCATGACCGCAGTCTATCGGAAGGCGGAAACGGCGGCCAGCGATGGCGGCCGATGAGCGACGCCTGCGCTGGGTGCCGCTCATCGCGGCGCTGATCGCGGCCGCGTTGGGTACTGCGCTGGGCACGTGGCAGGTGAGCCGCGGTCACGAGAAGCGCGATCTGCAGGAGCGCTACGAGAAGCTCTCGCGCGATGCGCCGGTGACCGTGTCCGACGCGCCAGTGCGCGCTTCGGATGTCGAGCTGCGCCGGGTCTTCGCGCACGGCACGTTCGAGCCGCGCTATGCCGTGTACCTCGATAATCGCGTGATGCATGGCGTGCCGGGCTATTACGTCATCATGCCGCTCAAGGTGAGCGCACAGCGCTACGTCTTGGTGAACCGCGGCTGGATCGCCGGACTGCCGGATCGCTCACGCTTGCCGCAGGTGCGTACGCCGGCCGGACCGGTCGACGTGACCGGCATCGCGACCGTGCCTGCGAAGCGGCCCTTCGAGCTGTCGTCGCAGGTGATCGAAGGCCGCGTATGGCAAAACCTGACGGTGGAGCGCTACCGCCAGGCCTATGCTGTGCCGATACAGCCGTTCGTCATACGGCAGGAAAACGCGCTCGACGACGGATTGAAGCGCGAGTGGGAGCCGCCCGACTTCGGGATCGAACGGCATTATGGTTATGCAGTGCAGTGGTATCTGCTCGCGATCACTGCGCTCGCTTTTTACGGGATCACGCATGTCAGACGCCGCCGCAAGAACGGCCAAGAAGAGCAAGCTTAGCCTGTGGCTGCTCGCCGCCGTGTGCATCGCACCGGTGATCGCCTCGTACCTCACGTATTACTTCTGGCAGCCTCAAGGGCATGTGAACTACGGCGAGCTGCTGCAGCCGAGACCAATGCCCGATCCGCAGGTCGCGCTCGTGGATGGCACGCCGTTTAAGCTCTCGCAACTTCGGAACCGTTGGGTGCTTCTCGTCGCGCAGCCCGGCTCGTGCGACGCGTACTGCCAGCAGCAGCTCGTCTACATCCGGCAGGTAAGGCTCGCTCAGGGCAAGGAGAGCGATCGCATCGAGCGCGTGTGGCTCATCACCGATCAGGCGCAGCCAGACAAGCAGCTGGTCGCGCAGTTTCCCGGGATGTACGTGGTGCGCGCCGCGGGCAGCGCACTCATAGCGGCGTTGCCCGCACCGAAGACGCCTGCCGATCACATTTACGTCGTCGACATGCTCGGCAATCTCATGATGCGTTATCCGCGCGATGCCGATCCGCGCAAGATACTGAAAGACGTTGGGCGCCTGCTGCGGCACTCGAAATGGAGCAGCGAATAGTTCTATGAGCGCTTTTCACAAATGGGCGCGCGCCGTCGCCTGCCTCGCCTTCGTGGTCGTGGTGGTCGGCGCTTATGTGCGTTTGATGGACGCCGGCTTGGGCTGTCCGGACTGGCCGGGCTGTTATGGCGAGCTCACGCCGCATCATGCCAGCGAGGAGATTGCGAAGGCCGTTGCGCAACAGGGCGGCACACATGGGCCGGTGTCGCTGCCGAAGGCCTGGAAGGAAATGGTCCATCGCTACCTTGCCGGCAGCCTGGGGCTGCTCATCCTCTCGCTGGCGATCTGGAGCTGGCGCTCACGCGCCGATGCCGCGCGGTCGCGCTTTCTCGCCACGTCGCTGGTGGTGCTGGTGGGCTTGCAGGCCGCGCTCGGTATGTGGACAGTCACCATGCTGCTGAAGCCGGTGATCGTCACGTTGCATCTCTTGGGCGGGATGGCGACGTTGGCGTTACTGACGTGGCTGGCCCTGCGCGGCACGGCGCCGGCAAGCGGGCGCTCGCTTTCGCGGCTTTCCGCCGTGCATACCGTTGCCATCGCGGGGCTCTTGATACTCATCGGCCAGATCGCCCTCGGCGGGTGGGTTTCGACCAACTATGCGGCTCTCGCGTGCGTCGATTTTCCCCAATGCCACGGGCAATGGCTGCCGAACATGGATTTCAAGCATGGCTTCCAGCTCGTGCGCGAACTCGGCATGACCGCCGCAGGCACGCACCTCGCATACGAAGCGCTCACCGCGATCCATTGGACTCACCGCGTGGGCGCACTCGTCACCTTCGCCGTTCTCGGCCTGCTGGGTCTCCTGCTCGCACGCGTGCGCGGCATGGGGCGGCTCGCTGCGGTCCTCCTCGTCCTGTTGTGCGCGCAGGTGACGCTGGGCATCAGCAATATCCTGGCCGGTCTGCCGCTGCCCGTGGCGGTGGCTCACAACGCGCTTGCTGCGCTGTTACTCGTGACACTCGTGGTGATAAACTTTCGCCTCTTTTACACCAAGGCCCCCGCGTGATTGCCTCGACCCTCGCGCGACACCCCTTGACGTCGCGGGCTTACCAGTTTTACCTGCTGACCAAGCCTCGCGTGGTGTCGCTGATCGTCTTTACGGCGGTGATAGGCATGTTCCTCGCCGTACCGGGCGCGGTGCCGCTGCAGGCGTTGCTTGCCGGCACCTTCGGCATCGCGCTCGTTGCCGGGGCGGCGGCTGCGGTCAACTGTCTCGTCGAGCAGAAGATAGACGCCATCATGGCGCGCACGCGCGGGCGCCCGCTGCCGCGCGGCCAGGTGAACTCGTTCGAGACGCTGATGTTTGCGGGCATCGTCGGGGGCATCGGGCTTGCGATCCTGTACCACTGGGTCAATGCGCTTACGATGTGGCTCACGCTTGCGACGTTCGTGGGCTATGCGGTGATCTATACCGTCATACTCAAGCCCAACACGCCGCAAAATATCGTCATCGGTGGCGCCTCCGGGGCGATGCCGCCGGTGCTCGGCTGGGCGGCGGCGACGGGCCACGTGACACCTGAAGCGCTGAGCCTGTTCCTCATCATCTTCGCGTGGACGCCGCCGCACTTCTGGTCGCTCGCGCTGTATCGCAAGAACGAGTATGCGAAGGCCGGCGTTCCGATGCTGCCGGTCACGCACGGCGACAAGTTCACGCGGCTGCACGTGCTGCTGTACACCATCATACTGTTCGCCTGCGCGCTGCTGCCTTTCGTGATCCGCATGAGCGGCCTCATCTATCTCGCTGCGGCTGTCGGACTCGGCGCGTGGTTCCTGTGGTATGCGGTAAAGATCTATACCTCGTACAGCGACCAGCTCGCGCGGCGCACCTTCCGGTTCTCGATCTTCTACCTCACGGCGCTGTTCGCTGCGCTGCTCGTCGATCACTACCTGCGTATCCTCCTGTAGCAGGCCATGCGCGCTTACGTTTACGCGCTGTTGTTGACGCTGGCCACGCTCGTCGCGTGCAGCAGCGAACAGCGCTTCCAGCTCACCGACGTTACCGGCGCGGACTTCGGCAAGGAACTCAATCTTACCGATCACCGCGGCCAGCCGCGCACCCTGCAGGACTTCCGCGGCAAAGTCGTGGTCGTCTTCTTCGGATTCACCCATTGCCCCGACGTGTGCCCGACCACGATGAACGATCTTGCGATGGTGATGAAAGAGCTGGGGCGCGATGCCGAGCGCGTGCAGGTGCTCTTCGTGACGGTAGATCCGGAACGCGATACACAGCAGGTGCTCGCGCAGTACGTCCCTTCGTTCTATCCGACCTTCCTCGGTCTTTACGGCGACGCGAACGCGACGGCGCGGGCGGCGAAATCCTTCAAAGTGTTCTATCAAAAACAAGCCCAGCCGGGCGGGTCGTATACCGTGGATCACGCCGCGGGCACGTACATCCTCGACGGCGAGGGCCGGTTGCGGCTCTTCGCGCAGTACGGTGCGGGGCCTAAAGCGCTGCTGCACGACATACGCGCGCTCCTCGCATCCTGAACGTACAGCAAAAGCCCCGGCGGCATGAGCGGCCGGGGCTTGCAGTGGGTCGGCGTTCGGTCAGACCGCCGTACCGATCACGCCCTTCATTTTCGTGAGCGCCTTGTTTTCGATCTGCCGTATGCGTTCGGCCGAAACGCCGAACTCTGCGGCGAGATCGTGCAGCGTCGCCGACTTGTTCTCCGTCAGCCAGCGCGCTTCGATGATGCGGCGGCTGCGCGGATCGAGGCTCGCCAGCGCATTGCGCAGGCCCACGCCGCGGCGATGCTCCGTCTCTTCTTCTTCGAGGCGGGCGGCCGGCTCGGCCTCGTCGGCGGCGAGGTACGCGATCGGCGCGTAAGCATCCTCATCGTCGTCCGTGGCCGGCTCCAGCGCTATGTCTTGGCCGGTGAGGCGGGTCTCCATCTCGACGACTTCCTCGTCCTTCACACCGAGCTCCTTGGCCATCGCCTTTACGTCGGCGGGGCTCATCGTGCCGAGCGAGTGCTTCAGGCTGCGCAGGTTGAAGAACAGCTTGCGCTGCGCCTTCGTCGTGGCGATCTTCACGATGCGCCAGTTGCGAAGGATGAATTCGTGAATCTCGGCCCGTATCCAGTGCACGGCGAAGGACACGAGCCGCGCACCGTGCTCGGGGTCGAAGCGCTTCACGGCCTTCATGAGGCCGATATTGCCTTCCTGGATAAGGTCGGCTTGCGGCAGTCCGTATCCCATGTAGCCGCGGGCAATCGCGACCACTACGCGCAGGTGGGACAGGACCAGCTGACGCGCCGCCTCTAAGTCGCCCTCGTCGCGAAAACGCCGGGCCAGCGCGGTCTCCTGTTCTTGCGTGAGGATAGGAAACCGGTTGACCGTCTGGACGTAGCTTTCGAGGCTGCCCGCCGCGGACGGTATCGGTAACGTGTAAGCGTTCATCCCTGGACCTCCCTCTAGACAGAGCAAGTTTAGCACTCGAGCAATGAGAGTGCCAGAAGGCTTGGAAGTTCCCGACAGCAGGAGTCGGGTAATGGTGCGCTAGGAGAAAACCTGCGGCAAGTCAGTGACTTATGGGTGTGGCAAGGTGACGGCTCACCGACAGCCACGCGCCTAGCCACCCTAGGAAAGCGGCGAATCCCAGCACCGCCAACAGGTCCGGCCAAGCCACCGGCCGCAGCGCTACCGCAACACCATACAGTTGCGACAGGGGCGCCAGCTCGCGGTTCAACAAAAAGATCGCCCCGCCGACGATGGCGCAGCCCGCGATGCCGCCCAAGGCCCCGAGCAGACCGCCGTCGTACAGGAACGGCCGGCGTATGAAACCCGCGGTCGCACCGAACAGCTGGGCGACCTCGATATCAGCCTTCTGGGTGAGGATTTGCAGCCGTATGGTATTGAACGTCACGGCCACGAGCGCCAGCGCGAGCAGCGTGGCGAGCACGAAGACGGCGATGCGCGCAGTCCGCAGAACCGCTTCCAGACGTTTCGCCCATACCGAATCAAGCTGTGCCCGCTCGACCTTGGGCCACTGCGCCATCTGCGCCCGCAGCGGCTCCAGTGCCTCCGGCCTCGGATCACGCGCTTCGACGATGAACGCGTCGGGCAGCGGATTGCGCTCGAGGCCCTGCAGCACGTCGGTGAGGCCCGTCGATTTCTGCAATTCGGCGAGCGCCTCGTCGCGCGGTACGAAGGCGACTTTCCTGATGTCCTGCCGCTGCTTGAGCCGCCGCTCTATTTCCGCGACTTCCGCTCGCGACGCTTCGCGTTGCATGAAGAGCGTGATCTGGGGATCTCCCGGGAGGTGCCGGGACCACGCCTGCACGTTGTAAATCACCGTGTACAGCGAGACCGGCAGCGCGAGCGCGATGCCGACGACGAGTATGTTGAAAAGTGCAGCGAACGGTGCGCGCCCGATCCGTCGAAACGCGCCTGCCAGCGCACGGCCGTGATTCGCGAGCCAGCGCTTCATGTCGACGCTGCCTCGGCGTGCTTCGCGACCTGCGCGATGAGGCCCGCATCGAGGCGGACATGGCGCGGCCGCAAAGCCTCGGCGAGCTGTATGTCATGCGTTGCCACGATCACCGTCACGCCGACCTGATTGAACGAGCGGAACAGCGACGCGAGCTCTATGGCGTGCTGCGCGTCGAGATTGCCGGTCGGCTCGTCGGCAATAAGTATCGCCGGACGATGTACGATCGCTCGCGCGATGCACAAGCGCTGCTGTTCACCGCCCGAGAGCGCCACCGGCATCGCTTTCTCGCGGCCGAGCAGCCCCACCTTGTCGAGCGCGGCACGCACGCGCTTGGCGGCGTCCTTGCCGTCGTAGCCCTGAATTTGCAGCGGCAGGGCGACGTTGTCGAACGCCGAGCGGTCGTGCAAGAGCTTTTGATCCTGGAAGATGAGCCCGAACACGCGCCGAAAGTAGGGAAGAGCGCGGGGCCGCAAGCGCGCGACGTTCTGTCCGCTCACGACGATACTGCCGCTCGTCGGTTTTTCCACGGCGGCGATGAGCTTGAGCAGCGTGCTCTTGCCTGCGCCCGAAGGCCCGGTGACGCACACCATCTCGCCGGCCGCAATGTCGAGCGAGACCTGCTTCAATGCCTCGTATCCCCCCGGATACCTTTTGACGACCTGGCTCAGCGATATCATCGATACGCGTGCATTGTTGTCATGGGAACGACGAGTCCGACACAGGACAGAAGACGACCGGCGCATTGTACCCGTGATCGGGCGCCGGCTCTGCGGCAATTGTTGCCAGTCGGCCTACTCGCCGAGCAGTGCGGCGACGAAGTCGTCCGCTTTGAACGGCCTGAGATCGTCCAGCCCTTCACCGACGCCGACGAAACGCAGCGGTATTGCCGCACCGTTCACACGCTCGTGCGCGATCGCTGCCACGACGCCGCCTTTCGCCGTACCGTCGAGCTTGGTCATCACGAGTCCGGTGACGCCGAGGGCCGCATCGAAGGCTTTCACCTGCGTGAGCGCATTCTGGCCGGTATTCGCGTCGAGCACGAGAAGCACTTCGTGCGGCGCGCCGGGCATGGCTTTCGCGATGACGCGCTTCACCTTCTTGATCTCTTCCATGAGGTGAAGCTGCGTCGGCAGGCGACCTGCCGTGTCGGCGAGCACGATGTCGATGTCGCGTGCGCGCGCGGCGTTGATCGCATCGAATATCACGGCAGCCGCGTCGCCACTCTGTTGTGCGATGACGGCGACGTTGTTGCGCTCGCCCCAGGCGATGAGCTGCTCGCGGGCGGCCGCCCGGAAGGTGTCGCCGGCACCGAGCAGCACGCGCTTTCCCTGCGCCTGGTAATAATGCGCGAGCTTGCCGATCGATGTGGTCTTGCCTGCGCCGTTGACGCCGGCCAGCATGATGACAAACGGTTTGTGCGTGCCGACCGCGAGCGGCTTCTCCACCGGCTTCAACAAGTCGAGCAGCAGCGTGCGCAAACCTTCCTTGAGCTCTGCGGCCTCCGTATATCGCTCGCGCCGTGCCAGCGTGCGCAGCCGGTCGATCAGCGTTTCGGTTGCCGCGACGCCGACGTCCGCCGTGAGCAGCACGGTTTCGAGCTCTTCGTAGAACGCTTCGTCCAGCTTGCGGCCGGCGCCGAACAACCCGGTGAGCTTGGTGCCGAGATTCTGGCGCGTCTTGGTGAGTCCGGCGCGCAGCCGGCCGAGCCAGCCGGCAGGCGCTGCTTCGGACGGCTCTTCGCCGACGGGCTCGGCAGCCGGGGCGGCCACCGGCTCTTCTGCCGGCGCGACTGCTTCTTCGGCAGAAGGTTCCAGCTCTTCGGCAGATTCGGGCTTGGGCTCGTCCTTGCCCCTGCGCTTGAGGAAACTAAACATGCGAGATTAAAGTCTGAATGCGGGAGGCAGGCCGCATTGCTGTCCAGCCGGCCTGATCGCTTACAATTCTACCCGAAGCAACATTCCCATATCGCGGTCCCCGAATGAAAATCGAGCGTCACATTGCGGCCCTGGTGCTGGGCCTCGTTTGCAGCGTGCCTGCGATGGCGTCGCAACCGCCTGCAGGCGCGGCGCGGCCTGCATCGACTGCTGCGACAGCGGCGCAGACGCGCGAGTTCAAGCTCGACAACGGCATGCGCATCATCGTGAAACCGGATCATCGCGCGCCGGTGGTCGTTTCCATGGTGTGGTACCGCGTCGGCAGCGTCGACGAAGTGACGGGACACACCGGCTTGGCGCATGTGCTCGAGCACATGATGTTCAAGGGCACACGGGACGTGGGACCGGGGCAGTTCTCGCGTCTTATCGCAGCGGCCGGCGGTCGCGACAACGCATTCACTACACGCGATGCCACCGCATACTTCCAGACGTTGCAGAAGAGCGAGCTCGGTCTTGCGTTGAAGCTCGAAGCCGATCGCATGGCGAACCTCAATCTGTCCGCGGACGAATTCAAACGCGAAATTCAGGTCGTGATGGAGGAGCGCCGCTGGCGCGTCGAGGACCAGGCGCGCTCTCTGCTCGTCGAGCAGATGATGGCGACGGTCTTCAAGGCGCATCCGTATCGCCAGCCGGTCATAGGCTGGATGAACGATCTGCAGAACATGACCGTGGACGACACCCGCGCGTTCTACGAGCGCTGGTATGGGCCCAACAATGCGCTGCTCGTTGTGGTTGGCGACGTCGAGCCCGACCAAGTGCTGTCGCTTGCCAAGAAGTACTTTGGTCCCTTGAAGGCGCGCGATCTGCCGGAGCGCAAGCCGCAAGTCGAGCCGGTGCAGCGCGGCATCCAGCGCATCACGGTAAAGGCGCCGGCGGAGCTGCCGAATCTCGTCATGACGTACCGTGCGCCGGCACTCGTCGATCCGGAGCGCGACTGGGAACCGTATGCGCTCGATGTCCTGTCCGACGTGCTGTCCGCGAACGAGGCCGCACGGCTCAATCGCAGTCTTGTGCGCGATCAGCGTATCGCAAGCTCCGCGGGCGCCGGCTACGACGGCATAGGCCGCGGCCCGGCGCTGTTCCAGCTCTATGCGACGCCGACGCCGGGGAAGGATGTCGGCGAACTGGAGCAGGCGCTGCGGCGCGAAATCCAGAGCGTGATCGAGAAAGGGGTGAGCGCAGAAGAGCTCGAGCGCGTGAAGGCGCAGTCGGTTGCGTCCCACGTGTATGAGCGCGACTCGATGATGTTCCAGGCGCGGCAGATTGGCGGGCTCGAGATCGCCGGGCTTTCACACCGCTACATCGATCTCTTCATCGAAAAGCTCAAAGCCGTCACGCCGGAGCAGGTGCAGGCGGTGGCGAAGAAATATCTCGTCGACGACGGCCTCACGGTCGCTTACCTCGACCCACAACCGTTGCCCGCAGAGCGGCCTGCGCCGGCGCCCGGAGGTGCAGACCATGTACGCTAAGTCAGCCATGCGCTGGTGCGCGGCGCTGCTGCTGCTCGCAGCGAGCGGCTGGGCGCATGCAATATTGCCGATACAGCATTGGGAGACGCGAAGCGGGGCGCGCGTGCTGTTCGTCGAGAATCACGACTTGCCGATACTCGATCTCGCCGTGGAGTTTCCCGCCGGCGCTGCTTACGACGCCAGCCAAAAGGCGGGTCTTGCGCGCATGACGAATCGGATACTGCAGCTCGGTGCCGATACCCTCACCGAAGACGACATTGCGGGGCGTCTTGCCGACGTCGGCGCGATCATGGCCGGGCGCTTCGATACCGATCGCGGCGGTCTTGCGCTGCGCACGCTATCGAGTCCTAAGGAGCGCGACAAGGCGCTCGCTATTTTCGCGACCGTTCTTCAGAAGCCGACTTTTCCCGACGGCGTGCTGTCGCGCGAAAAAGTCCGCACCGTTGCAGCGATCCGGGAATCGAATACCAAGCCCGAAACGATCGCGGCGGTGAATTTCTTTCGTCTGGTGTTCGCGGACCACCCGTACGGGCAGCGCCAGTCGGGTGAAGTGGAAACGGTCGAGAAGCTGACGCGCGACGACATGGTGCGTTTTTATCGCGAGCACTACGTCGCCCGTCACGCCGTGGTTGCGTTGATGGGCGATATCACGCGCGACGAAGCCGCAGCGATTGCCGAGCGCGTTACCGGCTCCCTGCCTGCAGGGACGGAAGCGCCGCCGGCATTGCCCGCCGTGCGCGATCTTGGCGCGTCCGACACGCGCTGGATCGCTCACCCCGCAACGCAAAGTCACATCCTGGTCGGTGCGCCGAGCATCAGCCGCACCGATCCGGATTACTTCCCGCTGCTCGTCGGCAATTACGTCCTCGGCGGCGGCGGCTTCGTGTCGCGGCTCATGGAAGAAGTGCGGCAGAAGCGCGGGCTCGCGTATTCCGCGTACAGCACGTTCTCCGCGCTCCAGCGCAAGGGGCCTTTCGTGATCGGCATGCAGACGCGGCGCGATCAGACGGACGAGGCGCTGAAGGTGGTGGACCAGACGCTGCGCGACTTTCTCGCAAAGGGGCCGACCGAGCAGGAGCTGACCGCGGCAAAGCAGAATCTTGCCGGCGGATTTCCGCTGCGCATCGATAGCAATGGCAAGATCCTCGAATATCTGGCGCTGATCGGTTTTTACCGCCTGCCGCTCACTTACCTCGAAGATTTCGTGAAGAATGTCGAGCGCGTGACGGCAGCCGACGTGCGGGCTGCATTCAAGCGGCATCTGGACGCGAGCCGCATGGTGACCGTGGTGGTGGGCGCAGGGCAGAGCCACGATCGCACCGTATCGACCAAGCAACGATAATCGAGGGTACGCGACGCGGCATACGACGCCATGACCAGCAACCGCGTGCGCATCGTCGGCGGCACCTGGCGCAGCCGGCTGGTGCGCTTCGAAGACCGGCCGGGCCTGCGTCCTACGCCCGACCGCGTGCGCGAAACGCTTTTCAACTGGCTGGGACAAGACCTCACGGGCCGTGCTGCGCTGGATCTGTACGCGGGAAGCGGCGCGCTCGGCTTTGAAGCAGCATCGCGTGGCGCAAAGCACGTGGTCATGGTGGAACGCGATGCGGCAAGCGTGCGTGCGCTCAAGGCCGCGTGCGAAGCCCTGCAAGCCCGCCAGGTGGAAGTCGTCAGAGCCGATGCGCTAGAATTTATCCAGCGCGCGCGCATGCAGTACGACGTCATTTTCCTCGATCCGCCGTTTGCCGACGCACCGTGGGACATGCTGTTTCAGCGGCTGCCTGCGCATCTCGCGAACGACGGCATGGTGTACTGCGAAAGCGGTACGCCGATACGGGCGCCGTCCGGGTGGGCGGTGCACAGGGAAGGGCATGCGGGGCAGGTCAGCTACGCATTACTAAAACGGACGGCTCATGAACCACATCGCGGTATACCCGGGAACGTTTGATCCGCTTACGCTCGGTCACGAAGACCAGGTGCGCCGTGCCGCGCGTCTTTTCGATCGCGTCATACTCGCCGTCGCGGACAGCCGCGCGAAGAGGCCGTTCTTCACGCTCGACGAGCGTGTCGACATGGCGCGCGAGGTGCTGGCCGACGTGCCGAACATCGAAGTGTGCGGATTTTCCGGCCTGCTGATGCAATTCGTGCAGGAGCGCGGCGCGCGCGTCGTGGTGCGCGGCCTGCGCGCGGTGTCGGACTTCGAATACGAGTTTCAGCTCGCCGGGATGAACCGCGGCCTTTATCCCGATGTCGAAACGGTGTTCCTCACGCCGGGCGAGCGCTTCATGTTCATTTCCGCGACGATAGTGCGGGAGATTTCGGTGCTGGGCGGGGACGTGACGAAATTCGTGCCGCCCAGCGTTGCGAAGCGGCTGGCCGAAAAAATCAGACAGATGGGCGGTAAATAAGCATGGCTTTGATGATTACGGACGAGTGCATCAATTGCGACGTCTGTGAACCGGAGTGCCCCAACGACGCGATCTCGGCGGGCGAAGAGTATTACGTCATCGACCCGCACAAATGCACCGAGTGCGTCGGTCATCACCCCGAGCCGCAGTGCCGCAAGGTATGCCCGGTCGACTGCATACCGCTCAATCCGGAGTGGCAGGAAACGCAGGAGCAGCTGATGCAGAAGTACCTGCGGCTGACGGCGAAGCCGCAGCCGGTGAGGAGTGAGGGGTGAGCAGTAGAACCACGCTTCACCTCTGCTCCTGACGTCTAACTCCTGACTCGTCACGGCGCAGCATCAGCGCTGGCAGTGCGGACAATAGAACGTCGATCGCTGTCCTTGCCGTAGCTCTCTCACCGTGCTTCCGCATACCCGGCACGGTTCGCCGCCGCGCCCGTACACCAGGTGTGCGTTCTGAAAGTATCCCGCCTCGCCGTTGCTGCCGACGTAATCGCGCAGCGTGCTGCCGCCCGCGCGTATTGCATCCTCGAGCGTAGCGCGAATGTGCACGACCAGGCCGTCGTACCGCGCGCGGCCGATGCGCCGCGCCGCGAGCTTGGGATTGATGCCTGCACGGAACAGCGCCTCACTCGCGTAGATATTGCCGACGCCGACGACGAGGCGGCTGTCCATGATCACCTGCTTGATCGCTGCGCTGCGATTACGCGTCTGCGCGTAGAGATATGCGCCGTCGAAAGCCGCGTCGAAAGGTTCGGGGCCGAGATCGGCGAGCAGGCGATGCGTCGCCGCGCCGGGCTCCTGCCACAACAGCAATCCGAAACGCCGCGGATCGCGCAGCCGCACCGTCGCGCCGCCTTCCAGCACGAGGTCGAAGTGATCGTGCGCTGCAGGCGCGGCGCCTTGGTTCACGACCCACAGCCGTCCCGACATGCCGAGGTGCACGATCAACGTGCCGCGGTCGCTCACGATGAGCAAGTATTTCGCGCGGCGCTCGACGCTCAGTATCCGCGCACCGGCGATTTTCCGCTCCAGTGCGCGCGGCACCGGCTCGCGCATCGCCCGGTTGCGCACGATCGCGTGGCTCACGCGGCGCCCGGTGAGAACGGGCGCAAGACCGCGCCGTGTGGTCTCGACTTCCGGCAGCTCGGGCATGAGGGCTATTTCACTCCCGTGGCGGCCAGGCTCGCGCCCGGTGGCGCAAGCAGGCGTCTCGCGCTGTTCGCGAAGAAGTAATAGCGCATGTGCTCGTCGTAGCGCGTGAAGACGATTTCGCCTTCGAGCTCGGCCACACCGATTGCAATGCGGCGGCCGTCGCGCAGGTCCACGGTGATGTGTGTTTTCGGCGCCCGGCCGTCGTAAGGCTCGGCACGCAGCCCGGCGGCGAGCTTCCAGCCTTCGACCCAGCGCAGCACGTCATCCTGACTCAACTCGCCGTCGCGCGGCGTCACGTTCCACTTCCCTTGCTCCTGCGCCACTTTGAACTGAGGGAAAGTGAACGACACTGGCGTTTCTTCTGCGGCCAGCACGCGGCGGTCGTTGAGGGACTGGGGATCGCCGGGGACGGTGCCTGCGTAGCGCGGCTCGAGCAGCAGCACTTTGTCGCCGCGTTGCACGTAGACGCCGCCGGTGAGTGGGTTCAGTCCGCCCATGGCGTAGCGTTCGCCGTCGACGGTGATGCGGGCGCGCGGCTGATCGAGCTCGAAGCGCGCGAGATCGGTCGCGGGCAGCGACAGCTCGGAGGAAGCGCGGAGCAGCGACAGGATGCGCTCGATCTGCAGCGGCTCGGCGCGTCCTGCACGCGGCGCGACGAGGCGCCACACGCCGTTTTCCTTTTTCAGCGCGACCGAAGCCTTATTCGCCCACTCGATGCGCAGCTCCCGGACGCTGTCGGGCTCGATCTCGGAAACGCGCTCGCGCGATGGCTTCACATCCGCCGGGCGCAGCCACAGCCACATCCCGAGGCCGGCAACGAGCCCCAGCATGACGGCCAGCGTAATCCACGAGCGGCGCATGGTGCGCGGGGACTCAGGCTGCCTTGCGCCGGCGCCACCAGATGACGGTCCCGGCAATCACGAAAGCGAGCGGCAGCGCGATGAGGAAGCTGAACACGATGAGGTACAGCATCGTAGGCTCGAGGTCGATGCGCGCGTCGGCTGCGGGCCGCGGCTCTATCGCAACGAGATTGTCTTCCCCGGCGAGCCAGTTGACCATCGCGAGACCGAGCTGCAGGTTGCCGCCATTGCCGAGAAACGTATTGGCGAGCATCTGGCCTGTGCCGAGTACCACCACACGCTGCTGGCGATCGCCGACGTTGCGCTCGAACGCTGCGGCGACCGGCACCGGACCCGGGAAGTCGCGGTTCTTGTCGAAGGTCACGCGCTCGTCGAGCCGGCCGACTTCCACCCAGCCGCGGGGCGCGGCTTCCACCAGCGTCGTCGTGCGCCACTCCTCGTTGTCGAGCGTGCCGATTTGCCGCGCGAACGGATACACCGTGTTGAGCTGAAAGCCGGTCGTCACGGGATGATGCGCATAGCTGCTGGCGACGGCGAATGCCGGCGGGCCCGTGCGCGGCTTGAGCGTCGGGTCCACCACCACGCCGGGGGTGAGCACCAGTCCCAGCGTCTCGGCGATCGGCTGCAGCCCGTGCAGCGGCTCGGGGTCTATCATCCACAGCAGATTGCCGCCGCCGTCGATGTAGCGCTTGATCTTCTGCACTTCCGCCGGCTGCAAATCGGTTTGCGGGCTGGCGATCACGAGCGCCGCTGCATTGGCAGGCACTTCCTGCGCGATGGCGAGGTTTACGCTGTTGAGCTTAAGACCCCGCTGCTGCAGCTGACGGCCGAATTCTCCGAGGTCGTGATTGGCAATGCCGTCGAGCCGCCGCTCGCCATGGCCTTCGAGCCACAGCACGAGACTGTTGGCGCCGCGCATCAGCCGCATCAGCAGATTGGCGAAGTTCTGCTCGTTGAGGTCGGCGAGCGGCAGGTGCTCGACGCGGCGGTGGTACTCGAGCACGAGCTCGTTGGGCGCGCGGATGCCGGCGGCGGCGGCGCGCTTCGGCTGCTCGCGCGGATCGACGATTTCCAGGCCGATGTCCGGCTTGATGCGCTGATAGGGACGAAGCCGGTCGCGTATCCACTTGTGCAGGTCGGCGCCGCTCGCGTCCTGCGTCACCGCATAGGCCGTGATCTGCAGCGGACCATCGAGCTGCTTTAGCACGCCGGTCGTTCCCGCGGACAGCGTATTGCGCGCGCTGCGTGTGACGTCCCATTCCTTGCGGTACTCGCGTGCAGCGAACGCGAGCAGCGCGACGAGCGTGATCAGGAGCGCGAGAAACAGCGCGCTCTGGAACACGATGTGCAGACGGACACGTCGGTCGATGCGCATCTAGCCACGCACCCGTTGAGCGTCGAGCCGACGCACGGTCAGGATCAGAAACATGATAGTGAGCAGCAGCGAGCACGCGACCACCGCAGTATCGATGACGCCTTTGCCGAGCGGTTCGAAGTTCTTGAGCGGCGAGAACACCTGCACCAGTGCGGCCGGTATCTCCCAGGCCCGCGCGCGCAGACTGTCGCCCGCCGTCTCGCCCATCAGCAGCATGGCGAGCAATGCGGCAAATGCGCCGAGCGCCGCCGCCATGGGCTGGGCGGTGAGCGACGACACGTACAGGCTCACCGCGGCGAAATTGGCGGCGAGCAGCGCGAGCCCCAGCAGTATGCTGGCGAGCAGACCATAGTCGAGCTGCGTCGTTGCCGCGAGCGAGAGCGGCATCAGCGAGAGCAGCGCGACGATGAGCAGCAGGAACACGAGCAGCCCCACGAACTTGCCGAGCACGATCTGCATGATCGACACCGGCGAGGACATGAGCAGCACCATCGTCTGATTGCGTCGCTCCTCGGCGATCGCGCGCATCGCGAGCAGCGGCACGGCGAAGAGCAGCACGATGGCCGCGAGCGCAAACATGGGCGCCGCGACCATCTCCGTTACGCCGGGCGGGCTTGCGAGCTGGATCAGCTGCGGCTGGATCTGCAGAAATTCGTCGA
>JBLNBW010000175.1:0-7775 GCA_050260255.1 Rhodospirillaceae bacterium | reverse complement strand
GCCGAGGGTATGGACCCTGCGACGGCGGCCGCGGAGTTCCATGCGCTCGGAATGGGCGATCCGCTCTCCATCTCCGCGGCCCACGGCGAGAACATCTCCGACCTGATGGGCCTCGTGCTCGAGGACTTCCCCGAGGCAGTCGTGCCGGGAGACGAGGAAAGCGAGCGGCCTCGCATTGCCATCGTCGGGCGCCCCAATGTCGGCAAGTCGACGCTGGTGAACGCGTTGCTCGGAGAAGAGCGTGTGATCGTTTTTGATCGCCCAGGCACGACGCGCGACTCGATCTACATCGATTTCACTTTGGAGCATCGCGACTACACACTCATCGATACGGCGGGTGTCCGCAAGCGCGGCAAGGTCGATGAGGTCGCAGAGAAGTATAGTGTCATCAAGACGTTGCAGGCGATATCTGATGCAAACGTTGCAGTATTGGTGCTCGATGCCACGCAGGACATCTCCGAGCAGGACGCGCATATTGCCGGGTTCATACTCGAAGCCGGCCGTGCCCTGGTCGTTGCCGTCAACAAGTGGGACGGGTTGACCGAGCATGACCGGGAGATGGCCAAGCGGTCGATCGCGCGGAAGCTTTCATTTCTCGCGTTTGCCCGGCTTCATTTCATCTCGGCACGTCATGGGCAGGGCCTCAAAGGGCTCATAAAATCAATCGATGCCGCATACGCCGCTGCGATGTCGCGTTTGCCGACGCCAAGGCTCACCCGCGTGTTGCAGTCGGCTGTCCAGCAGCAACAACCGCCGCGCGCGGGAATGGTCCGGCCCAAGCTGCGTTACGCGCATCAGGGCGGCGTGAATCCGCCCCGCATCATCGTTCACGGCACCGCTCTCGAGCATGTGCCGGACACCTACCGGCGCTACCTTGAACGATTCTTCAGGGACGCTTTCAAACTGCAGGGCACACCTCTTGCTGTCGAACTCAAGAGCGGGCGCAATCCCTTTGTCAGGGGAGGTCGTTGAATCGCCTAACTGTATGGCGCAACGGCATAAAATCAGATACAGTGCAGTCTCAATAAAGAGAAACGCGAGGGCAACATGAGCAATAAGGGGCAGTTACTACAAGACCCGTTCCTCAATACTTTACGCAAGGAACACATCCCCGTTTCGATATACCTCGTCAATGGCATCAAGCTCCAGGGGCAGATAGATTCGTTCGACCAGTACGTGGTCCTGTTGAAAAACACCGTCACGCAAATGGTCTACAAGCACGCGATTTCGACTGTCGTGCCGGCGCGCGCGGTGAATTTCCAGCTCGAGCAGGGGGCTGATGGCTAAGTTCTTTTTCGTCCGCAGTTGATGGCCGATCAGCAGGGGAAATCCGAAGCAGTCCTGGTGGGTCTGGATTTCGGCGAGCCCGATTACGCCGAGAGCCTCGCTGAGGCGCAGGAGCTTGCCGCGAGCGCCGGCGTGCGGGCGTTGAGAGTCGTGAAAGGCCGGCGCGAAAAGCCGGATCCCGCGCTCTTCGCCGGCAAAGGCAAGGTCGAGGAAATCGCCGAGACCGTCGCCGCCACCCAAGCGCCGCTCACCATATTCAATCACCAGCTGTCTCCAGTGCAGGAGCGCAACCTCGAACAGCGCCTGCAATGCCGGGTCGTGGACCGGACCAGCCTCATCCTCGATATTTTTGCTCAGCGCGCGCGCAGTCACGAAGGCAAGGTGCAGGTGGAGCTCGCGCAACTCGAACATCTGTCCACGCGCCTCGTGCGCGGGTGGACCCACCTCGAACGCCAGAAGGGCGGCATAGGGCTGCGGGGACCCGGTGAGACACAGCTCGAAACGGACCGCCGGCTCATCGGCAAGCGGGTGAAGCTCCTCAAGGAAAAGCTCGTGCGGCTGCAGGCGCAGCGTGCGGTGCAGCGGCGTGCGCGTGCGCGTGCGCATGTCTTCAGCGTCTCGCTCGTCGGCTATACCAATGCCGGCAAGTCCACTCTGTTCAATCGGCTGGCGCGTGCGAAGACGTATGCCGCGAACCAGCTTTTCGCGACGCTCGACACGACGACCCGGCGCGTCCACATGGAGTCGGGCGCAGCAGTGGTGTTGTCCGATACCGTCGGATTCATTCGGCATCTGCCGCACTCGCTCGTCGCAGCGTTCCGGGCGACGCTGGAGGAGACCGTCCACGCCGATCTGCTGCTGCACGTCGTCGACGCCAGCAGTCCCGATCGCGAGACCCAGATCGAGGCGGTCAACGAGGTGTTGAAAGAGATCGGGGGGGACCGCACGCCGCAGGTGCTGGTCTACAACAAGATCGACCTCACCAGCTTCGAGCCCCGGGTGGAGCGTGACGAATATGGTAAAATCGCCGGCGTCTGGCTGAGCGCCCAGACGGGCACAGGAGTCGATCTCGCGCGGCTAGCACTCGAGGAGTATGCGGCCGACGCGTTACGTCCGTCTGAAACCAATAATCCCGCTGCGGCATAACACTTCACTCTGAGCCTCATGGTTCGTTACTTCCGGTCGGTTCGCGACTCCATCCTTCAGCGTACGCGCAAAGGGCGGGTCTCTTCTATTCACGCTGAAGCGACTGCGGAAGGCGGTTCTCTGCCTGGATCGAGTACGGGCTGGCGGACGCGGCTCGCAGGCATACTCATGTCCCTCAACGATCCGCAATGGGGCCGGCGTCCCGGCGGCGGTGGCGGCAATAACCAGGGACCGCCCGATCTCGAAGAAATGTGGCGCGACTTCAACCGCCGTCTCGACCGACTGTTCGGCCGCCGCGGGGGCAACGGTCAACCGTCGAACGGCCAGCCGCGGCGCATGGGCGGCAGCGCAGGCCTGTTGTTTCTGCTCATCATGCTCGTGTGGCTTGCGAGCGGCTTCTACATCGTGAACGAAGGGCAGCGCGGCGTCGTGCTGCGTTTCGGTCGCTACATCGAAACCACGATGCCGGGACCGCGCTGGCATCTGCCCTTTCCGATAGAGACCGCGGAAGTGGTGAACCTCGCCCAGGTCCGAACCGTCGAGGTGGGCTATCGCAACAACGTGCGCAGCAAGGTGCTCAAGGAATCGCTCATGCTGACGGACGACGAAAACATCGTCGACGTCCAGTTCGCCGTCCAGTACGTGCTGAAAAGCCCGAACGACTATCTCTTCAACGGCCGGGCGCCGGATGAATCCGTACTGCAGGCCGCGGAAACAGCGGTGCGCGAAATCGTCGGCAAGAGCAGCATGGACTACGTGCTGTACGAAGGGCGTGCGGAAGTTGCAACCCATGCGCACAAGTTGATGCAGGCCATACTCGATCGCTATGGCGCGGGCATCAACATCAGCAAGGTGACGATGCAGAACGCTCAGCCGCCCGAGCAGGTGCAGGCGGCGTTCGATGATGCGGTGAAGGCGGGGCAGGACCGGGAGCGGCAGAAGAACGAAGGCCAGGCGTACGCCAACGACGTGATTCCGAAGGCGCGCGGTATGGCGGCGCGGCTGATTCAGGAGGCGGAAGGCTATCGCGGCCGCGTGATCGAGCAGTCCGAGGGTGACGCTGCGCGCTTCCGCCAGATCGTCGCCGAATACAACAAGGCGCCGCAGGTCACCCGCGACCGCCTCTATCTGGACGCGATGCAGCAGATTTTCACCAATACGACAAAAATCGTGGTCGACCAGAAGGCGGGCAGCAATCTCCTGTATCTGCCGCTCGACAAGATCATGCAGATGACGGGCCCCGGAGCGCCGACGGAGCAGGCGCCCGCGACCAAGCCTGAGCCGGCGCAGCCGCCAGGCGATGCCGCCGCTACGTCGCGCTCGCGCGAAGCGTTCCGCAGCCGCGACCGGGAGAGCCGCTGATGCGCATGAACGTGGGCACCATACTCGTTATCCTGGTGGTCGTACTCGTTACGGCATCGTTGTCGCTGTTCATCGTAGACCAGCGGCAGAACGCCATCGTGTTCCGCCTCGGTGAAGTGGTCGACGTGAAGCGGGCGCCCGGGCTTTACCTGAAAATTCCGCTCCTCGACAACGTTCGTTATTTCGACATCCGCATATTGACGATAGACACCGCGGAGCCGGAGCGTTTTCTTACCTCCGAAAAGAAGAACGTGCTCGTGGACCTGTTCGTGAAGTGGCGCATTACCGATGTCCGGCAGTACTACGTGAGCGTCGGCGGCGACGAGCCGAGAGCGCAAACGCGGCTGCTGCAGACGATCAACGACAGTCTGCGTGCCGAGTTCGGCAATCGCACCGTGCACGACGTCGTCTCCGGCGAGCGCGACAAGATCATGGAGCTCATGCGCGACCGCGCGAACGACGACGCGCGCAAGATCGGCGTGGAAGTGCTCGACGTGCGCTTGAAGCGGGTGGACCTGCCGCAGGAAGTGAGCGAATCGGTGTATCGCCGCATGGAAGCCGAGCGCAAGCGCGTCGCGAACGAGCTCCGATCGACCGGTGCGGCGGAATCCGAAAAAATCCGCGCCGACGCCGACAAGCAGCGTGAGGTGATCGTGGCCCAGGCTTATCGGGAAGCGCAGCGCATCAAGGGCGAGGGCGATGCAAAAGCGTCAGCCACCTACGCACGCGCCTACGAGTCGAATCCGGAGTTCTACGCGTTCTACCGCAGTCTCGAGGCCTACAAATCGAGCTTCAAGAACCGGAACGACGTGATGGTGCTCGAGCCGAACTCCGAGTTCTTCAAGTATTTCAGGTCCGGCGGAAAGCCGAGCAAGTAGCGGCGGGGCGGCCACCCGCGCGTGCCATGTCATGAGCAACAGTCTCCTGCTCGCGTTCGCGCTGATGCTGGTCATCGAGGGGATACTGCCATTCCTGGTGCCTACGCTTTGGCGTGACACCTTTCGGCGGCTTACGGAGATGAGCGACGGCCAGATTCGGTTCGTCGGACTGACTTCGATGCTGGTCGGGCTTCTGCTGCTGTACCTGGTGCGCCATTGAGCGCACGGCGAAGCTGCCGTCGATCTCCTCTATAATCCGCTCACTGCATAGATCCGAGCTGCACCGCATCATGACGAGAACCTGGCTGCTCCCGGAATACATCGAGGACATATTGCCCGCTGAAGCCGCGCGCATCGAGGCGCTGCGCAGCCGCATCCTCGAGCTCTTCCGGGTGCACGGCTATGAGCTCGTCATGCCGCCTATGCTCGAATACCTCGAATCCTTGCTCACCGGGACCGGGCACGATCTCGATCTCCAGACGTTCAAGCTCGTGGATCAGCTGTCGGGCCGCACGCTGGGAGTCCGCGCCGACATCACTCCGCAAGTGGCGCGCATCGACGCGCATCTGCTGAACCGCAAAGGCGTCACGCGCCTGTGCTACGCAGGCAGCGTGTTGCGCACGCTGCCCGACGCGACGAACCAGACGCGCGAGCCGCTGCAGATCGGTGCGGAGGTGTACGGGCATGCCCGGATCGAGAGTGACATCGAGGTGCAGCGGTTGATGCTGCGCGCGCTCACCGCGAGCGGCGTGCGGCAAGTGCATCTCGACATCGGACATGTCGGCGTTTTCCGCAGCGTCGTCTCGCATGGCGGCGTGGACGCGAGCCTCGAGTCGGAGCTTTTCCGCGCGGTGCAGTCGAAGAACGTGCCGGCGCTGGAGGAGCTCACCGCCGGGCTGCGTCGCGAGACGCGGGAGGCGCTGGTTGCGCTGCCTCAGCTGTACGGCGGCGCCGAAGTGCTGGCCCGTGCGCGGCGGGTGCTGCCTCGGTATCCCGAGATACGAGCGGCATTGCGCGATCTCGCGGCCTTGTCGGAGCAGCTGGAGGACGGCGCGCATATACGGTGCTTCGATCTCGCCGAGCTGCGCGGCTACCACTATCACACGGGGGTGGTATTTGCAGCGTATTCGGAGGGGCGGCCCAACGCGCTGGCACAGGGCGGGCGTTACGACGAGATCGGCAAGGCATTCGGCCGGGCGCGTCCCGCAACAGGATTCAGCATGGACTTGCGCGCTCTTGCAGCGGTAGGCGCCGCGGTCGAAGAGCGCGTTTCGGTGCTTGCACCTTATGCGCCGAGCGATACCGAGCTCCAGCGCAGGATTGCGGCGCTGCGTGCGCGCGGAACACCGGTAATCGTTGGATTGCCGGGGCACGCGGGCGCAAAGTTAGAAACGAACTGCACGCGGCAGCTCACGAAGCGGGCAGGGAAGTGGACAGTGGAAACGATCGCGCCAGCGAAGACGCCGCGTAAACGCACGCGGCGATGAAGCGCGTGGCGCATGGCGGACAACCGGGATTTTCAACGTTATGTCGAAAAATGTAGTGGTCGTAGGCACCCAGTGGGGTGACGAAGGCAAGGGCAAGATCGTCGACTGGCTGACGGATCATGCGCAGGGCGTCGTGCGCTTTCAGGGCGGGCACAACGCGGGACACACGCTAGTCATTGCCGGCAAGAAGACGGTGCTGCATCTCATACCGTCGGGCATATTGCGGGAGAAGGTCGCGTGCTACATCGGCAACGGGGTGGTGCTGTCGCCGAATGCGTTGATGGAAGAGGTGGAGACGCTCGAGCGCGCCGGCGTCGATGTCCAGTCGCGCCTCAAGCTCTCCGAAGCCTGCCCGCTGATATTGCCGTATCACGCGGCGGTCGATCGCGCGCGCGAAGCGGCGAAGGGCGCTTCGAAGATTGGCACTACGGGACGCGGCATCGGACCGGCATACGAAGACAAGGTGGCGCGCCGCGCCATCCGCCTGCAGGATCTCTTCCATCGCGAGCGCTTCGCTGCGAAACTCGGGGAAGCGCTCGACTACCACAACTTCGTGCTGAAGCAGTATTTCCGCACGGACACGATCGACTTCAATCAGACGCTCGAGGATGCGCTCGCATTCGCCGAACGGATCCTGCCGATGGTGGGCGATGTGCCGCGCCTGCTGTACGAAGCGCAGCGGGCCGGCAGCAACTTGTTGTTCGAAGGGGCGCAGGGCACGCTGCTCGACGTCGATCACGGCACTTATCCGTACGTCACGTCCAGCAACTGCGTGGCGGGTGCCGCGGCAGCAGGTGCGGGGGTCGCCCCGCAAAGCCTGCATTACGTGCTGGGCATCACCAAGGCGTACACGACCCGCGTGGGCTCCGGACCGTTCCCGACCGAGCTCGACGACGAGGTGGGCAAGCATCTTGCGAGCCGTGGTAACGAATTCGGTGCGACGACCGGCCGTCCGCGGCGCTGCGGATGGTTCGACGCCGCGGCGCTCAAGCGTTCGATCCAGATCAACGGCGTGTCGGGGCTGTGCGTGACCAAGCTCGATGTCCTGGACGGCATGGAGCGCGTGCGCCTAGGTGTCGGCTATCGGATGAAAGGCGTCGAAAGCGACATCCTGCCGTTCGGCGCGGAAATGCTGTCGGAATGCGAGCCGCTGTACGAGGAAATGCCGGGCTGGAGCGACAGCACGGTCGGCATCACGAACTACGCGGATCTGCCGCGCGCAGCGCAGGATTACTTGAAGCGCATGGAAGAGGTGTGCGGCGTGCCGATCGATCTGATTTCAACGGGGCCCGACCGCGACCAGACCATCGTGCGGCGGCACCCGTTCAAATCGTAGGAATACGCTGCGACCGCGATCTCGGTGGTCAGGTATGCGGCGCGATTCGCATGAAGAATCGTGCCGCATCCACCGCCGCGCAACGTCGTGCTGAAGATGGTGCCGAGGAAGGGACTCGAACCCCCACGGTGTTGCCACCGCTAGGACCTGAACCTAGTGCGTCTACCAATTCCGCCATCTGGGCAATGTTTGCATCCTGTCCGGCTAGCGGGACAGGGGCGCAGGATAGACGCGCAATTTTATAGGAAACCATTGCTTTGTCAATCAAGAAACCACGCC
>JBLNBW010000174.1:0-3637 GCA_050260255.1 Rhodospirillaceae bacterium | reverse complement strand
GCCTGGTTCGCGGCTTCGCGCAAAGCGCCGAGCACTTTCTCCAGGGCGTCGGGTGTATGCGCGTAATCGATGACGGCAAGCGGGCGTCGGCCTCCGCCATGGCGCTCGATGCGGCCGGGCGCCGGACGCACACGCCCGAGAACGCGCGACGCCTGCTGCAGCGGCACGCCACTCGCGAGCAGGACACCCAGCACGCCTAAAAGATTGACGGCATTGAAGCGGCCTATCATCGCGCTATCGATCGTCGTGTCGCCCCACGGGCTGCTCACGTCGAAGGCCATGCCGTCGCGGTGCAGCCGCAGATTGCGTCCGATGACGCGGCCGAAACGCGCGCGCCGCGATATCCGGGGCAGCGGATCGAACCCGTAGCCGAGTATCTGCGGACCGCGCGGCATGTCGCGCGCGAGCGTCGCGCCAAAACCGTCTTCGAGGTTCAGCACGGCATGCTTCAAGCCCGGCCAGCGGAACAGCTCGGATTTGGCCTTGCGATAGCGCGTCATGGTGCGGTGATAGTCGAGGTGATCGCGCGTGAGATTGGTGAATAGGGCGACGTCGAATTCGACTCCCGACACCCGATGCTGGTCGAGGCCTATCGACGAGACTTCCATGCTCACCGCCTTCGCGCCCCGCCGCAGGAAGCGTGCCATCCGTGCCTGCAGCCATACGCCATCCGGCGTGGTATTGACGAGCGGCTCCAGGCGCCCGGGCCAGCCACTGCCCAGCGTGCCGATCACGCCGCACTTGCGCCCGGTTTGCGTGAATGCCTGCGCCGCCCACTGACTGCACGAGGTCTTGCCGTTGGTGCCCGTCACGCCGACGACCCAGAGGGATGAGGTCGGATGGCCGTACGCCGCAGCAGCGATTTCACCGGCATGTCTGCGCAGCTCGCTGATGCCCCGATTGGGTACGCGCCATTCATCGCGCCAGATAAACCCGCGCGACTCCCACAGCACGCACGCGGCGCCCGCAGCAATCGCTTGCGCGATGTAACGGCGGCCATCCTGCGTCTCGCCCGGATACGCGAGAAACGTGTCGCCGCGACGCACTTGACGGCTGTCGGTCACGAGACGGCGCATGGGCAGACCGGCGAGCGCGCGCATATCGAAGCCTTCGCGTGCGGCCGCGGTGCTCACACTTCCTCCTTGATCTCGGCCGAGGGCGGCGGCAGCACGACGTTGTTCACCGGCGCATCGGGTGCGACGCTCAGGAGCCGCAGCGCGCCGGCCATTACCTCGGCGAACACCGGTGCAGCGACGGTGCCGCCATAGTATTGACCCAGCGGCTCGTCGATCATCACGGCGACGATGAGCCGCGGCGCCGAAGCGGGCGCGAAACCGACGAAGGACGATACGTACTTGTCGTGCGCGTAGCCTTTGCCTTCGAGCTTGTGCGCCGTACCGGTCTTGCCCGCGGTGCGATACCCGGTGATCTGGGCGCGCGGTGCGGTGCCGCCCGCCTGCGTCACCATTTCCAGCATGCGACGCACCGCGCGCGCCGTGTCCGGCGAAATGACTTGCGTGCCTTCCTCCGGCGTGTCGCGCTTGAGCAGCGTAACGGGGCGGATAAGGCCGTCGGTCGCGAATATCGTGTAGGCGCGCGCGAGCTGCAGCAGCGAGAGCGAAATGCCGTGGCCGTACGACATGGTCGCCTGCTCAATCGGTTTCCATCCTGCGTATGCGCGCAGCCGCCCGGGCACTTCGCCGGGGAAACCCGACTTCGGCACGTTGCCGAAGCCTACCTTGTTGAACATGGTCCACATCTGCTCGGGCGCCAGGCCGAGCGCGATCTTCGCTGCGCCCACGTTGGACGACTTCTGTATCACCTGCGCGACGGTGAGCGCGCCTTCGGTGTGGGCGTCGTGGATCGTGCGGTTGCCTATCGTGAGCCTGCCCGGCGCCGTCTGTATGACGGTTTCCGGCTTCACGGTGCCGGCTTCGAGCGCGGTGGCGGCCGTGAACGGCTTCAGCGTCGATCCCGGCTCGAAGAGGTCCGTCACGGCTCGGTTACGCGTGCGCCGCGCATCCAAGCGCCCGCGATTGTTCGGATTGTACGAAGGCATGTTCGCCATCGCGAGCACTTCGCCGGTATGCGCATCGAGGACGACGATGCCTCCGGCCTTCGCACGATGATCGATCACCGCCTTTTTGAGCTCGCGAAACGCGAGGTACTGAATCTTGGCGTCTATCGAAAGCTGCAGGCGCGCGCCATTCTGCGGCGTGCGTATGCTGTCCACATCCTCGACGATGTGGCCGAGGCGGTCCTTGATCACGCGACGACTGCCGGCCTTGCCGGTGAGCGTGTCGTTGAACGCGAGCTCGAGCGCTTCCTGCCCCTTGTCGTCGATGTCGGTGAAGCCGAGCAGATGCGCCATCACTTCACCGGCTGGATAGTAGCGGCGGTATTCGCGCTGCAGGAATATCCCGGGAATGTTCATTTCGACGACGCGCGCGGCGAGCTCGGGCGGAAGCTGGCGCTTCAGATACACGAATTCGCGCTTGTCGTCGGCGAGCTTGCGGCGCAGCTCGGCGACATCCGTTTCCAGCAGCCGCGCGAGACGTGCCGCCTGCTCGTTCGTGAGTGTCACATCGCCCGGGCTGGCGGCAACCGACTCGACCGGCGTCGAGATCGCTAACGGCTCGTTGTTGCGGTCGACGATCATGCCGCGCGTAGCCGGCAGCTCGATCACGCGCGAATAGCGCGACTCGCCTTTCTGGCGCAGGAAATCGTTGTTGAGCCCTTGCAGGTAGATCGCGCGTCCCATCAGCCCGACGAACCATAGCAGCAGGCCGATCAAGAGGAAGCGCGCCCGCCATGCCGGCAGGCGCAGAGGATGAACGTGGAACGCGGCCTGGTTCAACGTGGCGGCTCCGCGGGTATGACTTGTATGCGCGACGGCGGGGGCACGCGCATGTTGAGCTGCTTCGTGGCGATCTTCTCGATGCGCGCGTGCATCGCCCATGTGCTTTGCTCCAGCTGCAGCTGGCCCCATTCGACTTCGAGCTGCTTCGCGAGCTCCTGCTCCTTCTCGAGCTGGACGTAGAGCTTGCGAGCCTGATGCTGGGAGCTCACCAGCGCCAGCGCACACGCGACCAGCGCGGCAAAGAGGATCAGATTGAGGCGGGTCATCAGACAGCCCCCTGGAGACGCTCGGCGATGCGCATCACGGCACTGCGCGCGCGGGGGTTCGCCTGGATCTCCGCCTCGGTCGGCCGTATGGCGCGGCCGACGAGGCGCATCCTGGGCTGGGGCAGATCGCGCACGCGGACGGGAAGGCGCGCGGGCAGCTTGTCCGCCTGTGATTGGCTGCGCATGTAACGTTTGACGATGCGGTCTTCGAGAGAATGAAAGCTGATGACGACCAGGCGCCCCGACGGCGCCAGCAGGTCGCCGCACTGGGGCAACGCTACCGACAACTCCTCGAGCTCCTGATTGACGTGAATCCGTAGAGCTTGAAACGTACGCGTCGCCGGGTCCTGCCGTGGCTCGCGCGTGGGAACGGCCGCTGCCACGAGCGCGGCAAGTTGTCGTGTGGTTCGTAGTGGTTCTCTCGCCGTAGCCTTAACAATCGCTGCTGCAATCTGTTTAGCAAACCTTTATTCGCCATAGTTTCTGATCACCTCCCGTATCTCGCTCGCGC
>JBLNBW010000173.1:0-8734 GCA_050260255.1 Rhodospirillaceae bacterium | reverse complement strand
CATAAGGCACCAGAAGACGCACAGGGCGGTTCGGATATTTCTCCTCCGTCGTCTGCGCCGCCGCTACGGTCGCACACGATACCAACAAACCCACACACCACGCTGCAAGCTTGAAGCGTTTCATCGGCTATCCTCCTTTTATCGTTCGACGATCGCTACGTGTTACCGCGCTCGGGACGCCCGCGGCGACGGTACGGCCACGGGCGGTAAAGCAAGATCACGCCGTTTGTTTTTCGTCTTCGGGCGTGATCGGCAACTTCACGGGGCGCTTCAACCGCGCCGACAGGTCTATCGCCTTCGTCAGCATGAGCCGGTTATGGCCCTCGGCCGCTGTCGCATGCTGGGTTTTCAGACCCAATGCGAGGCGCGCGAGCCACGAGTTCGTTTCCTCGCGCATCGGTCCGCGCAATTCGCCGAGCGCCATGTCGCCGACCGGATAGCTCGTAAGGAAGTCGACGCGGCGCGACTGGTCGGGCGCGTAGCCTTCTCCCTGCGCCTTGTCCACGGCAAGGACGATGTCGCGGTGTGTGTCGTCTATCGTCAGCACGCCTTCGGTGCCGACGATGCCGACTTCCAGGCTGTACACCGCACCGGGCCAGACCACCGGCAAGCCCCACTGTATGAGGCCGTGATAAATCGAGCCATCCTCGAACGTGATGATGTAGCCGGTGCCATCGATGCCCTGATAGGTCGGTCCGAGCGCCTTGTTCACCGAGCGCGCGTACACCTCCACCGGTTTTTTCGCTTCCATCATCCACATCACGACGTCGAGCGCGTGCGTGCCCGAGATGACCATGGGCGAAATCCCGGCCGGATTGTCGGTGCGCTTGTAGTTGTCGATCGCAACGAGGCGGTTCATGAAGCCGCGCGAAGTCACGGTCGTCACATCACCGAGCGCGCCCGTGCGCACTTTTTCTTTGGCGACCAGCCAGCGACGGCGAAAGCGCTGCGTGTAACCGATCACGGCATCGCACTTTGCGCGCTGTATCGCAGCGAGGGTCTTCTCGGATTCGGCGAGATCCGTCGCGAGCGGCTTTTCGATGAGCATCGGCAGGCCGCGCTCCGCGGCTGCGAGCACCGGATCGACATGCAGATGCTCGTCCGTGGATACGATGACGGCCGTGACTTCCGGGCGCGCGATCAGCTCGCGGAAATCGGACGTGATGAATTGCGCGCCGACTTTTTCGGCGACGAACTTCGCGCGCTCGGGATTCTTTTCGGCGATGCCTATCCAGTCTACGCCGGGATAGCGGGCAGCGAGCTCGCCGCGGATGAGGCCGACGCGGCCGGCGCCGACGATGGCAAGACCTATGCGTTGCGCTTTGCGGCTCATTGTGCACCTCCTGCCGCGGTGCGGGTACGCGATTCGGGCAGCGGCAGGTTCACCGGTTCGCCGCGCTCGGCTGAGATATCGGCAGCGATGTACACCTCCATCACCTGCCGTGCCTGCTCAGCGGTAACGAGCACCGGCTTGTTCATGCCTACGGCATTGAGGAAGTGCACCGTTTCCGCCTGCATAGGCCCGGCGTACGCATGCTCGACGAATTCGCCCGGCATGGACGACATCGGCAGCTGCATCCCGTCCTTCATCGTATTCCGGATGACATCGCGATGGCTGTCGTCCACGAGGAGGGCGCCTTCCGTGCCCACCATTTCTATCCAGGTCGTCGAGAAGTTCGGGTAACCGGGCGGCAGGCTCCAGCCCGCGCCGATGACGAAGGAGACGCCGTTGTCCATGGTGACGGTGATGTATTGCGTGTCCGGAATATCGCCACCGGTTGCAGCTTTCATCGCGCCGTAATTCACCGTGGAATACACGCGCACCGGCCTCGCAGGCTCCAGGCACCACAGCACGAAATCCAAGTCATGCGTGGCTTCCATCGCGGCAGGAGAGAGCTTGGTGCGGCCGGTGATCTTCTTGCCGAGGCCGCGCGTGATGTGCCGGCTTACGAGAGCGCTCACCGGTTTGCCTATCGTGCCGTCGTTGATCGACTTCTTCACATAAGCGAACTTCGGATTGAAGCGCTGCGAATAGCCTATCGTGAATTTGAGATTGCGCTTGTTGGCGAGGGAAATGAGTTCGTCGGCCTCGTGCAGCTCGATGGCGATCGGCTTTTCGAGGAAGACGTGCTTGCCCGCGAGCAGCGCCTCGCGCGCCATCGGGTAGTGCAGCACCTCGGGCGTCGCGGAAATGAACACCGCATCGATGTCCTCGATCTTTAGGACGTCGCGATAATCGGCGCTCGCCGTCTTCGCGTTCACGAGCTTCGCGACTTCAGCGAGGCGCTCGGGCCGCGTTTCCGCGATGTGGATATCCTTCACCAGCGGGTTGGCGGCGCACGTTTCCGCGCGTATGCCGCCGCACCATCCGGTGCCTATGATGCCGACGTTGATCTGTTTCACTGCGATTATCCTCCAGTGCGCGGCGACGCATGCGGCCCGCACGAGGCGCAGCGAGGCCTTGAGTGCCGGGAATGTTAGCCAGCGCACCTATGCGTGACAAATATAATTTTGGAATTTGTCCCATAACGGATCTGTATGGGTTTCACTGACTCCCGGCGATGCTGCCCCGGGGCTTTTCGCTGCGCCCCTCGCGGGATAGACCGGCCGACATCATTGACGTCGGGTCAAATTCATGCCAGTTTGTTATCACTCCCGCGTTGCATACCGCCGCCGGATAACCGTCTGCTCCCGCCTGCCGGCAGCACATGAATCATGGATTTGCGCAGCATCCGCTACTTCGTTCAGATTGCCGACCTGGGCAGCATCACGCGTGCCGCGCAGCATCTCGGCATCGCGCAGCCGGCGTTGAGCCGGCACTTGCGCAGCCTGGAAGAAGAGTTGGGGACGGAGCTGCTCGTGCGCCTGCCGCGCGGCGTGCGGCTCACAGGCGCAGGGCGCCAGTTCGTGGACCATTGCCGACGCATCATGCGGGAGCTGGGACGCGCCCAGGACGAGCTGCGGTCGACGACCGACATGCCGCAAGGCCGCGTCGTGCTCGGTCTCTCTCCGACGATCGCGCCGCTGGTGCTTCCCGGCATCGTGGAGCGCGTGAAGCGGCAGTGTCCGCAGATTTTGCTCAAAGTCGTCGAAGGCTTCAGCATACAGCTGTACGATGCGCTTCTTGCCGGGCGCGTCGATGTCGGTCTATTGACCAGCCCGGCACCCTCGCGCGCGTTGAAGCTTACGCCGCTCATCTCCGAGCCTATCGTCGTGCTCGCGACGCCGGAGGCGCGCGGTACCCGGCGCTTCTATACGCTTCCCGAGCTCGCCAAGACGCCCGTCATCACCACCGAAGCAATCCGGTCTATCGTGGACGATCAGGTGCGCCGCTACGGCGCGCGCCTCAATGTGGACGCCGAAATAGACGCAGTCGAAGCGATCCGCCGCCTCCTGCTGCGCGGCATAGGACCGGCGGTGATGCCCGTATCGACGTTTCATGAGGATGTGCAGGCTGGAACGATAGCCGCATTTCCCATCGCCGATGCCAACGTGCACCGCATTTTGATGCTGGGCCAGCCTGCAGAGCGCAAACCTTCGGCCGCGAGCGAAGAAATCGCACACATCCTCACTGCCGAGACGAACCGGCTGTTCGACCTGGGGCTGTTCGGATTGCCGGCGAGCGGCCTGCCCCAGCTCATCATGCCGCCGACATCGCCGCGACGCGTTCCACGCCAGGCGCGCGCAAAAACTGAAGCAACGCAACAACATAGCAACCCAAGGAGAAGAGCTGAATGAAACGCGTAGACCTGCACAACCACGTCATCCCGGAAACGATCGTCGAGGCGTGGCGCGAGCAGCCGGATCTCTACCAGACCAAAGTCGAAGGCGAAGGCCACAAACGCGTTTTCGTGCGGGGCAAAGTGCGATTCGGCCTCGAGCCGGAGTTCTACGACGCCGATGCGAAAGTCGAGTCCATGGACCGCAAGAAGATCGACATCGCCTACATCTCACCCGGACCGCAGACGTTCTTTTATGGATTGAAGGGCGAGCAGGCCGCGAAGACCGCCCGGATAGTAAATGAAGGCGTGGCGCGCATGGTGCAGGCTCGCCCCGACCGTTTGCGCGGGATGGCCACGCTGCCCATGCAGGAGCCCGAGCTTGCGATCGCCGAGCTCGAGCGCGTCGTCAAGGATTACGGATTCAAGGCGGTCGAGATCGCGACGGCCATCGGACAAGAAGAGTTGGCGGATACGAAGTTCCGGCCGGTCCTGAAGCGACTGCAGCAACTCAAGGTCATGGTGTTCGCCCATCCCAACACGCAGGGATCGGCCGGGCGCCTCGACTGCTGGTATCTCACGAATCTCATCGGCAATCCGCTCGACACGACGATCATGGTCGGAAAGCTCATGTTCAGCGGCGCGCTCGACGAGCTGCCCGATCTCAAGATACTGCTCGCGCATGGCGGCGGGTTTCTGCCGTACCAGATCGGCCGCTTTCAGCACGGGCACACGGTCCGGCCGGACACGAGTGCGATCACCAAGACCAAACCCATGGACATGTTCAAGCGCTTCTACTTCGATGCGCTCACGCACAGCCCGCAGGCGACCCGGCACCTGCTCGACGTCGTCGGCTCCGAGCGGGTAGTGCTCGGCACCGATGCTCCGTTCGACATGGGTGAAATGCATCCGGTCGACCATCTCGATTCGGTGCCGCGCCTTACGGACAAGGAACGAGAGGACGTGTGCTACCGCACGGCGCAACGTCTGCTCGGCGGCGAGCTATGACGCGCGGCTTTGAGCCGGGCCACGTCGCGCCGGCCCAGGGCAGCGATCTCGCGATCTGGTGTGCATTCCGCCGCGGCAAGGTACTCGTCATGCGCATGGGCGGATCGCTGCAGCTGCCCGCGTTGCGCCGTGAAGAGCTCGGGGCCGCCGCGCGGTCAGGTCATTACATAGGCATGCTCGACGGCGTGCATTGCTATGCGACGGCGCTGCATGACGAGCAGCCGCTTCCGGCGGGCACCGACCTGGTCGGCATGCGCGACCTCATCCTGGCTAGCGACGAGTTGACCTCCGAAGTCGCCGGCCGTGCCTTCCAGATACTCGAATGGGAGCGTACGCACCGCTACTGCGGCGTATGTGGCGAGCTCACGGGGGCGCACGCTGCGGATCGCGCGCGCGAATGCAAGAGCTGCCGACAGCTTTACTATCCGCGCATAGCGCCGGTCGTCATGGCGCTCGTCACGCGCGGTCGGGAGATTCTTCTCACGCGCAAGCCCGGTTACGCGCCGGGGCGTTATACGGTCGTCGCGGGATTCGTCGAAGCGGGCGAGACGCTCGAACATGCGCTGATGCGCGAAGTGCTGGAAGAAGTCGGCGTGCGTTCGCATCGGCCGCGCTATTTCGGCAGCCAGCCGTGGCCGTTTCCGAATTCGCTCGTCATGGCGTTCAGTCTCGAGTACGAATCGGGCGAAGTGAAGCCGGACGGCGTGGAGCTCGAGGATGCGCGCTGGTTCGACATCGACGCGCTGCCCGATCTGCCCGAGCCCGTCCACATTTCGCGTCACCTCATAGACGATACCGTTGCGCGACTGCGCGCAGCGCAGCTATCATCACCCGCCTGAAACGCCGCCAGCAGAGGAAGCATGCCTTTCTATCGTTTCGAACATTTTGAAGCCAACTACCTCACGCCTCATCTGTCGACCGGCAAGGCGCCGGTGATCGAGGGCAAGTACATGTATTTCTGCCTGCTGCACAAGAATGCAGGCACGGGCTCCGAGCTCCACTACCATCCGAACGAGCTGCTGATCTTCCCCGTGCGCGGCAAGATCAACGCGATCGTCGGCAAGGACCGCCGCATCGTCTCGCCGGGCACGTTCGTGCATGCGCCCGCGTACGCCCGGCACTCGATGAAAGCGACCGAGGACGGCAACGTCCAGTACCTGTACATCAAGGACAAGACGTGGACGGTGGTCGGCCTCGCCGAAGACGAAGCCGTCCCCGAGAAGGCGATGACGGTCGACGAGGTCAACAAGAAGTACAACGTCGGCGACCGCGACAAGCACGAGAAAGCCCAAGGCAAGTCGCAGGTCATCATCGAGGGCCTCAACAACTGCTACTACCCGATACTCGATTCGCTCGACGCGCCTGCCGTGTCCGCACGCCGCACCACGTGGATAGAGGGTGAGCGGCTGGCGTTCGGTTTCTTCGACGTGCCCCGCGGCTACGACGAGCTCGACACCGTGTCGGACCACGAGATGTTCGTCTATGTTCTGAGCGGCACATTGCTCGCCACCTGCGCCAACGAGCAGAAGGAGATAGGGCAGGGCGACATCGTATACGTGCCGCGCGGAGCGAAATACCGGCTGCTCGTTCAGTCCCCATTCGCCCGTTATGCGGCCGTGCGCTCGACGCCGTATCTCGAGCATCGCATCGATTCCATGACGGCCGAAGAAGCGGAGCAGGCGCGACTCAACATGAAGCCGAACTGAGACTCGGCCCCGAAAACCAACGAAGGAGGAGAACAGTATGCGCAGGATCTCGGCAAGGAGATGGTGCGCCGGCGTCTTTCTGGCGGTTTGCTCCGCTACGGCGATCGCACAAAACTGGCAACCCGAGGGCAACGTAGAGCTGATCGTGCCTGCGGGCGCCGGCGGATCGCTCGACGCGACCGGGCGCATGGTGCAGAAAATCTGGACCGACCTCAAGCTGCTGCCCACCAGCAGCACCGTCACCAACCGCTCGGGCGGCGGCCATGCGGTCGCATACAACTATCTCGCCCAGCAGGCCGGCAACCCGCACGTGATGAGCATTACCTCGTCGACGATCCTCACCAACCACATCAACGGCCGGCTCAAGGTCAGCTACAGCGATTTCACGCCGCTCGCTGTGCTGCTCACCGAGCACATTGCGCTGACGGTGCGCCCGGATTCCCCGATCAAGACCGGCAAGGATCTGGTCGAGGCGCTCAAGAAGGATCCGACCTCGCTCAGCATAGGGCTCGGCAGCGCAGCCGGTGGAACGCACCACATCGCCATCGCGTTGCCGTTGCTGTCGGGTGGCGTGGACATCAAGAAGCTCAAGCTGGTGAGCTTCAATTCCTCGGGCGAAGCAGTGACCGCGTTGCTTGGCGGCCATGTGGACGTCATCTCGGCCGGCACCATCAATGTCGCGCCGCACATCCAGGCCGGCAAGATGCGCGTCCTCGGGACGACGGCACCACAACGCCTGCGCGGCGTGTTCGCGAGCGTTCCGACCTGGCCCGAGCAGGGTTACAAGGGTGTATGGGAGAACTGGCGCGGCGTGATCGGCGCGAAAGGCATCACGGCACAACAGACGGCGTACTGGGAAGGCGTGTTAAAGCGCGTGGTCGACAGCGACGAGTTCAAGCAGCAGGCGGAAAAGAACCAGTGGGAGCGGACCTTCAAGGGGTCGGCGGAAATGACGAAGTTTCTCGCCGCGCAGTACTCGGATCTGAAGGAAGTGATGGCGCCGCTCGGCCTGGTGAAATAGAGCAGCACTGCGTCAGCACGAACGGAGAACGATGACAACAAGCCAGTCGGTAGGTCATATCGGCCTGGGGATCATGGGGGGCGCGTTCGCAGGACACCTGCTCGCGTCGGGCCATACCGTAAGCGGCTACGATCTCGATCCACGCCGTCGCGACGAGCTGAAGCGGCGCGGAGGCAAGTCGGCTGTGTCGATAGCCGCCGTTGCCGGCAAGAACAGCGTGCTGATCACTTCGCTGCCCAGCATCAACGCGTGCGAGGCGGTGTTCTTCGGTAAAGGCGGGATCGCAGAGACCGCGAAGCGCGGCACGGTGGTGATCGAAACGAGCACCATGCCGCTCGATGTCAAACTCCGTTTGCGAGACGGCTGTGCTAAGAAGGGCATCGTCGTGCTCGATTGCCCCATCAGCGGCACCGGCGCCCAGGCGGCGGCAAAGGATATCGCGGTGTACGCGAGCGGTGATGAAGGCGCCGTGAACCGGTATCGGAGCGTGTTCGCAGGTTTCGCGCGCAGCATGCATTACTGCGGCGAATTCGGGAACGGCTCCAAGCTCAAGTTCATCGCCAATCTGCTGGTCACGATACACAACCTCTCGGCTGCGGAAGCAATCGTGCTCGGCCGCAAATCCGGGCTGGATCTCGAGCTGCTGTACGAGGTGATAAAGGACGGTGCCGGGACGTCGCGCATGTTCGAGGTGCGCGCGCCGCTGATGATAGCCGACGACTATTCGAAGGCGACGATGAAGTGCGAGGTGTATCAGAAGGACATCGACATCATCGGCGAGTTCGCATCGAGCCTCAATTGCCCGACGCCGCTGTTCGAAGCGAGCAAGGCCTATTACTCGGCTGCGCTCGCCCAGGGTCGCGCGCTCGACGATACCGCTGTGCTGTGCGCCGTGCTCGAGCAGATGGCCGGCATTCCCAGAAAACGCAACACAACCAGGAAGAAGCCCAGAAAATGAACACGATCTCTCCGCAAGCGCAGGCGAGCCAGACGCTCTCCTGGAACATGAAGCTCATCTCGCACAACGAGCTCTCGGGTTTCGGCGGCATCGGCGAAGGCATCAACATGCAGAAGACCGCGGACGGCCGCCGCATTCTGTGGCTCGCGCACGAGTCGGCGCCGAAGAACTTCACCGGCGTGGATGTGACCGATCCGAAGAACCCGAAAGTCGTTGTCCAGACCGATCTGCCGCACAAGGATGTGCGCTCCAATTCGCTCGATGTGGTGGGCAACATCATGGCGGTCGCTTACCAAACGAAGAAATGGGGTTTGAAGCCGGC
>JBLNBW010000172.1:0-2718 GCA_050260255.1 Rhodospirillaceae bacterium | reverse complement strand
ACATCGTTGAGGGCAAGGTGGACCTGTTTCTGTTCGTGAAGGTCCGGGAGAACTGGGGCGACGATCCTGAGCGCTATCGGGCAATGGGGCTGGAATTTCCGCAAGAGTGACATAGAACCGTCCTTGCGGAAGGCACAGAAGCATGCAGTGGACCGACGAAGGAATCGTCATTGGGGTTAGGCGGCACGGGGAGGCAAATGCCATCGTCGAACTCATGACGCGCGGTCATGGCCGCCATCTCGGGCTCGTTCGCGGCGGCTTCGGCTCGCGGCTCAAGCCGGTTGTACAACCGGGCAATTCCGTCAATGCGGTCTGGCGCGCGCGGCTGGATGAGCATCTGGGGAACTATACGATTGAGGGCGTGCATTTGCGCGCAGCGACGCTGTTTGCGGCATCGCATGCGATGTTCGGCGTGATGCATCTCGGCGCCTTGCTCAGGCTGCTGCCTGAGCGCGACCCACACGCCGCCCTCTATGCGGCGCTCGAAGCGATCCTGGGCGAGATCGGGAATATCGCCGTGGCGGCGCCGATGATGGCTCGCTTTGAGCTACAGCTGATTGCCGAACTTGGCTTTGGTCTTGATCTTGAACGGTGCGCGTCGACCGGCTCGACGCAGGACCTCGTCTATGTTTCGCCGAAATCGGGCCGTGCCGTATCGCGCGCAGCGGGAGAGCCCTGGCGTGAAAAGCTTCTGCCGCTCCCTCTCTTCCTGCAGGACGCCGCCGCGATACCAAACGCCAACGAGATCACGGATGCTTTTGCGCTGACCGGCTATTTCCTGATGCGCCACGTGCTCGAGCCGCGTGGGCTGGCTTTCACGGATGCGCGCAACCACTTCATCGCGGCTGTTGTCCGGCGCATGCCGAGCGTTGCGTGAACGGAACCGGCGCAGCAAAACCAGAACCGGGCTGCAGCAACGCCCCACCGAATCGCGCCCGGGCCGGCACATCGCTTGTCCGTCCAGGCGCGGCGCTGTAACCATCCGCCATGGGAAAGACACTGATTCCTCCTGAAAAGTCGGACGTGGAAGAGGTTCCGCTGCGGACGGCGCTCGAGGAGCGCTATCTCGCTTATGCGCTCTCCACGATCATGAACCGGGCGCTGCCGGATGCGCGCGACGGCCTGAAGCCCGTGCACCGCCGCCTGCTCTTTGCCATGCGGCAGCTTCGACTCGATCCGGGCGCGGCGTTCAAAAAGAGCGCGCGCGTCGTCGGCGACGTCATCGGCAAATTTCATCCGCACGGGGACCAGGCCGTTTACGACGCCTTGGTGCGGCTCGCGCAGGATTTCGCCCAGCGCTATCCGCTGGTGGACGGGCAGGGTAACTTCGGCAATGTCGATGGCGATAATGCCGCAGCAATGCGCTACACCGAGGCGCGGCTGACCGAGGTCGCGCGGCTCCTCATCGACGGCATCGACGAAGACGCGGTCGATTTTCACCCAACCTACGACGGCGGCGAAGAAGAGCCGATCGTGCTGCCGGCGGCGTTTCCCAACCTCCTGGCGAACGGTTCACAAGGCATCGCCGTCGGCATGGCGACGGCGATTCCGCCTCACAATGTTGCTGAGCTGTGCAGCGCCGCACTCTTTCTGATCGACAATCCGAATGCGCGCAGCCGCACGCTGCTGAAATATGTGCTGGGACCGGACTTCCCGACCGGCGGAGTCATTGTCGACCCGCCGTCGGTAATCGCCGAGGCCTATACAACCGGGCGCGGCTCTTTCCGCGTGCGCGCGCGATGGAAGGTCGAGGAGGCCGGCCGCGGCACTTACGTCATTGTCGTTACGGAAATTCCGTGGCTGGTCCAGAAATCACGGCTGGTTGAAAAACTGGCCGATCTGCTCAACGGAAAAAAATTGCCGCTCGTTGCCGACATCCGCGACGAATCGGCAGAAGACATTCGCCTCGTCATCGAGCCGCGCTCGCGCACCGTCGATGCGGGGCTGTTGATGGAGTCGCTCTTCAAGCTCACCGAGCTCGAGAGCCGCATTCCGTTGAACATGAATGTGCTGGTTAAAGGCCGCATTCCCAAGGTGCTCGGCCTCGCCGAGGTTCTCCGCGAATGGCTCGACCACCGCCGCGAAGTGTTATTGCGCCGGTCCCGCTACAGGGTCCAGCAGATCGAGCACCGGCTCGAAGTGCTCGGCGGTTACCTGATCGCATATCTGAACCTCGATAAGGTCATCAAGATCATCCGCCGGGAGGACGAGCCCAAGCCAGTCCTGATCAAGACGTTCAAGCTGACCGACGTGCAGGCTGATGCCATCCTCAACATGCGGCTGCGCAACTTGCGCAAGCTTGAGGAAATGGAAATCCGTGCCGAGGACAAATCCTTGCGCGACGAGCTCAAGTCGCTCAAGGCGTTGATCGGATCGACCAAGGAGCAATGGAAAGTCGTCGCCGGTCAGATCAAGGAGGTGCGGGATAAGTTTGGACCGAAGACGCCGCTCGGCAAAAGACGTACGACCTTCGCGGAAGCACCAGAACACGACGAAGCTGCGATCGAAGAGGCTCTGGTCGTGCGCGAGCCGATCACCGTTGTGGTATCGGAAAAGGGCTGGATACGCACGCTGCGCGGTCACGTCGGCGATCTTTCGGGCGTGACGTTCAAAACCGACGACGCTCTGAAGTTTTCGTTTCATACTGAGACGACCGCGAAGATTTTGGCGTTCGGTAGCAATGGCCGCTTTTACACGATCGATGCTGCAAAGTTGCCG
>JBLNBW010000171.1:0-11244 GCA_050260255.1 Rhodospirillaceae bacterium | reverse complement strand
CGTCGACAGCGAAGCGTATGCCGTAGTATTTGTGATATCGCTCCGCCTGTTCGCGAATGGCCGATACGAGAAACTCCCCGGACAGCACGTCTTCGTGCCGCAGGCGATCGGCGTAGCGGCGCAGATCCGCGATCGTCTCGTTGGTCATCTCGATCATGTCTCGCACGCGGGCGGCGACGGGGCCGCCTCCGCCGATGTCGCGGTAGAGTCCTTCAAGGCCGAGCTTAAGGCCGATGTAGGGCTGTATCGTGCTGTCGTGCAGGTCGCGGGAAATCTTGTAGCGCTCGTGCTCGGCCGCCTTCGAGATGAGCTGCTCCATGAGATGAAGGCTCTCCGACACCACCGCGACGGCCGCCGCGAACTGCAACAGGAACTCGGTATCACCTGGCGAGAAGAGCCGCCGCGACGCGTCGAGATACAAACGCCCTTCGGTGCCATCCCGCTGCACGTAGGGCACGGTGATGAAATACCGCGTGTCCAGTATGTTCGCTGCGCGCGCGCAGGCTTGGGCGTCACATGGCCGCGCAACGCCTTCGCTCCACAGCACTTCGCAGCGCGGACCGGACCTGCCGAAAACGCGCCGCTCGTCGCTGTAGAGCACCGCCTGCCCGCCGGGCGGCGCAAGCAGGGCCGCCGCGGTCTCGGCGCCGAGCTCGCTGCGCTGCCCGCCGCTTCCCGGCTTGCCCGGCAGCGCGACATACATTGCCGGCCGATCGTGGCCCAGCCCTTTCTTCAGCACGAGCACGCACGAGTCCGCCGCATAGAACTCGACGAGCCTTTGCAGATTCGCGCCGAGCGTGTGCTCGAGCCCGAAACGCGGGCTCCACATGCTGTTCACGTCGTGGAGCAGGCGCAGCCGCCGCTTGAGCAGGACCTCCTGCCCGCCCCAGTGGGTCATCATATAGCCGAGCGTGAACAGATAGACCGGGCGTATGAGTGCGCGGTTGAGCTCGAAATCGCCTGCGCCGCTCGGGTAAAGCAGGCTCGCGCCGGCGAAGCACAGCGCCGATGCGAGCGTGACGCGCAGCCCCTCGCGATAGCCATAGGAAAAGGCGGCAACCAGGATCGCGAAGAAGAAAAAGTAGAAGAAGATGCTCGCGGTGCCTTCCGTAAGGCCGACCAGCCACGTATAGAAGACGATGTCTATCCAATGGGCGAAGCGCCGCGCGGCGGGCCAGCCGCGGGTATAGGACCTCCAAGCTACGAGCGCGCTGTACACGCAGTAGGCGGCGAGAGACCCGTAGGTAAGCGGCACGAGTCGCGCCGGTTCCGAGGGATCGATATAGACGATGGCGAGCGCGGAGAAGGACAGCACGCATCGCATGAGGACGATCATGCGCGCATGCGCGGCCTCGAGCGTATGCACCGCCTCCGGCCGCTCGCGCGAGCGAGACCACTCTGCCAGCCGGGCCCGCGCCCAGCCGGCGCGCAGCGGCAAGCGCGCGATGTTTGGTATATGCCCCATGCTTCCCCGAGTGCCCGCGGCGGCCACCGCGGTCACGGCTGTGATCGTAGGTAACCACGCCGTCCCGCGGATTATATGCGCGCGCAAGGCCCGGGCCGTAGCAATTTCGGCCGGAGAGCTGCAAAGCGGTTCAGCAAACGGTACCAGGCGCGGCGGGTGCCGCTTGCGCGCGGCGAGTAAACCGAGCGATCAGCCGCCGTGCTTGCCCGCTGTCCAGCCCTGTCGGGCAAGATGACGCTCTCCCACTTCCCGGGGCTCTTCTTCCAGCGGCGTGGCAAGCGAGTCGTTCCACCGGTTCATGAAACCGAACAGGGAAACCACGGCCAGTATCTCGACGATCTGACCTTCGCTCCAGTGCTGCTTCATCGCCTCGAACATCTCGTCGGTCACGGCGTTCGGCTGTGACGCAGCGGCAATGGCGAAATCGAGGGCCACCCGTTCCGCCGTCGTGTACAGCGGGCTCGTCTTGTATTCCCATACGGCCTCGAGCTTGGCCGCATCCACACCGAGCCGGAGCGACGCTCCGGCCGTGTGCGCCGTTCAGTACTGACAGCCGTGCGCCTTGCTCGCGACGTGCGCCAACAGGCGCTTGAAGCCGCGATCGACCTCGCTTTCCGGATCCCACACGGCGCCGGCGAGCTGCGCGAGCGCCTTCAGCAGCTTGGGCTTGCGTTGCAGGATCAGCGCACTGTTCGGCACGAAACCGAGCGAACGCCGGTAGGTCTCGAACGCATCGGCAAGCTCGGGATGCGCGTCGGCAGGTAAAGGCTTCAAACGCGGCATAAGACATCCTCGCGGGAAATAGGCCCGAGATTAGCATCACTGTCCGTACTGGTCATCCACCGCATTGGACACGCACAGAGGAGTTGCCCATGAAAGCGACGAAATCGAGCAAGACGCGCAACCTCCGCAGCACGTCCGCCTCCACGAAGACGACACGCGCCGCACCGCGCCGCAAGCCGCTGATGCACTCCGAGCCCAAGCCGCCCTTCCCGGAGCAGCATCAGGAAGCCCCCGGCATAGAATCCGAGCTCAAGCCGCGTCCCGCTTATCAGGCTGCGGCGTATCGGCCTGCCGGCAAGCTCGAAGGCAAGGTTGCGCTGATCACCGGTGGCGATTCCGGCATAGGACGGGCTGTGGCGGTGCTTTACGCGCGGGAAGGCGCAGACGTCGCGATTTCCTACTTGCCGGAAGAGCAATCGGACGCCGACGAGACGCGTGATGCCGTCGAGGCCGAGGGACGCCGCTGCCTCATGCTGCCTGCCGACTTGACGAGCGCGGAAGCATGCGAGGACATCGTGGAGCGCACGGTGAAAGAGCTGGGCGCTCTGGATATCCTGGTCTCCAATGCCGCGCATCAGAATCGCAAGGCCACGCTCGAGGACGTAACGGACGAGGAATTCGACCGCACGTTCAAAACCAACATCTATGCGTATTTCCGTCTCTCGCGCGCCGCGCTGCGCCACATGAAGCCCGGCAGCTGCATCATCGCCACGAGCTCCGAGACAGGCATCATGGGATCGAAGCAGCTGCCCGATTATTCGGCGACGAAAGGCGCGATCAACGCGTTCACGAAAGCGCTCGCGCAGAATCTGATCGAGAAAGGCATACGGGTGAACGCCGTGGCGCCCGGTCCGGTATGGACGCCGCTCAATCCCTCGGATGCAGGCATGACGCCCGATAAGGTCGCCAAGTTCGGCCAAGGCAGCCCGATGGGCCGTCCCGCACAGCCCGAGGAGCTCGCCCCGTCCTACGTCTACCTTGCGTCCGATGCCGACGCTTCTTACATCACCGGCATCGTGCTCCAGGTAATGGGCGGAGAGACGACCGGCGGATAACGATGAGGTGGCGGGCGTTCTCTATATAATTGGCATGTGATTCCGGCCATTCGACCGTTGCCCACGCTCATGTGCGGCGCATGGCTTGCGCTGACCGCTGCATGCGCAGCCGTGACCCCGCCATCCGCAGAAGAGCCGCTGCCCACAGGACAGTGGGAGCTGGTGACGACCAACTTCGTGGAATCGGGTCGCATTCCCGGCATTCCGCGTGCGACGCTCGATATAACGCAGAGCCGGGTGGCGGCGTACAGCGGCTGCAACCGCGGCAATGCCAGCGTGCAGGCGGTCAACGGCCGACTTGTCGTAGCGCGCTTCGATATGGTGCGACGCTCCTGTCCCGAGCCCGTAGGCAGCTTCGACGCACGATACTTCTCGCTGCTCCGCGATACACCGGTCTATCACGTGGAAGGAGACAGGCTGCGTCTCGTGGCCGGCGACTACAACGCGCACTTCAGAAAGCGCTGACTGCAACCGAGAACGAACATGAACATAGCCGACCTGCGCCAGGAGTACATGAGGGCAAGCCTCGACGAGCGCGACGTTGCCCCCGATCCGATCGCCCAGTTCCACAAATGGTTCGAGGAAGCCGTGCAGGCGCAGCTGCCAGTCGTGAATGCCATGACGCTCGCCACGACCGGGCCCGGCGGCCGTCCCTCCGCGCGCATCGTTCTGCTGAAGGGCGCCGACGAACGGGGCTTCGTTTTCTACACCGATTACGACAGCCGGAAGGGGCGGGAGCTCGCAGCGTGTCCGCACGCAGCGTTGCTGTTCTATTGGATAGAGCTGGAGCGCGAGGTGCGCATCGAAGGACGCGTCGCCAAAACGACGACGGAAGAATCGGACGCCTATTTCGCGAGCAGGCCGCTCGGCAGCCGGCATGCCGCGCATGCCTCCATGCAAAGCGCCGTGGTGCCGGACCGGCAGTTCCTCCAAGCGCAGTTCGAAGCCGCGGCACGCGAGCATGGCGACGATCCGCCGCGGCCGGCGCGCTGGGGCGGCTATCGCGTCATACCGGAAACGATCGAGTTCTGGCAGGGGCGCGCCAATCGGCTGCACGACCGCATTCTGTACCGCGGCGCCGAGCACGGCGCATGGCGCATCGAGCGCTTATCGCCCTGACGCTACAGCGCGTGGCGCGCCATCCACCACGCGACGGCGGCGACGAACGCCGAGCACGGTATCGTCAGTATCCAGGCCCATACGATTCCACCCGCAACACCCCAGCGCACTGCCGAGAGCTTGCGCACCGAGCCGACGCCGACGATGGCGCCCGTGATGGTATGCGTCGTGGATACCGGTATTCCGAGGAAGGACGCCATGAACAGCGTCATGGCGCCGCCCGACTCCGCGCAGAACCCGCCTACGGGCTTCAACTTGGTGATCTTCTGTCCCATCGTCTTCACGATGCGCCAGCCGCCGAAAAGGGTCCCGAGGCCCATCGCGACGTAGCACGACATCACCACCCAACCCGGCACGTGCGCATCGGCCGATGACATGCCGGCCGTGATGAGCAGCAGCCAGATGATGCCCGCCGTTTTCTGCGCGTCGTTGCCGCCGTGGCCGAGGCTGTAGAGTCCCGCCGACACGAGCTGAAGGCGCCTGAACCAAACGTCCACTTTGCGCGTCGTGGAGCGGAAAAACAGCCAGGAGACGATCAGCATGAGCAGGCCGCCCAAGATGAAGCCCAAGAGCGGCGCGACAACGATGAAGACGATGGTCTTGATGAGTCCGCTTGCCACGAGCGAGCCGGTGCCGACCTTCGCCACGCCCGCGCCCACCAGACCGCCGATCAGCGCGTGCGACGAGCTCGACGGTATGCCGTAAACCCACGTGACGACGTTCCACACGATGGCACCGGTGAGCGCGCCGAAGATCACGTACTGATCGATGATGCCCGGGTCGAGGATGCCTTTGCCTATCGTCGCGGCCACCTTCGTCTCGAACACGAAAAACGCGAGGAAGTTGAAAAACGCCGCCCAACCCACGGCCCAGAACGGCTTCAGCACGCCGGTCGATACCACGGTCGCGATGGAATTTGCCGCATCGTGGAAGCCGTTCATGAAATCGAACAGCAGCGCGACCACGATCAGCAAAACGAGCACTTGGAAGCTCATGCGGATGTCTTGTTCAGTTTACAGGCGGTTGGCGACTACGAGTTTTCGAGCACGATGCCTTCGATGATGTTCGCAACGTCCTCGCAGGTGTCGGTGACGCCTTCGAGCAGCTCGTACACGGTGCGCAACTTGATGAGCTGCCTCACATCCGGCTCGTCGCGGAAGAGCTTCGCCATCGCATCGCGCATGACGTGATCGGCCTCGGACTCCAGCCGGTCGATGTCGTCGCACACCTGCATGATCTTCTGCGCGTCGTCCATGTTGGAAAGCAAGCCCACCGCCTGCTTCACCTTCTCGCCGCACGCCACGCAGATGTCCGCCAGGCGGCGTGCCTCCGGCGTGATCACCTGCACGTCGTACAGGAATATCGACTGCGACGTGTCCTCCACGAGGTCCAGGATGTCGTCCATCTTGGTGATGAGCTTGTGGATGTCGTCCCTGTCCAGCGGCGTGATGAAGGTCTTGTGCAGAAGCTCTATCGTGGTCTGCGTGATCTTGTCGGCCCGCTTCTCGATGGTCTCGATGTTGTAGGCACGGCGCTGCACGTCGTCGTTCACGCTCGACAGCAGCGCGGCGAGCTCGCGGCTGCCTTGCGCGACCAGCTCACCATGTTCGTTGAAGAGATCGAAGAATCGGCCCTCGCGGGGCATGAGGCGGCCGAGCATAAGTCTGTCTCCCTGTAGGCAGCGGTGCCGTATGCGCCGCCGCTCGTGTTATGGATTGCGGGCGTAAGTTTAGTCGTTTTTGCCCACGCCTGCGCGGCCCGGCGCGCACGGTATACTCGGGCCTTGCGGTCTCAATCGATATCAAGATGAATTCCCGCCCCAGTGGCGGCCGCGTGCTTGACACGGTACTCGCCTGGTACTTCGTAACGGTGTGGGGGTCCGGGTTCCTCGCAACGAAAATCGGCCTTCAGCACGCGGCGCCTTTCACTTTCCTGTCGTTGCGGTTCGCGTTCGGCCTCGCCTGCCTCACGATCGTCGTGGTAGTAACCCGCCCGCGCTGGCCGACCTCACGCGCCGAGCTCGGGCACGTCGTCGTGGCGGGCGTACTCATGCATCCGGTGCATCTCGGCGGCAGCCATTACACGCAATACCTTGGCATGTCGGCGGGCGTGACGGCGTTGCTCCTGTCCGTGCAACCGCTGCTCACCGCGTGGATAGCCGCCCGATGGCTGCATGAAAAACTGGCACCGAGGCAATGGGCAGGAATCGTGGTCGGTCTCGCCGGCGTTGCGCTGGTCGTCTGGCACAAGATCGATGTGCGCGAAGCAACGCTTGGCAGCTTGGTTGCCGTGCTCGTCTCGCTCTTGGGCGTCACCGCTGCGACGCTGTACCAGCGCTGTTATTGTCCTCTCGTCGACCTGCGCGCAGCCTCGTTCATTCAATTCGCCGTCGCCCTAGCCGTTCTGCCACCGCTCGCCTGGACCATAGAAGGCGGTCATGTGCGCTGGTCGTGGTCCCTTTTAGGCGCCATCGTGTTCCTGGTCATAGGGGCCTCGCTGCTGGCCGTGAACGCCCTGCATACGCTCATGCGGCGCGGCGAGGCAACGCGAGTCACGAGCCTGCTCTATCTCACGCCGATATTCGCGGTAGTTCTCGAAGCGCTGATGTTCCATATCGTGCCGAGCACGCTCACCGCGCTGGGGATCGTGGTCACGTGCGCCGGGGTCGCGCTCGTCGTATGGCGCCATCCGGCTCGCCCACGCGCTGGGTGAACACTCAACAGACAGGGATCGCTTGACGCTTTATTTCATCGCGGCGCTGACGGTGCTGCTCCATCTTTCCTTCGCAGGCATGCGCGTCCTGCTGTCGCTGTATGCCTTGCACCTGCAAGCGAGCCCTGCGACCGTCGGTCTGCTGATGTCCCTGCTCGCCGCCGTGCCCATGGCCTTTGCCGTCTCGTGGGGCCGGTATGTCGATCGCATCGGCACGCGACGGCCGATGGTGCTCGGCACCGCAGCGGTCGTCGTTGCCGGTGTCGCGGGCTTCGCGGTCCCACGCGTGGAGACGCTGTTTATCGTCAGCGCGCTGGCCGGCTCGGGGTTCATGCTGTTTCACATCGCCGTGAACCAGGCAGCCGGCCTGCTGGGGCGCGCCGAAGACCGCGCTCACAATTTCACCGTGCTGGCGCTCGCCTTCTCGACGTCGAACTTCGTCGGGCCGGTGCTCACGGGCTACTCCATCGAGTGGCTCGGTCACCGGACGAGCTTTCTGCTTCTGGCGTGCACTTCGGTGGTGACGTTTGCCGTGCTCCTGTCGAACCGCATTGCGCTGCCGCGCAATCCGGCGCCCTACAGGGGGACGGAGCAACGCCGCGTGACCGATCTGCTGCGCATTCCAGGTCTCTTGACGGTCTTCGTGGTCAGCGGACTGCTCTCCATGGCGTGGGATCTCTTCACTTTCGTGATGCCGATCCATGGCTCACGGCTCGGGCTGCCCGCTTCCACCATAGGACTCATACTCGGCTGCTTCGGCGGCGCGGTCTTCGCGGTAAGGCTCGTACTGCCATGGATCGTGCATCGCGTGAATCAGCATCGCATTCTCGTCGGTGCGATGTTCGTTACGGGGATCGCGATGGCGCTGATACCGCTCATCGAGCAGGTCGGACTGCTCATGGCGCTCTCGTTCATGCTCGGTGTGGGACTTGGCGGCACGCAGCCTATGATCATGGCAGTGCTGTTCAACACGGCACCCGCAGGCCGCGGCGGCGAGGCCGTCGGTGTACGAACGCTGCTGCTCAACATCAGCCAGGCGGGGATGCCGCTGATTTTCGGTGCGTTGGGCGCGGCACTCGGTATGGCACCGGTCTTCTGGACCATGGCGGGTGCGCTGCTGGCGGGCGGCTGGTACGCGCGCCGGCGGTCTTTCTGACGCTTCAAAAACAAATGGCCGGGCGGATGCGCCCGGCCATTCATGGAATCTCTCTCGATTACTTGAGGTGCTTGTTCACGAGCTTGGTCATCTCGAACATCGACACTTGCTTCTTGCCGCCGAATACGTCGCGCAGCTTGTCATCGGCATTGATCATGCGCTTGTTCTTGTTGTCCTGCAGGCCATTGCGCTTGATGTAGTTCCAAATCTTCTTGGTGACTTCGGTGCGCGGCATGGCGTTGGAGCCGATGACTGCAGCGAGCTTGTCACTCGGCTGCATCGCTTTCATGAAAGCGGCGTTCGGTTTGCGCTTGGCAGCTGTTTTTTTCTTCGCCGTCGTTTTCTTGGTAGCCTTTTTCTTTGCAGCCATTGGGTGTCTCCCGTTTGCTATGTGTAGTGGTTGGTGGAAACCTTTATCCCTTGCCGCTATAGCGACACGGTGACGAGAGGATGCCGAGGGAAAACGCCGTTGTCAATGACCATATGGACGCCGGTACACAGAGGAGAAACACACCGTTGTTGGGACGCTACACCCGTGTGCCGGGGAGTGGCGTGGCGGGATGGCTCGAGTGCGCCGCGCGGTCGTGCAAAGGCCTGTCACCGCACCGGCGGGACGGCCCACCAAGGCAAAAAAACGCCCATGTAAGACGCGCCGCAAATCAACAGGCTAAAGAGCGAAGTTGAAAGCGTTACTTTCACTGTAAAGATAGCGTCGAGCGGTTCACTTCTTCAGCCGGTCGAGGTAGCGGCTTCTGAACTTGGCGACCTTGGGCGCGACGACCAGACGGCAATAAGGTTGACCGGGATTCCGTGCAAAGTATTGCTGGTGATAGCCCTCTGCCGGATAAAACGCGCCTGCGGGAGTGATCTCGGTGACGATCGGGTCGCGCCAGATGCCGGCCGACTGCATGGCGGCGATCACCTGCTCCGCCACGCGCTTCTGCTCCGGCGAGTGATAGAAGATGGCCGACCGGTACTGCGTGCCGACGTCATTGCCCTGCCGGTTGAGTGTCGTCGGGTCGTGTATGGTGAAGAAGACTTCCAGCAGATCCCGATACGTCACCACAGAAGGATCGTAGGTGACCTGTACGACTTCGGCGTGCCCCGTCGTTCCCGTGCACACCTCTTCATAGCTCGGATTCGGCTTGGTGCCGCCCATGTATCCGGACACGACCGATTCGACGCCGCGCAGGCCGTCGTAAACGGCTTCGAGGCACCAGAAGCAGCCGCCGGCAAGCGTCGCGATCTCTTTGCCGCCTGCTGGTGCAGAGGAGTGAGCCATGTCGGGCATCCCGTAACGTAGAGTAGCAATCTAGCGCACCACTGTCGCGCGCGGCAAGCCACATGCCGGTGCACTGGTGCGCGCGACGGCCATGGTCGCCGCGCCGCTCGTCGCGAGCGCCGCGCACGAGGCCCGCAACAGGCGCCCGGCTGCCGAGGGTAGCCAGCCGCGGTAGAGGAGTCGGCGCGTCCAATCGAGCTTGAGGTGCGGCGCAAGGAGCACATAAGCGCGCGACAAGAACGTATCGTAATCCACCGCTGCGAAGGGCGGCGTATCGCCCCAGTGCTGTTGCAGCACATGGAAAGCGCAGCGCAGCACCCGATTGCGCGCCTCGCGTATGTACGCATGCACTGCATGCGCGCCGCGCAGAGCGCCCATCGCTCCGCCCGTTGCCGCGTGGTCAACCATCATGTGCTTTTCGTGCTCCATCGCCGCCATATCGGCGAGAGCGGACGACAGCGCGGGATCTTCTGCTATGCGTGAGAGCGCGTCATAGAACATGGCCACCTGATCGCGCGCCGCGATCGCGGCGACGGAGCCGCGGCCGGCGCTTACGGCATGCGCCGGGAGGATGGCCGCAACGGCGGCAGACGCAGCTTCCCAGCGGTACTCCGGCCATACCGTTGCTGCGTAGGCTTGCAGCCACCGCGCACGCTCGCGCCTTGGTTCGCTGTGATCCCCAGCTGCATGCTCGAGAAGCACGGCGGCGCCCAGACAGTGGAACAGCGTGGAATTCATGCGTACGAGCAGCCGGCGCGTGTGGCTCTGTGCCGGTTTGACGGATACGGATACTGTGCTTGGATTCATCCTGTCCTCCCCTGCGTCACGTTGTCGGCATCGGCTTGCGCATCTTCCCGCCGCAATACGCGCCCCGCCAAGTGCGACGGCCAAAGTCGCCGCTGGATTGCCCGCCGGTATCATGAGGTGATACCTTGAGCGCGACGCAGGGGGGAGGAAAACCATGGCGCACAGCGCGGCATTGATCGATGTCGTGAAGCGCGAACTCAAAGCGCGCGGCATCACTTATGAGCGGGTCGCACGCCACCTTGGATTGAGCGTGGCGAGCGTGAAGCGCATGTTCTCGCGGCGCGATTTCACGCTCAAGCGGCTCGATGAGATCTGTGAGCTTGCCAATACCGAGTTTTCCGATCTGGTCCGCTCGCTGCACCAGGAGGAACCGCAGATTTCCCAGCTCACCTACGAGCAGGAAAAAGCCATCGTCGCGGACAAGAAGCTGTTTCTCGTGGCCGTATGCGTGCTGAACCACGCAACGTTCGAGCAGATCGTCTCGACCTATGACATCAGCGAGCCCGAATGCATAAGGCTGCTCACGCGCCTGGACCGCCTCAAATTCATCGAGCTGCAGCCCAATAACCGCATCAAGCTTGTCGTATCGCGGACCTTCTCATGGTTGCCCGACGGGCCGATACAGCGATTTTTCAATGAACAGGCGCACAACGAATTCTTCCGCTCCCGGTTTCAGGGCGCGGGAGAATTCATGCTGGTGGTGAACGGTATGCTCTCGGATGCATCCAGCGCCGCGATCGTGACGCGCTTAAAGCGTATCGCGCGCGAGTTTTCGGATCTGCACAATGAGGATGTGCGCCTGCCGCTCGAACAGCGCTCCGCAATGAGCCTGCTCGTCGCGGTCCGGCATTGGGAACTGGAAGCG
>JBLNBW010000170.1:0-2566 GCA_050260255.1 Rhodospirillaceae bacterium | reverse complement strand
AGCGGCGAAGCTTGCCGCTGCGCAGAATAGCGCGCGCCGCGCCGCCTGAGGCGAGGCTGCTACCACCCGCTCGCCCGCGTGACGAGCGGATCTCGCACATCGGCCTATGCTCCCGGCATTGGCGGCGCATGACGGCCGATACGACTCGATCGCCGCTTGAACGTGCTCATCGCGTTGGTCGGCGGTTGCACCTGCGGTTCGTTGCCGAATGGCCGCCAGTCGCTATGGAATTTTTACGGCTGCTTCGGATATACTCGCGCCACAAGAAAAAAATATGACAACAAACAACTAGTCGCAAAGACAAAAAGGGGAAGACGCCGGTTCGCCGGCGGGCTGTTTCATGCGCCACCACCAGAACATCCTCGAATACGAAGGTGGGCGGTACCTAAAAATCGCGCTCGCGCTGTGCACGACCGCCATCGCGCTCTATGCATGGCACGAGCCGCCTGTTGTCTACACGAAGCCTTACGGCGGCACATGGCTGGGTTACACGCTCGGCACGGTCGCCGCGCTGCTCATCGTGTGGCTGATGCTGCTCGGTGTGCGCAAGCGGCGTTACCGGTCGAGCTTGGGCCGTCTGCACGGCTGGACCTCGGCGCACGTCTATCTGGGCCTCGCCCTCGTCGTCGTCGCAACGCTGCATTGCGCCTTCGAGTTCGGCTGGAATGTGCACACGCTCGCCTACGTGCTGATGATCGCCGTGGTCGTGAGCGGGCTGTTCGGCGTTTACGCCTACCTGCACTATCCCGAGCTCATCACGCACAATCTGCGCGACGAGACGCCTGAAGACATCGTTGCCCGGTTGGACGAGCTGGACCGCAAGTGCCGGCGCCTCGCGCTCGACCTGCCCGACGAGGTCAATGCCATCGTGGTGAAAGGCACGCGCGCCGCGCCGCGTCCCAACACCGGCCGCCGGGAATTCCAATGGTATTTCGAGAGCGCGGCCGCCCACTGCCCCACACGCGCAGCCTGCGACCGGCTGCTGGAGCTGCGCATGAGCGTGACCGGCACGCAGGCGAAGAAGCTCGAGCTGCTCATCACCGAAATGACGCGCAAGCACGCGCTGCTCGAACGCATTCGCCGCGACTTGAAGCTGCGCACCCTGCTTCACGGCTGGCTCTTCTTCCATGTGCCGCTCGCGTTCGCGCTCCTCGCCGCTCTCGTGGCGCACGTCATCTCCGTCTTCTACTACTGGTAGGACGCGCGGAACGGCATGGCAGTCATCGTCACCTTTACCGGCCCGGGCCCGCAGGGGCAGCCTTTGCGCGAGCGCCGCTCCATCGAAGGGTCTACTCTGCGAGTGGGCCGCAGCACCGATTGCGAGCTCGTCCTGCCCGACGCACGCATCGCCCTCCTTCGCGCACGCATAGACATCGGCGAGACCGGCGCAACCATAACTGCGGAAGGCGATCCGATCGAAGTCAATGGCCGCGCCCAGCGCTCGGCGGCGCTGCAGACCGGCGACCGTCTCGCTATCGGCCCCTACTCGATCGAAGTGGAAGCGCCGCGGCCCGGTGTGCCCCTCGCGCTCACCGTGCAGTGGCATCCGGACGGAGACGAAGCGCGCGCCTCCCGCCCGGCGTTCCGCCGCGGTCCGCCTGTATCCAAACGCCGTCTTTCGTACCTTGCGGTGGCCGCGATCGTGCTGCTCTTCATCGTGCTGCCCATGGCGGGACGCAGCGGCTATGACGTGCAGGCGCCCCGGCACGGCGCTGCCGAAATGACGGGCTACCTCGTGAGCGCCGTAGGCGCAGCGTTCGTGCAAAGCTGGAATCCGGGCCCGGTGTCGCGCGGTCATGAGGCTTTCGGCGACGACTGCGGGCAGTGTCACGGCTTTCCGCTGGTGCAGGTGCGCGATGCTTCGTGCATCGCCTGCCACAAGACAATCACTCAGCACGTGCGCACAGCGGGCTTGAACGGGCCGATGGCGGCAGACATGCGGGAACGACGCTGCGCGCAATGCCATCTGGATCACAAAGGCCGCCAGATCGTGCCCCGGGCGCAGGAGGAGTGCACGAGCTGCCATGGCAACATCGGCCGCTATACGGCGGAAGCAGGCGCGAAGGACATCACCGATTTCGCAGCCGACCATCCCCGCTTCCGTTTAGCGCTGATCGACGCGAGCAAGCCCGAGGAGATCCATCGCGTGCGCCAGGGCACGCCGATGACCGAGCATTCCAATCTCAAGTTCAACCACGCCCTGCACGTCGATCCCAACGGCGTACGCGACCCTGACGGAAAGCGCGATGCACGCGGCATGCACAACGAGCGCGGCGGCCGCACCGTGCTTCAATGCCATGACTGCCACCAGCCGGCAGAATCCGGGGCAGGCTTGCAGCCCATTTCCATGGACCGCCATTGCCGTCGCTGTCATTCGCTCGCCTTCGAGCCCAAGGCGATGCAGCGTCAGGTGCCGCACGGGTCGAAGGAAATGGAGACGATGCTGAGCGAGTTCTATGCGCGGCTCGCCCTGCGCGATGCGCCGCCCCGCACGGGTGACGCGGCCCAAATCGCACGCACGCGGCCGGGCGCGACGCTCACGTATGAAGACCGCCAGCGCGTCATC
>JBLNBW010000169.1:0-9345 GCA_050260255.1 Rhodospirillaceae bacterium | reverse complement strand
GAAAACTGCAGAATGGAAGCCGGGCGAGCAGGGCGACGGCAGCCGCGGGCGCGGCATAGGTTTCTGCCGCTACAAGAATCTCGGCAGCTATGTCGCGATCATCGCCGAAGTCGCCATCGCGGAGGAAGTGCGAGTGACCCGGGCGTGGGCCGCAGTGGATGTGGGCCAGATCATCAATCCCGACGGCGTGAAAAACCAGATCGAAGGCGGCATCATCCAGGCGACGAGCTGGACGCTGAAGGAGCAAGTCCGCTACGACCGAGAGCGGGTGGTGAGTCGCGATTGGGAGAGCTATCCGGTGCTGACGTTCGCCGAAGCACCGCTGGTGCACGTCGAGCTGATCGATCGCCCGGATTATCCGCCGGTCGGCGCGGGAGAAGGCGCGCAGGGTCCCATGGCCGCTGCGATTGCCAATGCGATCTACAATGCCATGGGCGTGCGCCTGCGCGACATGCCGTTCACGAGGGACCGGCTGATCTCCGCGATGGTCTGATCGGTACGCGCTTGCTACACCTGTGTGGCGAGCGCGTAAGCGAGCGCCTGGAACGCCGCGAGATCCTCATCGGTCGTGGGAAGCGGCGGGCTCGCAAGCGGTGCGACGGGGTCGACCGGCTTTACCGTGATGACGCGCGCCCCTTCCCAGTTCACGCATACGAGTTCCTGCTGCACGGCGTCCGTGACCCAGCTCGGGTGTTGTACTTGTTTGCGGCGATAGGCGGCGAAGTCGATGACCATGGTTTCCCCTGTTTCGTTTTATTGGTGTCTGGTCCATCGCACGTTCCATGCCATGGTGCTTCAAGCCGCCTGTGGGGCTGTTTTCCTTATTATTCCGGGCGGGCTTCGCCGTCGCCGCGTTGATCGGCTGCCGATGACCGTCGAAAACTCGACGATCGATGACGAAGCCTCGTCGGGTCAGCCTGTACCAAGCGACGGGAACGCGATTCCGTTAGAATCGCGCGCATTCGTCCGAGCCATGCAGTGAATGCCAGGGAGAACCCGTCGTTGAACACGCCGTCCGTCCAATATGCCGATGTGGTGAGCGCCGCACAGCGCCTCGCCGGTCAAGCGCATCGCACTCCGGTGATGACGTCGCGCACGATCGACGCTCGTACGGGAGCCCGGGTGTACTTCAAGTGCGAGAACCTGCAGCGCGCCGGCGCCTTCAAGTTTCGCGGGGCCTACAATGCGCTGTCCCAGCTCGCAGCAGCGGAGCGCAAGGCCGGCGTCATCGCCTATTCCTCCGGCAACCATGCACAAGCGGTGGCGCTTGCGGGCCGGCTGCTCGGTATTCCGGTTGTCATCGTCATGCCCGACGATGCACCCCATGTGAAAGTGCAGGCGACGCGTGAGTACGGCGCGGAGGTGGTGCAGTACAACCGCAGCCGCGACCGGCGCGAAGACATTGCGGACCGCATCGCGAAGGCGCGGGGCCTTACGCTCGTCCCGCCGTTCGATCATCCGCACATCATTGCGGGTCAGGGCACGGCGGCGATGGAGCTCATACAGGACGCGGGACCGCTCGATGCGCTTTTCGTGCCGTGCGGCGGTGGCGGACTGGTTTCCGGAAGCGCGATCGCGGCGCACGCGCTTTCCCCCGGCATTGCCGTGTACGCCGTCGAGCCGAAGGCCGGCGATGATGTCCAGCGGTCGTTCCGCAGCGGAAAGATACAAAGCGTCGAGAATCCGCAAACGATAGCGGATGGGGCGCGAACGACGGCGCCCGGTCCCGGGACGTTTCCGCTGATACAGCACTTCGTCCGCGACGTGTACACCGTCGACGATGATGAGCTGCTGAAGACAACGTTCCTGCTGTGGGAGCGCATGAAGATCGTCGTGGAGCCGACGGGCGCTCTTGGCGCCGCCGCCGTCCTGGAAGGCAAGGCGGATGTCCGCGGCAAACGCGTCGGCGTGATCCTTTCCGGCGGCAACGCGGATATCGCGGCTTTGTGCCGCTACCTCACCTGATCGTCGACGCCCCGCGCCGCAGCTGACCGACATGCCTTTGTACGCGGCGACCATTTTCCTCGGCGCGTTTCTGCTGTTTCTCGTTCAGCCGATCATCGCGCGGCAGATACTTCCCTGGTTCGGCGGCGCGGCAGCCGTGTGGACGACGTGCCTCGTCTTTTTCCAAACGGCCTTGCTGCTCGGTTACGCATACGCCGACTGGACGACGAGGCGCATCAGGCCACGCGCGCAACTCGTCATCCATATTGTGCTGCTCGCCGTCAGCCTGTCGTTGCTGCCTGTCGTCCCCGATGCGGTGTGGAAGCCGGGCGGCGAGCAGGCGAACGGGCCTGTGAGCGCGATACTCGGCCTGCTGACGGCAACGATAGGCCTGCAGTACTTTCTGCTTGCCGCGACGAGTCCGTTGCTGCAGTCGTGGTACTGGCGGCGCTACCGCCACGAGGCGCCGTACCGCCTGTTCGCGTTGTCGAATTTCGCTTCGCTCCTCGCGCTGCTGGCGTATCCGTTCCTCGTCGAACCGTACCTGCCACTATTGAAGCAATCGCAGGCGTGGTCCGTCGCCTACGCGCTATTCGCAGTGCTGTGCGGTGCGACGGGCTGGATCAGTATTCGTCGGACTGCTGTGGACGAGACGGCGCCGGTCGAGGCTGCCGAGCCGTTTCCGTCATGGCGTACGAGCGGCGCCTGGCTCGTGCTGTCCGCGCTCGGCTCGTGCCTGCTGCTCGCCGTCAGCAATCACCTCACGCAGAACATCGCGTCCGTACCGTTCCTCTGGGTCGTGCCGCTATCGCTGTATCTCATCACGTTCATACTCTGTTTCGATCATCCGCGCTGGTATCGCCGCCCGGTGTATCTGGCGTCGATCGCGATTCTGCTTCCATTCATGGCATGGGCCGGCGATACGCTGGAGCTCTGGCTCGCAGCGCCGCTCTACGCGGCCGGCCTCTTCGTGTGCTGCATGTTCTGCCATGGCGAGCTTTACAATCTACGCCCGGCGCCGCGCCATCTCACGTCGTTCTATCTCATGATCGCCGCGGGCGGTGCGCTCGGTGCGCTGTTCGTCGGTCTGGGTGCGCCCGCGCTCCTCAGCGGATATTACGAGGTCGAAATGACGCTCGTTGCGTGCGCCGTCCTGCTCATCATGCGCACCCGGACGGCTCCGCGCTGGGTCTGCGCGGGCGTGCTGGCGACGGCGATGCTGACGACGTGGTTTACGACGCACAACGTAAAGACGTACCTCGCCGGTGCACGCGTCGCCGTCCGCAACTTCTACGGCGTCGTGCGCACGCGTGATTTCGAAGCGCCTGTGCCGTATCGCGCGATGTATCACGGCGCCATCGATCACGGCGGCCAGCTGCTCGACACGGATTTCCGCCGCGAGCCAACCAGCTACTTCGGGCTTACGAGCGGTTATGGCCGCGTGTTCCGAAGTCTGCCGCCCGGCCCGCGGCGCATCGGCGTGGTCGGACTCGGCGCCGGCGTCATCGCCGCGTATGCGCGACGTGGAGACGTGTTTCGCTTCTATGAAATCGATCCCCAGGTCGCTGCGGTCGCTTCACTGGAGTTCTCGTATTTGCGGGACAGCCCTGCGCAGATCGAGCTCGCGTTGGGCGATGGACGATTGTCGCTGGAGCGCGAGCCGCCGCAGCAGTTCGATCTCCTCGCGATCGATGCGTTTTCCGGCGATTCGATACCCATGCACCTTTTGACGCGAGAAGCGATGGCGACCTACGTGCGCCATCTTCGCTCCGACGGCGTGCTCGTGTTCCAGGCGACCAATCGCTTCGTCGATATTGCGCCGGTGCTCGAGCGGCTCGCTGCAGAGTTCGGGTTCCATGCCGCATTGATATCCGACGCGCCCGACAACCAGCACAGCACGACGCACGATTACTGGATCTCGCACACCGACCAGATCGTGATCACGCGGAACGCGGCACTGCTTGCGGGAGATGCGCTTCGAGACGCGCTGCAGCCGCTCGTGCCGCGTCCCGATTTCCGCGTCTGGACGGACGACTATTACAACCTGATGCACGTTCTCAAGCGTCCGTAGCGCGCGAGGCTCAGGTGTCGCGGCTTACGCGAAGGCCGATCGCGTTGCCGCGCGCAGCTTGCGGCGCACGACACCGATCAATTGGCTGCTTTCGTGCGTAAAGAGCTGGACAAACGCGAGCAGGCGGTGAGGATTTCCGAGACTGACCTGGGCTCGCCTGCGGCGTGATGATTTTTTAGGCAACCTAATTGCAGCGGGCAAAAGTCCGAAGGCGAAGCGCCGCCATCCCGCGCTTACCCACAAAGTTATCCACAAAAAATGTGAATTAAGCGTCGCACTGCAACATGAGGTGGCGACGCCTCTGGCCTCAGGCGCTTTGAAGCTGTTCAACAAAGCTCCGTATTCCGTTCAACAGCATCTCGATGGCGATGGCGGTGAGCAGCAGACCCATCAAGCGGTCGAGCGCGGCGAGCGCCCGCGGCCCCAGCAGGTCGGCGATGCGTTCGGCAAAAAGCAGCAGGACCAGTGTCACGACCGCCGAGACGCTGAGTGCGCCTATCCATTCGAGCATCCGTTCCGGCGCGCGCGAAACGAGCAGGACGACCGTTGCGATCGCCGTGGGGCCTGCGATGGCGGGTATGGCGAGCGGCACGATGAAGGGCTCACCGGCCTCGCCGGGGGCCCCGAAGACGCCTTCCGGATGCTTGAAGATGATGCGCAGCGCGATGAGAAACAGGATGACGCCGCCGGCTATGTTGAGGGAGGTGTCGCTAAGGCCGAGCAGATTCAGGATATTGCGTCCGAAGAATACGAACAGGAGCAGCACGCCGAAAGCGATCAGGCATTCGCGGACGATGACCGGCACGCGGCGCCGTGGTTCCACATCGCGCAACACGGCGACGAACAATGGGATGTTGCCGAGCGGATCCATGACGAGCAGAAGGATCACCACGGCCGAGGCGAAGGAAACATCCACCGGTACGTACTCCTCCCAAGTCCGAGAGACGACTCGAGGGCGAGACCCAAGCAAAAAGTGGGGCGCCTCGGGGCGGCAGGTTCAATAGCCGAAGAGGTTCCGGCTCGCGTGCTCGAGATGCGCGAGTATCGCCTGCCGCGCCTGCTCGGCGTCGCGAGCCTTGAGCGCGCGCACGATCGCGCGATGTTCTTCCTGGTAGCGCACGCGCCGGTCGGGCGTGACGATGCGGTCTTTCAGCTTGCCCCATTCGGCCTGCTGGCGCGCTGCAGTCACCATGTTCAGGACGCGGCCCACGAAATTATTGTGCGTTGCGGCAGCCATGGCCTCGTGCAAAGCTGCATCCCACAGCTCGAACTCGTCGAGCGTGGCCGCCCGCTCGGCCCGCTCCAGGCACACTTCCATCCGCTCGAAGTCGGCGGGCGTGGCGTGCGTCACGATGAGCTCCGCCAGCGCGGGCTCTATGCGCATGCGGGCTTCCATCAATTCTGCGGGGCTCGTGTGCGCCGCACCGGAATCGAGGTCGCCTGCAGACGAAGTGGCGGGCTGAGCGAGGAAAGTGCCGCGGCCCACGTGGCGGGTGATGCAGCCTTCGGCTTCCAGCTGCGCCAGCATCTTGCGCACGGCATTGCGCGGTATGGCGAACTGCTCCGCCAGCTCGCGTTCCGTGGGCAAGCGGCTGCCGGGCGCGTAAGTACCATCGCCTGCGGCGTTTACGATGAACTCGCGCACGCGTTGCGCGGCCTCTTTCGATTTTCGGCTGGTCTCTGGCATGGTGATGGCGCGTCGGGCGCAGTGACTGTCGCATAATAAACCAATTGGGTCAATTGGTTTAACTTGGCTCGCCCTTTTGGCCGCAATGCTGCGTTGCACATAGCGAAGTCGTTAGTGAACCAATGTCAACCAATGGCGTCAGTGTTTGACAATTGGTTTATTGCGTCCTAGCATCGCCATGGTTGCCGGGTCGGTCGATCAACCCTCCGGCCCGCTTGCCCATCCGAGAACAGCGACGGCTTTATGCGCATACCCTCCAGCGCCGGCTTACCGCTCACCTCAGCGTTACGCGAGGATGTTGCATGACCGCTGCGCCGGTGCGCCTCGCGCTCATTTCCGAAGGCATGGCGACGACGTGGCCCGTATACGTGGCCCAGTCCTTAAGGATGTTCGAGCATGAAGGCATCACGGTGGAGACGACGGTCACCGGCTCCTCGGTGAAGCAGTTGGATGCACTGAAAGCCGGCGAATACGACATAGGGTTTCAGCAGGCTGACCACGTCATCCGCGCCGTAGAGCAGGGATCGGATCTCTTCATCTTCATGTCGACTGCTCGTGCGCCGGAATTGACGCTGGTCGGAGCACCCGACGTTGCGTCGTTCGCTGCATTGAAGGGACGCGGGATTGCGGTCGATGGCGCGCGCACGGGGTATGCGCTGTTGCTGCGCAAGCTTCTTGCCTCCAAAGGCCTCCATGACGCGGATTACCGTTTCGCCGAAATCGGCGGCTCGCAGGAGCGCTATGACGCGATGCGCAGCGGAAAGGCGGCCGCAAGCTTGCTGAACTCGCCTTTCGATCGCCGTCTGCTGGAGTCGGGTTACCAGAGCCTCGGCACGACCCGGCAATACTTTCCGGGTTATCCGGGTCCTATCGCTGCGGCGCGGCGCAGCTGGGCGGCATCGCATGGCGACGAGCTTCGCGCTTTCATACGCGCGATGCGCACGGCATCCGAGTGGCTGCGCGTGCCGGCGAATCGCGTGCAAGCCATAGCGGCGCTGCCCGCGCGATTGCGGGTCGCTCCGGCCGTCGCCGCCGACGCTTACGCACAATTCGCCGCACATCCGGTCCCCGAGATCACCCATGAAGGTCTGGAGCAGGTGGTGAGCGTCGTGTGGGATGCCGAGGGCTATGCGCTCCCGCGCGGCGCGCCCGAGCGCTATGCGGATATGTCGTACTTGTCCACAGGCACGCATCGCTAAAGACAACGACTCGCTCTTTTATTCACGAGATCGATACGATGACCGATCCCCGCGTCAAATCCGCAATTGCCCATTGGGCGCCGCGTTTCGTGACGAACGGCATACCGCTTACGGACTTCGAGGAAGTCACCGCCGGTGTCGCCCGGTGGGAGGACTGGTGCGAAGCCTGGTGCCGTCGCGGCGCAGTGCACGAAGCGCTGGGCGATACGGCGATGGCCCAGGGATACGGTTATTCCGCCGGAGAGCACTGGTCGCGCGCCGCGGCGTGCTACCACTTCGCGAAGTTCGTCTTCGTGAACGATTACGAGCAGATGCGTGCCGCGCACATGAAGGCGGTGGCCTGCCGCAATCGCGCGCTGCCGCATCTCGATCCGCCCGGTGAGCGCGTGGAGATTCCCTACGAAGACGGCCGGCTCATCGGCATATTGCGCAAGCCGCGCGGCGCTGCTCGTCCGCCGGTCGTCATCATGTGCATGGGCCTCGACTCGGCGAAGGAAGAGATGGATAGCAACGAGCAGTCGTTTCTCGCGCGCGGCATGGCGACGCTCGTGTTCGACGGGCCGGGCCAGGGCGAAGGCGAATACGATTACGCGATACGGGGCGATTACGAGACGCCGGTGAAGGCGGTCGTGGATTACGTGCAAACGCGCTGCGACATCGATCCGGAGCGGGTAGGGCTATGGGGCGTATCGCTCGGCGGCTATTACGCCCCGCGCGCTGCCGCGTACGAGAAGCGGATACGCGCCTGCATCTCGCTTTCGGGCCCGTACGATTGGTATGACGACTGGGACGGATTGCCGGACCTCACCCGCGAGACGTTCCGCGTGCGAGCCAAGATGAAGACGCCTGAAGACGCCAAAGCGTACGGCAGGCATCTCACGCTCAAGCAGGCCGCGCGCGAAATTACCTGCCCGTTGTTCGTGATGGCAGGCAAGCAGGACCGCATCGTTCCCTGGCAGGATGGCGAGCGGCTGGCGCGGGAAGCGCGCGGGCCCGTGGAGCTCCTGCTCATCGAAGACGGCAATCATGTCGCGAACAATCGGGCTTACAAGTACCGCGCCCAATCGGCTGACTGGATGGCCAGGCAGCTCGGCATATCCAAAGCCTGACGGAGAGGAGCGATGACGAGAACACCGATCGCGTTGCTGATGGCCGTGACCTTGGCATGCCCTGCTGCAACCGTTGCAGCAGCAGACAAGTACCCGATCCGGCCGATACGACTCGTCGTGCCTTTCCCGCCCGGCGCCGCGAGCGATTTTTTCGCCCGGACGATAGGTATGAAGCTCGGCGAGCTGTACGGCCAGCAGGTGGTCGTGGACAACCGGCCCGGCGCGGGCGGCGTCGTCGGCAGTGTCATCGTCGCGTCATCGGCTCCCGATGGCTACACCCTCTCGCTCATCGGTACGCCGCATGTCGTCAATTCGCTGCTCACCGGCAAAGGGCAATATCGCGCGGTGGAGGACTTCACGGCCATCACGCAAGTCACTTCACTGCCCAACGTCATTGTCGTTTCGCCGACGGTTCAGGCGCAGACACTGAAGGACCTCATTGCGCTTGCCAAAGCCAAGCCGGGGCAGCTGAACTACGGGTCGGCAGGCATAGGCAGCCTGTCGCACATGGCCGGTGAGCTGTTCGTGCAGGAGGCGGGCATCAAGGCCGTGCACGTGCCGTTCAAGCTGCTCGGCGATGCAACAAGCGCGCTGCTCAACGGCAGTGTGCACTATTACGTCTTCCCCGTTGCGGCGGCGACACCGCTGCTGGAAGGCGGTCGGCTGCGCGCGCTTGCCGTGACCACGAAGAAGCGCCTCGAAGGCTTGCCCAACGTGCCGACGACGGCCGAGGCCGGCTTGCCGGGCTACACGTTCGAGGGCTGGTTCGGCGTGGCAGGTCCGGCCAATCTGCCGCGCGGCATCGTGAGCCAGCTCAATGCGGACATCATCAAGGTGCTGCAGCAGTCCGATACCAAGGAAAAGTTCACGCGCCAGGGCGCCGAAGTGGTGTGGAGCACGCCTCAGGAATTCCAGAATCTCATGAAGTCCGAATACGCGAGGTTCCAGAAAGTGGTGAGGGAAGCATCTCTCAAGGTGCAATAAACGCGGCGCGGCGCAGCGGGTCTGCGCGGCGCGCGATACACGAGGAGTATCACGATGAAGCTGAAGCGACTGGTGTTGGCAATGTCGGCTGCAGCCTGCGCGCTGCACGGCCCGGCAATGGCGCAGGAGAAGTTTCCGAGCAAGCCCATCCGCATGCTGGTTCCGTTCTCGCCGGGCAGCGCCACCGATTTTCTGGCGCGCCTCGTGGGCCAGAAGATGTCGGAGCAGTGGGGTCAGCAGATCGTCGTCGACAACCGGCCGAGCGCGGGCGGTGTCGTCGCCTCGCAGCTGCTGCTCTCCGCAGCGCCGGACGGTCACATGCTGATGATGGTATCGATCGGCCACGCCGTG
>JBLNBW010000168.1:0-19657 GCA_050260255.1 Rhodospirillaceae bacterium | reverse complement strand
GGCTGCGCCGCTCGTCGGGGTCATGCTGGCAGGCCAACCGGCCGCGCCTTATCTCGCCTTCCCACCCCGCACGGTGTACGCCGCCCACGCGCCCTTCTCCTGGCTCGTGTTCGGCGGCATGACCTTGCCGGCCGCCGGCGCCGCGGCGCTTTATGGATTCGCGATACGTCGGGGCCGCCGCGATGGGAGGCAGGCTGCGTCGTTGCGCCCGCAATACGGTTTCCCTTGGTGGGGCTCGATCGGCATCGCGCTCGTCGCAGGCGGCTGGACCATGGCATGGTCGCGTGGATTCTTGCCCGCTGCATGGCAACGGCACACCTTCACTCCGCTGTGGCTGGGCTACGTGATCGTCGTCAACGCGCTCGCCTACCGCCGCAGCGGGCGCGCGCTCCTCACGCACGAGCCGCGTATCCTCGCTGCGCTATTCGCGGCGAGTGCCGCGTTCTGGTGGCTGTTCGAATACTTGAACCAGTACACCGACAACTGGCACTACACCGGCGTGCAGGCCGACACCGATTGGGACTATTTTCTCCAGGCGACCTTGCCCTTTTCGACGGTGCTGCCCGCGGTCGCAAGCACGCGCGCCTGGCTCGCGACCTATCCCGCGCTCGATGCCTTGATGCTGCGGGCCGTGCGCGGGCGGCCGGCTTATGCATGGATGGCGCTTCTGGGCGGAACGCTCGCGGTGGGGGCGATGGGCCTACTGCCGGAGATGCTCTATCCGATGCTGTGGCTCGGGCCGGCCTTCATGCTCGCGGGTCTGCAATACCTGGTGCTCGGCGTCACATCGCTCTCACCGCTTGCGGGCGGCGACTGGCGCCCCGTACTCCAGCCGGCCCTTGCCGCGCTCGTCTGCGGCCTCTTCTGGGAAATGTGGAATTACGGCAGCCTCGCCCGATGGCATTACAGCATTCCGTATGTGGATCGCTTCCACGTGTTCGAAATGCCGCTGCTCGGCTACGCGGGCTATCTGCCTTTCGGCATCGAATGCGCGCTGGTCATCGACCTCGTCCGCACGCTGTGCGGAAACGGCGCTGCAACGGCACGCATCACGCACCCTGACCGACGTTGAGCGTCAAGCCGCCGTCGATGAAGAACGTCTGCCCCGTGACATAGTCAGCGTCTTCCGAAGCCAGGTACGCCGCGAGCTTGCCGACTTCCCACGGCTCCCCGGGACGGTTCCACGGTATGCGGGCGGACGCCTCCGCGAGCCGCTTCGGATCCTCCGTCGCCTTGCGCGTCATCGGTGTTGCGATCATGCCGGGTGCAATGCTGTTCACGTTGATGCGCAGCGGCGCGAGCTCCAGCGCGAGCGTGCGCGTGAGCATGCGCAGCCCACCCTTCGCCGCGTCGTACGCAGCGCCGCGTTCCAGCACGATTTCCTCGTGCACCGAGGTGATGTTGATGATCTTGCCCTTGCCGCCTTGTGCCTTGCGCATGCGCACGAACTGCCTGCAGCAGTAGAACGGGCCATAGAGATCGGTCTTCAGCGTGTCGTCCCACTGCTCGTCCGTCGTGTCGACGACCTCGGTACCGGGTCCGCCCACCCCGGCGTCGTTGACGAGTATGTAAGGCGTCCCGAGTCCGTCTTGAGCAGCGCCGAACAATGCCTCGACGGAGGCAGGATCGCGAATGTCCAGTCTCTGCACGAGCGCTTTGCGTCCCGCGCGCTCCACCTCCTCGCGCGTGTGCTGGGCGCCGCGATCGTCACTGTGCCACGTGACCACCACGTCCGCGCCTTCCCGTGCAAACTCGATCGCTATCGCCTGCCCTATGCCGGAATCCGACCCAGTAACGACCGCGATTCTGTCCGTGAGTCTCTCGCCCATGTTTCCCTCCATCCGCGCAAGCGGTACGCCAGCAAACGGCATTCCGCGTACGCCGCCGGCTCTACAGACGCTTCAGTTCCGAAACATCGCAACAGAGCCGCGGGGCGCGCGGATCGGACAAGTCGAGCTGATCCCACCGCACGCGATAGCCCCGGCGCTGTCCCAAGGCGCCGAGCACCGCGCGGCCGATGTGCCACGCAGCGAGGCGTTCCAGCAATGCATAGGCGCCGACGTGGTACTCCATGACGTAGGTGCGTCCGCGCTCGGTCTCCGTCAGCACGTCTTCCAGTCGGCCTATCGATCGCCTGCCGTCGCGATCGTAAACACGGCAGCTCAGCACGAGCTCGATGTTCACGTTCGCCATGCGTCAGCTCCCGGGGATGCGGGCAATGATTTCGTCGCGCAGCCAGCGCTCGACTTTCAGCGCGCGGGTGCGTTCGGCAGCGAGGTTCGCGCGTATGCCACGCTTGCCGACGGCGATGCGATGCCATGGAATGCGATAGACGCCGTTCCAGCGATAGCGCCGCGCAAGACGCAGGATCCACCGCCCGATGCGCGGGTGCAGCCGCCGCGCCACGACCACGGAGCCAAGCGTGATCGCTTTCACCTCGGGACGCTTGCCGGAATGGAACGCGACGACGATGCCGTCCACACGTCCCATCGGACGTCCCGACTTGTCCACGAGCTGCTTGTCCAGCACGTCGCGCGCGAGCAGCACTTCAGCTTCCTCCAGCGAGTTCGAGCGGCAGCGTCACGAGCGCGAGGACGCACGCCAGCGCAGTGACTGCAATGACTACGGCGTTGCTCAACCAGCCGTTCACGTGCTCGCCGACATAATGCCGGTCGTTCATGAGCACCAGAAACGGCACGATGGCCACGGGCAGGGTCGCTGCAGTAAGCGCCATCGAGACGGTGGTGAGCTTGAACGGATCGAGACCGACGAGCAGCAGCAGGGCGGCAAGCACCAGCACAGCGGTGTACGTGGCGCTGAAGCGGGCTTCGGCCCGCGGCCGCTGATTCTCGCTCCAGTTCCATCCCAGGCCCTGGGCGAACATGTATGCGATCTCGAGTGTGACCTCGAGCGCTGCGCCGAGACACGCAATCGCCAGCGAGGCGATGACGAGGATGAAGCCCCAGCGGCCGAACACGTGCGTAAGGAGCAGCGCGAGCTGGCTGTAGTCGTCCACGTGTATGCCGCGCGGCTCGAACACGCCGGCCGCGACGACCAGCACGCCGATCGAGATCAACGTGCCGAACCCCATCCCGAAGGCGGCGATGGCGCGGTTGGCCTTGATATAGGAGCGGTCCCACTTGTCCTCTATCGCGCCCGACGAGTAGAAGAACATGAGATAGGGCGTGATCGAGGCACCCAGTATGCTGACCGCGATGAACCAGTAGCGCGCGCCGTCGTGGGTGGGCAGCGTAGGCTGCAGGTATCGGGTGAGCGCGCTCCAGTCGGGATTGGACATCACTGCGCCGACGACGAAGCACAGGGTCACGAGACCGAGCACCGAGACACCTCGCTCGATCAGCTCGAACGTCCCCTTCCACATGATGAGCCATGCAAGCGCGGCCACGGGAAGCACCCACCATTGGTGCGGAATGCCGCTCGCGAATTCCAGCGCGATACACACGCCGCCGAGCTCGGCGGCAAGCACGAGCAGGCTCACGACGCTCATAACGAGCAGCAGCACGAAGTAGTAGTTGAAGCCGAAACGCTCGCGAATGGCATCCGGGATGGTGACGTGGCTCACGGCTGCGAGCCGTCCCGACTGCTCGACCAGGAATGCAACGCACACGCCTCCCAGCACGACCGCCCACACGAGCTGGTATCCGAACATCCCGCCCGCCTGCGCTGCGGTGGTTATGGAGCCGATCTCGAGGAAGCCGCCGACGCTCGTCACGATGCCGAGCGCGGTCTCCATCGCCTTGTTGCTCATGGTGCGGCCTCGTCGCCCGCCACGCCGTCGACGCCTGCGAGCGCCCGTTGCACCTCGACCGGCGCGCCGCGCGACATCGCAGTGCGCAAAGCGGCCGCAGAACCTGCGCTACGCTCGCACGTCGCGTGCTCCGCGAGCTTGCTCACTGCTTTGTCGAGCGTGCGAACGGCATAGCGGGAAGGGATAGCACCGTTCAGCCATTCCTCGCCGACATATCGCGCGGTCGCGGTCCAGGAGCGGCACTGGTCCTCAGCTTTGGAACCGTCGCCTGCCGCTGACCCGGACGCGACGATGCTTCCCGTCATGACGACGGCAAGACGAGCGACGAACGGACGACGCAACATGGCGTTACGCGGCAGAAGAACAGACAGCCAGGCCGCAGCAAGCGCCGCGCCCGTTGCCGGCAGCGGGGAAAATGCTTATGGGATGGAGGCGATACCGCGGCATCGCCTCCATGGACGTGCGGTCAGTGCTTGCGGGCCTTCACGAGCCGCCCCAGGCGCTCGACCTCGCTCGCGAGATGCTTGCCGAGCTGCTCAGGTGTTCCCACAGCGGGCTCCGAGCCTTCGCGCGCGAGCTGCTCGCGCATTTCCGGCGCCTGCAGGATGCGGGCGAGCTCGGTGTTCAATTTCGCGACGATGGGGCGCGGCGTGCCTTTCGGCGCGAGAAAGCCGTACCACCCGACAATCGTCGCGGCAGGCAGCCCCTGCTCGCTCATCGTCGGCACGTCCGGCAAGGCAGGCGACCGGCGCTGCCCCGTGCTCGCGAGCGCGCGCAGGCGCCCGGAATTGACGTGTGGCAGCACCGAGACCGCGCTCGCGCTCGACGCTTGCGCTTCTCCGCCAACGACGGCCGTCATCGACAGCCCCGCGCCCTTATAGGGAATCTGCTGGATGTCCACGCCGGCCGCATTCTTGAAGAGCTCGAACGCGAGCTGCGACATCGTGCCGTCGCCCGGTGAGGAATAATTGAGCACACCCGGTCTCGCCTTGGCCAGTGCGACGAGTTCTTTCACCGAGCGCGCCGCGACGGACGGATGAACCACGAGCACCTGCGGCTGCGTCGTCGCCTGGATCACCGGCGCGAAGTCACGCACCGTGTCGTATGGCAGCTTCGCGTACACACTGGGATTGACCGCAAAGCTCGCGCTCACGATGAGCAGCGTGTAGCCGTCGGCGGGCGCCTTCGCGACGATGTCCGGGCCGATCGTGCCACCCGCGCCTGCCCGGTTGTCGATGACCACGCTCTGGCCCCAAGCAGCGGTCAGTTGCTGCCCTACCGCACGTGCGACGAAATCGAGCCCTCCGCCGGGCGACGACGGCACGATAATGCGTATCGGCCGGGTGGGATAGCGGTCCTCTGCTGCGGTCGCGGGAACGGCGAGCGCGGCAAGCGCACCCGCCCAACACAGTTGTCGTAGCATGATGCCCCTCTGTTGTTATTCATTGCTGGGCGTATTTTACGCCGCCGACGCGGCGCCCGGTCAGCGCAGATCGGACACGAGCGCAGCGAGCGTCTCGGGCGCGATCGCAACGTGCGCGGGATAGTTGGTGTGATCGCACCCGAGCTTCACCGCGGCTCCAGCCTTGAGGCGCGCAATCGCATCCTCGCTGAACTCGAAGCGCAGGAAGTGCACGGCCGAAGTCTTCTCGTCGTTCTCGCGATCGAGATCCTCGTCGGCGATCGCATAAATACGCTGCCCGCCTTCTACCTCGACGAACATGCGGTCCTCGATGCCGATCAGCCGCGCCAGCTCGCGCTTGCGCTCGTTGACGTCCGGGTACTCGATCAGCATCGTCGCCTTCCAGTTCGTGCCGTCCGGCACGAGCGGCGCGTAGGCATCGATCTCGGCCTGAATGCCGTCTTCCTCGAAGATCTTCTCTATCCGCAGCATTTCCTGGATCTGGTAGCGGATCGTCTGCTCGTTCTCGAACTGCACGGTGAGATGCTCGCCGAGCGCGACCGAACGCAAGCGGCGCAGCGCGATGATCTCCGCCTTGTGCTGCTTGCGGTACTTGCTGTAGGCCTCCAGCGTCATGAGGCTGTCGGGGGTGATGATCATCAAGAACTCCGTAAATCGCGAATGGTGAGTGGTGGGTGGTGAGTGGCCAAGCGCGGCGACAGCGCGCGCTATCTATTCGCTATTAACGATTCACTATTCACGCCTTCAGACCATAGGCCATGCGCACCAGCGTCAGCGGGTGCGCCAGTCGGGCAGCAGGCAGGTTTTGCTGCGACATGCCTTGTGCAATGTGATGCCCGGCAAGCGCACAGTCCGAGCTCACGTAATCGGGCTCGCCCTTCGCCATCGCCTTGAACACCGGGCGGCCTATTTTCATGGCCGTCCGGTGGTGCTGCGTCTTCACGCCGTAAGTCCCCGCGTGCCCCGAGCACCGTTCCACCGTATTGACGGTCGTGCCGGGTATGGCCTTGAGGAACTCTTCCGTCTTCCTGCCGATGTTCTGCACGCGGCCGTGGCATGGTATGTGGTAGCTCACCTTGCCGAGCGGTTGCACGAACTCGGTTTTGAGCAAACCGTCGCGTCTGCGCGCGACGAGATATTCGAACGGATCCCACATCGCGTCCTTCACCCGCTGCACCGCCTCGTCTAGCGGATACATGAGCGGCAGCTCCTGCTTGAACATGAGTGTGCAGGACGGAATGGCGGAAAGGATGGCATAGCCTTCCTTCGCGTATTGCGCGAGCAGCGGAATGTTCGCTTCCTTGCTGCGATTCACGCTCTCGAGATCGCCGAGCTCCAGCTTCGGCATGCCGCAGCACCGCGCCTTCTCGACGATCACGTACGGAATTTCGTTGTGACCGAGAACCGCGAGCAGGTCGTGCCCTATGCCCGGCTCGTTGTAATCGACGTAACAGGTGGCGAAGACGGCGACTTTACCGGGAGTGCGCTCGCCGTCACGCACCGGATGATCGCCGCTCGGCGCTGCGCCGGAACGGAAGCGCTTGGCCGCAAGCGTGGGCAGCCACGCGTCCCTGTCCACGCCGAGCGCGCTCTCCATCAGGCTGCGAGCCGCTTTCGTGCGGTTCACGGCATTGGCGGCCTGAACGACCACCGGTATGCCGGCGAGCTTGCCGTGCACGTCGGTTGCGGCGAGCAGCCGCTCGCCGGTCGTCACCAGGCCCTTCTTGAACTTGATCGCCTTCGCACGCAGCATGGTGTGCGGGAAGTCGACACCCCACTCATGCGGCGGCACGTAAGGGCACTTGGTCATGTAGCACAGGTCGCAGAGATAGCACTGGTCCACGGCCTTCAGGAAATCGGCCTTCGCGACGCCGTCCATTTCCCCTGTCGGGCCTTCGTCGACGAGATCGAAGAGCGTGGGAAAGGCGTTGCACAGCGTCACGCACCGCCGGCATCCGTGACAGATGTCGAATATGCGCTCGAGCTCGGCATTGCACTTCCCCTCGTCGTAGAAATCGGGGTTCTGCCAGTCGAGAGCGTGTCGCGTGGGCGCCTCGAGATTACCTTCGCGGGCACTCATTGTGGTTGTCCTGAGCGATATACCGATGGTGAGCTGCTGCGGGCACGAGCAGCCATGCGCAACGCGGCCTCCCGGCCGAAGGCCGGGAGGCGTTGCAAGGTCGTACTGCTACAGCTTAGTCGACGAGCTGCTCCAGCGCTTTCGCATAACGGTTCGCGTGCGAACGCTCGGCCTTCGCCAGCGTCTCGAACCAGTCGGCGATTTCGTCGAAGCCTTCCGCGCGGGCAGTCTTCGCCATGCCGGGGTACATGTCGGTGTACTCGTGCGTCTCGCCGGCGACCGCAGCCTTCAGGTTGTCGCGCGTAGCACCGATCGGCAGCCCGGTGGCGGGATCGCCGCACTGCTCCAGAAATTCCAGATGGCCGTGCGCATGGCCGGTTTCGCCTTCGGCGGTCGAGCGGAACAGGGCTGCGATGTCATTCTGGCCTTCGACGTCGGCTTTGTTTGCGAAGTACAGATAACGGCGGTTGGCTTGCGATTCGCCCGCAAATGCGGCCTTCAAATTGGCTTCGGTCTTGGACCCTTTCAGTTCCATATGACGCTCCCATATGACAGTGGTTGGTACGATCGCCCGTGCACCCGGATCGAGATTTGTTGATAGAAGGGTGGAGCGACCCACCCGGAAGATAGTGCTTTCCGGGCGTCCCGTCCAATCGATCGTTGCTATGCGCTCGATTGACGATCGCTATTACGCGTGGCGTCCCGGGAAATTCTCCCCGCACGGCTAGGTTACTCCGGTTTGAGCCCCGCGGCTTCGACCAGTTTGGCGTTCTCCCGGATCTCCTTCGCGACGAAGGCGCGGAACTCCTCGCCGCCCGTCAATTGTATTTCCGCGACCTGCTGCTCGAATTCCTTGCGCACGTCCGGCGACGTCACCGCCTTGACCATGGTCTCGTGCAGCTTGCGCAGAACGGCGGGCGGCGTGCCCCTGGGCGCGAGCAGACCGTTCCAGCCGCTGTAATTGAAGCCCGGCAGCGTTTCAGCAATGGGCGGTATGTCGGGGAGCAGCGGGGACCGGTGCGGCATGGTGTGGCCCAGAGCACGGACCTGTCCGCTCCGTATCAGCCCCATGACCGAGGGCGCCGGCGGCAGCTGCCATTGCGATTCATTGGCGCGCACGGCTACTGTCCCGCCTCCGCCTTTGTACGGCACGTGAAAGGATTTCATTTTTGCGGCCACCATGAACATGACGCCGGTCAAATGACTCTGCGAGCCGACGCCGGCCGAGGCCATGTTGATGTTGCCGTTGCGCGCATTGGCGTAATCGATGAGCTCGCGGACGGTGCGGACCGGCAGGGTGTTGTTGACGATGAGAATGTTCGGCGTCACCGCGTATTGGCCGATGTGGTCATAGCTTTTCACCGAGTCGTAGGGGATTTTCTTGTGCAGATGCGGCACGATGGACATGGCGGCAGCCGATCCTCCGATGAGCGTGTAACCGTCAGGCGCCGCGTTCGCGCCGACTTCCATGCCGACGATGCCACCCGCGCCTGCCCGGTTGTCCACGACGATCTGCTGCCCGAAGAGCTGCCCCATCTTGTTCGCGACGATGCGGCCCAGCGTGTCGTTCGCGCTGCCCGGGCCTATCGGCATGATCAAACGTATCGGTCGCGAGGGGTAGCCCTTGGTCGGATCGGCATATGCGGCGCCGTTAGCCAGTGCAAGCGCGCAGGCGATGGGCACTATGCATTTCATTGAACTCCTCCCTGGGTTTCGCAGTTCACCAGTCACGAGTTACGTTTTTGCAGGTGCTTGAGCATCCACGGCATCAGCACTTCTTCCTGGATGCGGCTGCCCGGCCATTCCGGAGAGCGCCCCATGTGGCGGCCTTTAGGATTGACCCAAGCATCTTTCGCATCGCCGTGCTGCAGCAGCACGAAGACGTCTTCGCATGTGGTCTGCGAATCGAGCCAGCCGTTGACGACGAGCATCGGCGCCGAGGGCTGATCAACGAGGCCCTGGTCCACGAGCGAGAATCCGGCGATTTTGCGATACAGATCTTCGGCATCGCTCGCCCCCACCATGCCCCGCCTCGCCTCGAGGTAGTCATAGAGGTATTCGCCGGTCTTCAGCGCCGGCTCCGCCCATGCGCGCTGAAACGACTTGTGCACGCCGCCGCCATGCACGACGCAGCCCCGCAAGCGCGCGCGTTCGGTGTACGCGAGCTTCGCGGCCCAGTGGCCGCTGAAGCTGCGGCCCTGCACGACGATGCGCTTCCCGTCGATGTCCGGCCGCGTCTGCAGGTAATCGATCACCGCCGAGAACACCCGGTTGCTGTCAGGCCCCGCCGCCGCGATCGGCGACTCGCCAGTGCCGGGCATATCGACGGCCATGATGGCAAGGCCATGCTTGAGATAGCCATCGGTATGTGCGACGACATCTTCCTTGCGCGAGTCCAGCCCAGAAATGCCGAGCACGATGGGGGCAGGACGCACGCCTTCCGGCAGGCGCAGATATGCGACGATCTCCTTCCCCTCGAACGGTATGCGAACGACATCGATGGCGGGCTGCAGCAGCCGCGCGTAGGCTCGGAACGCGACGAGCGCACGTTCCTTCGCATGACGCTTCGCCCGCGTGTTCTCGGTGGGCCAGCGCGCGAAATGGTGCAGGCGCCAGGCGTTCCAATAGCTCTGCGCCGCCCGAGCAGGGTCGGTGGATTCGGCAGCCTGCGCGGCAGCGTAATGTTTTTCCGCGACCGCGCTCCATGCTCGCGCCCATTGCTCGCGGCTTAAGCTGTCGATGTTCGAGAGCGCGCTCCGCGCATCTTCCACCTTGATGCCGGTGACCGGGGTGAGCCCGCGCTCGACGCGTCTTAGCACCTCCTGCTTGAGCTCGTCCAGCGTGCGCCCGCCGCCGGTGACGAGATTGCCGTAATCGTCCGCGCTGCCGTCGTTCATCGTTCTCCTCCCTTTTTGTCCGACTGCGTGATGGGTGATTTGTGAATGGTGACCGATGCCCAGCTTTACGATTCACCATCACGACTCATCATTTGCAGTTTCATAGCATCCAGCCCAGCCACTCGCACACGCCGCGGCCCATGATCCATTCGAGGTCGTCGCCGGTGAGCCAGTGCATCTCTTCGGTGAACATGGTGATGTTGTCGCGATAGCTGATGGGCGAGCGCGACAAGTCCGTGCCCCAGAACATGCGGCGCGGACCGAAGGCGTCGTAGACGCGACGCACGTACCCATGCAGCGACCGGTACGGATACGTATCGGTCGAATAGCACGGCAGCGCGCTCACCTTCACCGCCACATTGGGCCGCTTGGCAATCGCGAGCAGCTCGTCGAAATCGCGAAACGCCTCCTCGTCCTTTTTGCCGCTCGGCAAGGCGCAATGGTCCATCACGATCTTGAGCCCCGGATAGCGCTGCGCCACGCCGTCGATCAGCGGCACGAGCGAATGCGGCACCAGCACATAGATGTGCAAGCCGAGCTTCTGCGCTTCGCCCCATATCCATTCGGCGTGTCCCTCGGTAAGCAGCGGCATCAGCTTTTTCGTCTGGAACGCAAATCGCAGGCCGAGGACGCCGGGTTGCCCTGGCAGCTCGCGCAGCGTTTTGCGCGACCCTTCCGCAGCGGGGTCGAGTCTCGCCATGACGGCAAAGCGGCGCGGATGCGCTTTCGCCGCCGCAATCGCGAGATCGTTGCGCCGGCCTTCCCACAGCGGCGGAACGAGCACGGCGGCCTGCACGCCCGCCTCGTCCATATCGCTCAGCAAATCGCCCGGGCCGTAGGGCACGGGCCGCTGCGGCTTTCCGAGGTCGAGCGACCACGGGCGCTCCGGCGTCTCCGCTGCCCATACGTGAACCTGCGAATCTACGATCAACATTGTTGCTTTCTCCCAAAATGAAACGCGATCGGTGAGCGCCCTACGATGTGGAGCCGGTCTTCGCGATCGGCCTGCTCACTTCATCAATCGCTCGTCGAAATAATCCATCACGAGATCGAACGCCTCGGCCTGTATCGGATCCGGCCGATAACTGCCATCGGGCCCGCGATAAATGAACGGATAACCGTGATCCGGGTGGTCGAAGCTTTTCCATTCGCTGTCCTTGCCCGCTTCGCGCATCCACTCGTGCGCGAGCTGGAATATGCCCTGCAGGTGATCGCGATCGCGGCCGAGATGCAGGATGGGCGTCGCGATGCGCTGTATGCGGGCCATCGCCTCGGCCTTGTTCGCGTTTGCCCGCGCCACTGCGATGTCCTGGTATTGCAGTTCGTTGTCCTTGCGCGGCGCACCCGGCCCGGTATCTACGCTCAGGAACTCGTGCGACGCGCCTTCGATCACCACGCCCGCCTGGAATGACGTCTCGGCTGCGACTTTGAGGATCATCTCGCCGCTATGGCTCACGCCCATGACGCCTATGCGGCCGTTGCAGTACGGCAACGTCCGCAAGTACTGCAATATCGCGATGAGATCGTCCGAGTCGAGCGTTGGGGCAGATTTGAGCGTGCGATTCTCGCCACCGCTCATGTCGTCGGGCAGGTTGCGCGCGCGTTCCGTGCGGCCGTAGAGATACGGCACTTCGTTGCGGTAGTTCACGTACGCCACCGCGAAACCGCGCTCCATCATGCGGTCTTGCATCGTCGCGAGGCGCTCTACCTGGGCTTCGATGTGCGGCAGCCCGCCGCGGCCCGCGCCGCGCCCCATGACAATGACGGGAAACGGACCGCCTGCCTGCGGCTTACGAAGCGCGATCGGGACGTAGATCTCGTCGCGCGTCAGCACGAATGTGTAATCCGCCGGCATGGAGGAGCCGGGCACCGTCCTCGTGAAGACGTATCCGTGCGAAGCGAGCTCGGGCGCCACGGGCGCTGAAGCGGGATTCGATGAAGGCATCGCGGCGTGCTCCATTGTTCATTGTGAATCGCGCAGCGCGCGCGATGGCGCCTCATTCTACGCACAGTCGCCGGCCTTCGGTAACGAGACGGCATGCATGCCACAGTATGGAACACCGGGGCGTAATTTCGCCCGACGACGTTGGCGTCGGAGGCCGTTCGCGTTAAATTGTGCGGCGGTGCGTGCCGGCATCCGTGCCGGCGCGAAGCGGTACCCAATAAACGGGAAAAATCCATCCCGCATACATAACGAGGAGATCAGCGATGAATCAGCGTTTCGCATTGGGCGCATTGTCCGCGCTCGTCCTTTCAGGCTGTGCTTCCACCGGTGAGCAGTCGTCGATGTCGGCCGAGCAGTTGAGCGACTGCCTGCAGCCCAACCGCCGCGTCGTGGTGGAATTGAACGGCCGCACGTTGAAGCCCGCGCCCAAGCCGCCCGCGCCCGCTCCGAAGAAGCCTGCCTACGCGCCGGTCGCGCTCAAGACGTACGTGCAGGGCAACGCTGCGTTCGACCCGGGCAGCGCGACGCTCAAGCCGGGCGGCAGGGAGGAACTCGACAAGCTCGTCGCCAGCCTGGAGAAGCGCAAGGTGGAAGTGAGCGCCGTTATCGTATCCGGCCACACCGACCGCCTCGAGGCGGCGAACGGCAACAAGTCGCTTTCCGAACAACGCGCCAAAGCGGTGAGCGACTATCTGTCGAGCAAAGGCGTGAGCCAGAAGCTGATTTTCTGGGAAGGCAAGGAAGCGAAGGATCCGGTCGCGGTCACGAAGTTCTGCTCGTAGGCGCGGGAACGCTTCCGAATACATCCCTCACATCTGCAGCACTGCGAGGTCATCCCCCGTTGGCAACGCCTCGGGGGATGTTCGATCTTCTGCGCTCGCACTGGTCCGGAAGGCGCGTCGACCGAGGCGCGGTCCATGCGTGCCTTGATAACACGCTGCTCTGGTACACGGTTTACGATCCCCCACTTACCGAAGACGAATGCGGCGCGATGAAATCGAGCACCGCTTGAGCGCACTGCCGAGCATGGGTGACGGCAGCATGATAGGAATTGCCGGGAAGCACGAGCAGACGCGAGTTCGGTATCTGTTCCTGCCAGCCGCGGTTCTGCTCGACCGATGCGAGACCGCTTTCTTCGGTGGTAATGACCAGCGTGGGGCACTCGATGCGCGCCAAGTACCGCCGGATGTCCGCGCATGCCAGGTGTTTCGCATACGCGATCTGCGACTCGCGCGAAGTGCGGCCCATGTAGCGTATCCACCATTCGACCGCCTCCGGCGGCATGCTCGCCCCCAGTCGCGACGCCATCGTCCGCCGCGCCCACGGCTCGACGCCGTTTTCCTCGAAGTCCTTGATCCAGTCCGGCAGCCGCTCGATCGCATCCGGACGATGCGGTGGCGGCGTACCGATGACGCTCAGCGTCTGCACGCGGTCGGGATGAAGCGCGGCGAACACGCGCGCCACCGTGCCGCCGATTTTCGCCGCGACGATATGGAAGCGCTGGATCCCGAGACGATTCATGAGCTCGACGTAATCCCCGACGATCACCTCCGCAGTCAGCGGGAAATCACGCGGCATCGGCGTGGACCGCCCGAAGCCGCGCATGTCGGGCCGGACGATACGGTAACGCGGCGCGAGATGCGGTATCCAGCCGTACCATGCCTGTCCGCTCTCGCAATTGCCGTGCAGCATCAGCACCGTGTCCGGCTCGGTCCACGGCGCAGTGTGCTCGTCGACCTCGTAATACATCTCGAAGTCGGACGCGATACGCAGCGTAGCCATGCGTGCCAGGGCCTATTCGATCTTGAGCTTCGCCGCAGCGATGGTCTTTTTCCACTGCTCGTACTCGGAACGCATGTACTGAGCGAGCTGCTCGGGCGTCCCCGGGGCGGGCTCCGCGCCCTCGCCCATCAGGCGCTGTGCGACGCTCTTGTCGTTCATGATGCGCACCGTTTCGGCATTGAGCTTGGCGATCACGTCCTTGGGTGTGGCGGCGGGCGCGAACAAGCCGTACCAGGTCGCATAGTTGAAGCCCGGCACGCCCGACTCGGCGACCGTCGGGATCTCGGGTGCGGCCACGGAGCGTTTGGCCGTGCTGACGGCGATGCCCTTGAGCCGGGCTGCCCTCACGTGCGGCAGCACCGAGGGCATGCTGTTGAACATCAGCGACACCTGTCCCGACAAGAGGTCCGTCACCGCCGGCGCCGTACCTTTGTAGGGGATATGCACCATGTCGATGCCGGTCATGGACTTCAGCATTTCGCCGCCGAGATGCTGCGGACTACCCACGCCGACGGATGCATAGTTGATCTGGCCCGGCTTGGACTTCGCGAGCTTGATGAGCTCGCGCACGTTGTTCGCCGGCACCGACGGATGCAGCACGAGAATTTGCGGATTGATCACGACGAGGCTCACCGGCGCGAGATCGGTGAAGACGTTGTAAGGCGTCTTCGTGCCGACCGCCGGGGTGATCGACATGCTGCCGCTCGTCGCGAACAGCAGCGTGTAACCGTCGGGCGGTGCGCGCACCACCATCTCTACACCCACCACACCGCCCGCACCGGGACGATTGTCGACGAGCACCTGCTGGCCCCATGTTTCGGACATTTTCTGCCCGAGCAGCCGCGCGACGAGATCGGTCGGCCCGCCGGCCGGAAAATGCACCACCATGCGGATCGGCTTGCCGGGAAACGACTGCGCATAGCCGGGGCATGCGGTGAGCGCCAGCGCCGCGGCACAGCTCGAAATGATTTGTCGTTTGTTCATCGTTCCTCCTCTAATTGTTCGTGTGACACGCCGGTCTCTGCAGCCGCGTGAGCCCGGATCGTTCTCCGTTGGAGGCGAAAGTGTAACAGCGCGAGAGCGTTTCAGACCCGGCGGCACGGTTCCGAATTTGGCGCGAGACGGACGAGATCGCGCGCCGCTTGCCGTCCCAGCGGGATGACGAGGCCCCGCGCAGCAGCCGGGCTCCTGCAGCGGGTCAGATCACGCCGTCCGTGCGCAGCGCAGCGATCTGCGCGTCGGTGTAGCCGAGCGCCTTGAGCACCGGTTCGTTATGCTCGCCCAGCCGCGGCGGCGGCGTATCGATGCGCGGGCCGCCGTGCGCGAATTTGAACGCGGACACCGGCACTGTCACCGGCTTGTCCACGCCCGGCACGCGATCGTGCCGGTGCAGCAGCGCACGCGTCTTGAGCTGTGGATCTTCGATAGCCTCCTCCATACGGCGTAGCCGCGTCGCGGGCACGTGCCGGGACTGCAGATAGTCCTCCCAGTCCTGCGCGGTCTTCTCCAGCATGATTTTTTCCAGCACTGCTTTTTCGGCCGCGTAGTTCTTGTGCCGCGTTTCGTAATCGGTGCCGCCCAGCTCGGGACGGCCCAGCGCGGCGAAAAGCCGGTCGTTCTGCCGGTGATTGCTCGCCGCAAGCTGCACCTTGCCGTCTTTCGTGTCGTACAGGTTGCCGCTCGCATATGCATGCGTATTGCCTTTGAGCGGCAGCGGCTTGCCGGTGTACGAATAGCCGGTGATGTGAGAAGCCTGCAGCATGAGCGCGACATCGAGCATGGAGCTGTCGATGTACTGCCCGCGACCGGTGCGTTCGCGCTGGAACAGCGCACTCGCAAGGGCGAATGCCGCCATGGTGCCCGTCGCATAATCGATGATGGGCGAGCCGCATTTCATCGGCGCGGTCTCCGGCGTGCCGGTGCAGGCGGTAATGCCCGAAGTGGCCTGTATCGCGTGGTCGTACGCCGTCTGTCCGCCGCGCGGCCCGTCCTGACCGAACGCGGTCATCGAGCAGTAGATGAGCCGCGGATTGAGCTTGGCCATGTCTTCGTAGCCCAGCCCCAGCGCCCTGAACGCGCCCGCACGGTAATTCTCGATGAACACGTCCGCATCTTTCGCAAGCGCCTTCAGTATCTCGCGGCCTTTTTCAGTCTTGAGATTGAGCGTGATGCAGCGCTTGTTCGAGCCTTGCGTGAGATATCCGGTGCCCATGTTGACGCGATTGAGCGCCGCGTCCGCGCCGGTCTGCCGGCTTTGATCCGGATCGTTCGGATCTTCCACTTTGATGACGTCGGCGCCGAGCAACGCGAGCTGGTACGCCGCGAACGGCCCCGCGAGCACGTGCGTGACATCGACGACCTTGATTCCCTCGAACGGCCGCATCGGTCCTCCTTTTTCTGAAACGCGTGAATCCTGATTGGTGAATGGCGAACGGTGAATGAACATTCGCAAAAACGCGAAAGACGACAGACACGGTTTAACCGTGCGCATTTTTTTCAGGCTGCCTTACCACTCACCACTCACCACTCACTACTCACCACTCACTATCATCACCGGCTTGCCCACCATGCGGCGCTCTTCTATCGCCGCGTGAGCTGCCTCGACGTTGTCCAGCGTATAGCGGCCCGCGATGTCAATCTTGAGCGATCCGTCGATCAGTGCCGCAAAAATATCGTCGGCCCGCCGCTGTATCATCGCCGCATCCAACAAATGATCGGCGAGCCGCGGTCGGGTAAGAAAAAGCGAGCCCGCCTCGCCCAGCTCTATGGGGTCGAGGTCGCTCACCGAGCCCGATACGTTGCCGTAGTTCACGACCAGCCCGCTGCGCTTCGCCGCCCGGAAGCTGTCGCGCAACGTGGCTTTTCCGACCGCGTCGTACACGACGTCCACGCCCCGCCCGCCGGTGTGCTCGCGTATCACGTCCGCGAAGCGTCCCCCATCGTACAACGTCACGAAATCCGCCCCGCGTAGGCGGGCCACCTGCGCTTTGTGGTCGGTACTCGTCGTCGCGTACACATATGCACCGAGGCGCTTGGCGAGCTGTATCAGGAGCTGGCCAATCGCTCCGGACGCCGCATGCACGAGACATGTCGTGCCGGGCCCGAGACGACCGACGCCAGTCACGAGGTAGTGAGCCGTGTAGCCCTGGAAGACGGCCGCTGCGGCGAGCTCTAGGGAAATCGCAGGCGGCACTTTCACCGCCCGCCACGCAGGCACGATGGCGTATTCCGCGTAGCTTCCCCATACGATGCACCACGCCACGCGATCGCCGGTGCTGAATGTATTCACATCGGGGCCGATCGATACGACACGGCCTGCCCCTTCCATGCCGAGCGTACACGGTATGCGTACGGGATAAGTCCGGGAATTTTTGTACTTGCCCTGGCGCGTATGCACGTCCATGAAGTTGATGCCGGCATGCGATACCTTCACGAGCAGTTCGCCGGCGCCGGGACTCGGAATGGGAACGTCACGGCGAACCAGCACTTCCGGTCCGCCGTACGTATCGATTTGTATGCTTTTCAAACGAAGCTCTTGCGCTGACGGGCGCCGTTCAAGCGCCGCATTGAATGGCCGCCTACTTTGCTGCGGTGCGGGCCCGCCCGTCAAGAAGCGAAGCCCGCATCGTGGCGCGCCGTGCCGACAGGCGGCTCAGCCGCGCAGAAGCCGGTAGAGCGTCGAGCTCTCCACGAGGATGTTCGGGTCGGCTTCCCGCGCGAGGGCGTAATGCTGCTGAAAGTCACCGCGCGGCTCGGCATAGGTGAGGAGTTCGCGGGCCTGCTCGACGAGCGCCTGTGCCCGCGAACGCCCCTGGTCTTCCTCGTCCAACGCCTCGTCGATGTTGACGATGAGCTCCGAGAGCACGCGCAGCCATTGGAACTGCGCATGGCTCAATACGAGGCCCAGAAAAGCATGCTGGGATTCGACCGGACCGTGCTCGCGCTGATAGCGTCCGCGCTCGCGCTCGAGCAGGAGCTTATGGAGGCGGAGCAGGCCGTTACGCAGCTCCCGCAGCGGCGGCAGGGCGGCCGCAGCCGGACGGTCAGCCATGATGGACCTCCACGCCGGATGTCATGTCCTCGCCTCCTCGCAGTATGCGTGGCCGCACTGGCACGGCTGCGCAGGCTTGCCCCGTTCGGCTTCGGCCTCACAGTGGGGACTGCAGTATTGCTGACCTGGCCCCACGGTACAGCGGCATACCGGATTCATGCACTTTTCCAGCCCCTCGCGTACCTCCATGAGTGCCTCCGCGCGGAAAACTTCCGCTTGCAAGCAAGAATTGCACCGCTGCACGGCGGATGGCTCACCGGGGTACCGTCGGCACCTGCTGCCACCCGCCCGGGCATTCTCTTACATAAGGGTAGTAACCCCTGGATGCCGAGCAGTAGTAGTAAAAGCTCTGCGCCGGACGCGTCGAGTAAACCGCCGGCGGCGCCTGATCGACGTATGCCGATGGCGCGGGCACGACGACGGCCGGCGGGTAATACGGTTAATAAACCGGCGGCGGCGCTTTGTACCACGGCCCGGGTATCCCTATGCCTATGCCGAAGCGCACCGAGCCGTGCGCGAGCGCCGACACCGAACCTATGGCGAGCACCGCCGCGCAGACCCAGCGCGCGGTGCGCAGAAAAGCGTTCATCGCTTCCTCCATGAGGAATAGAACCCTACAAGCTTACAGCGATCCGGCGGAAGCGGCGTGATTTCGAGCTTGCGAATCGCGTGGCTTGCCGCCGCGCGTGGCAATGCTTAGAGTCCTGCCATGCCCGACCTGAACAGAAACGGCCACCCCAGACTGCACTACGTCGTCGACGACTACACCGACCCCTGGAAGAACGCGCCCTATCTCGTGCTCCAGCACGGCAATGGCCGTTCGCACCGCTTCTGGTACAACTGGGTGCCGTATCTCAGCCGTCACTATCGCGTCATCCGACCCGACGTGCGCGGCCTCGGCGATTCATCGGCCGACTTCGACCTGACCAAGGCATTCACGCTCGAACATTGCGTCGACGACCTGCTCGCGATCATCGACAGCCTTGGCGCCGATTCGGTGCACGTGTGCGGCGAATCGATGGGCGGCATGATAGGGATAGGTCTCGCCGCTTTGCATCCCGATCGCGTCCGCACGCTGACCCTCGTCTCCACCCCGGTGTACATCAACGAGAAAGGCAAGGTGGACTTTTCCGCGGACGCCGCGACGGGGCGCAGCGTCGATGAGTGGCTCGAGGCCACCAATCGGGGCATGCGGTTTCCTTCGCATGCCGACCCGGGACTTGTCGCCTGGTACAACGCGGAATTCAAGCGCGGCCGCCGTGAGGTGCAGGCGGCGATGGGCGAGGTCGTGAATCGCGCTGACACGACCTCGTATTTGTCACGCGTGCGCGTGCCGGTCCTGGGACTCTATCCGCAAGCCGGACCGCTCACCACTCCCGAACAGGAGGCGACGATGAGACGGCACATGCCGCAGATGCGGATCGTTCACCTGCCGGCGGACTATCACAAGATACAGCTCATGTTCCCGGCCACGTGCGCGAGCCACCTGCTACATTTCATCGCGCAGCACGATGGCGTCGCATGCCGGGAAAGTTGAGAAAGAGCGCGGATAAGGGATGAAGCGTCAGGGCGAGGAACGCGAGGAACATCTAAAGCTTCGACACGAAGGACGCGAAGGGCGCGAAGGAAATAAAGAAGGGTATAAGAGCCTCGATGCACAAACGAACCGTCACCCGGCGGGGACTGGAAGGGCCAAAGAAACGTCTAAAG
>JBLNBW010000167.1:0-9268 GCA_050260255.1 Rhodospirillaceae bacterium | reverse complement strand
ACGGCAGTGGCAAGACCAGTCTGCTGCGTATCATCTGCGGCCTTGCGGTGCCGACGATGGGCGAAGTGAGCTGGCGTGGCGAAAGCATCCGCCGGCTGCGCGAGGAGTACTGGAAAGACGTCTCGTACATCGCGCATGCGAGCGCCGTGAAGGACGACCTCACCGCGCAGGAAAACGTCGAAATCGGCTGCCGGCTGTCGGGGTTGACCGTGACCGGTGCCGCGGCGGCGGCCGCGCTGGATGAATTCGGTGTGGCGCAGTGCGCTTTTTTGCCGGCGCGTTCGTTGTCCCAGGGGCAGCGGCGGCGGGTCGCGTTGTCCCGGCTCACATTGAGCGCCTCCGTTCCGATCTGGGTGCTCGACGAGCCTTTCACGGCGCTCGACCGGGCGGCCGTCGCGGTTCTGCAGGGACTCATCGCGGCGCACCTCCTGCGCGGCGGGATAGTGGTGCTGACAACGCACCAGGAAGTCGCGATCGAGGCGGCGAGTTCCATGCGCATAGACCTCAACGGATGAACGGCATGCTCCAGACGCTCGGCGTGGTGGTGTACCGGGACCTGCTCCTCGCTTTCCGCAGGCGCTCGGACATCGCGAACACCGTCCTGTTTTTCATTCTGGTCGTCAGCATGTTTCCTTTTGGCGTGGGGCCGGAACCTAACCTGCTCCGTGCGGTCGCACCCGGTGTGCTGTGGGTGGCCGCCCTGCTCGCCTCGATGCTGGCGCTGTCGCGCATGTTCGCGGGGGATCATGCGGACGGGACGCTGGAGCAGATGGTGATGTCGTCGGTGCCGCTTTCGGTGGTCGTGCTCGGCAAGGTGACAGCCCATTGGCTGGTGACCGGCGTGCCGCTCGTCATACTGGCGCCGGTGCTGGCGCTGCAGTTCGGCGTACCGAGCAACGCGTACGGCACGCTGATGCTGTCGCTCGTCCTCGGAACGCCGGTCCTTTCGCTGATCGGTGCGGTAGGCGCAGCGCTCACGCTGGGCGTCCGCGGGTCGGGCGTGCTGACCGCGCTGCTCGTTCTTCCGTTGTACGTGCCCGTGCTCATACTGGGAGCCGGCGCCGTCGATGGCGCGGCGGCCGGACTCGATGTCAGCGCCCATTTGCTGCTGATGGGCGCGCTGCTGCTTTTCGCCATGGCGTTTTCGCTGTGGCCGGTGGCTGCGGCATTACGGGTTGCGCTGGAGTGACGCGCAACAGCCAGATTCGGGGACAGGGCAAGCAATGAATACAACGTCGGAAATTCGCGTGGGGGCGGCCGATCGCCGCCGCTACAACCTGTTCTGGTTCTCGTCGCCGCAGACGTTTTTTCCGCTGGCCGGGAAGCTCGCGCCGTGGTTCGGCATCGCGGCTGCCCTGCTATGCGCGGCCGGCCTCTATGTCGGTTTCATGGTGGCGCCGACCGATGCGCAGCAGGGCGAAGCGTACCGCATCATTTTCATACACGTGCCGGCGGCGTGGATGTCGATGTTCCTGTACGTCGTCATCGCGTTCTGGTCGGCGGTGGGTGTGATCTTCAACACGCGCCTTTCCGGAATGATGGCCAACGCCGTTGCGCCGACCGGGGCGATGTTCACTTTCGTCGCGCTGTGGACCGGCGCGCTGTGGGGCAAGCCCACATGGGGCGCGTGGTGGGTGTGGGACGCGCGACTGACGTCCGAGCTCATTCTCTTGTTTCTCTATTTCGGTTACATGGCGCTCCACGCGGCCATCGAAGATCCGCGGCGCGCCGACAAGGCGGCCGGAATTTTGGCGATGGTCGGCGTCGTTAACGTGCCTATCATCTACTTCTCGGTGAAGTGGTGGAACACGCTGCACCAGGGCGCTTCGGTGAGCTTCACCAAGGCGCCCACGATGGCGGCCACGATGCTGGTGGGCATGCTGCTCGTGGCGCTGGGGTTCTGGATGTACAGCATTGCGACGGCGCTGGTACGCGCGCGTTGCATCGTGCTCGAGCGCGAGCGCAACAGCGACTGGGTGAGGGACTACGTGAGGAATGCACGATGAACTGGGGCGGCTGGGACGATTTTCTCGCCATGGGCGGGTACGCGGTCTACGTATGGGGATCGTACGGGGTGACGCTCGCATTGATCGTCGCCGAGGTCGCGCTGCTGCGCATGAGGAGACGGTCCATACTGACGATGCTGACCCGCACGGCACGCGCGCGCGGCGAAGAGGTGCGTGCATGAAGCCCAGACATAAACGATTCGCGCTGATCGGTGCGGCCGGCGTGGCGCTCGCGCTGGCCGCGACGCTGGTGCTCAACGCATTCCAGAAGAATCTCGTGTTTTTCTTCTCGCCCACACAGGTCGCGGCGAAGGAGGCGCCCGAGGGCCGCAGCTTCCGCGTGGGCGGGCTGGTGGAAGTGGGCAGCGTGAAGAGGCAGCCGGATGGCGTGACGGTCAATTTCGTGGTGACCGACACCGCGCACAGCATCCCGGTCTCTTATCGCGGCGTGCTGCCGGACCTGTTCAAGGAAGGAAAGGGTGTGGTCACGCAGGGCAAGCTCGACGCGAACGGCGTGTTCGTCGCGAGCGAAGTGCTGGCGAAGCACGACGAGAACTACATGCCGCCTGAAGCCGCGGACGCGGTGAAGAAAGCGCATGCCAGGAAGGGCGCACCGGGCGAGGCCCGCGCCGATCTCCCGGGGCAAGGCACGGTGGTCGCGCGATGATTCCCGAGCTCGGACAGTTTGCGCTGTCGCTCGCGCTGGGGCTCGCGCTCGTGCAGGCGGTCCTGGGCCTCGGCGGGGCGGCGCGCGGCAATCTCGCCTGGATGGCTGCAGTGCGTCCGGCGGCGCAAGGCCAGCTGGTTTTCGTCGCCATCGCTTTCGGTTGTCTTACGTATGCGTTCGTGACGAACGATTTCTCGGTGTTGTACGTCGCGAGCAACTCGAATTCGCGGCTGCCGTTGCACTATCAGATTGCCGGGGTCTGGGGCGGTCACGAAGGATCGCTATTGCTGTGGACGCTGATGCTCGCCTTGTGGACGACCGCGGTGTCGGTGTTCAGCCGCCGCCTGCCGGACGACATGGTGGCACGCGTGCTCGGTGTGATGGGCATCGTATCCATCGGCTTCATCGCTTTCATGTTGTTTACTTCCAATCCGTTCGACCGGCTGATTCCGGCCGCCGCGGATGGCCGCGACTTGAATCCGCTGCTGCAGGACCCCGGCATGGTGTTCCATCCGCCGATGCTTTATCTGGGCTACGTCGGATTTTCGGTCGCGTACGCGTTTGCGATCGCAGCGCTCCTGTCGGGCCGGCTCGACGCGGCGTGGGCGCGCTGGTCCCGTCCATGGACGACGGTCGCGTGGATGTTTCTCACCCTCGGCATCGCGCTCGGCAGCGCCTGGGCGTATTACGAGCTGGGCTGGGGCGGCTGGTTGTTCTGGGATCCGGTCGAAAACGCGTCGTTCATGCCGTGGCTCATCGGCACGGCGCTCGTGCATTCGCTCGCTGTGACCGAAAAGCGCGGCGCATTCAAGAGCTGGACGGTGCTGCTCGCGATTTTCGCCTTCGCGCTGTCGCTGCTCGGCACCTTCCTCGTGCGTTCCGGCGTGCTGACTTCGGTGCATGCGTTCGCGACGGATCCGAAGCGCGGCATCTTCATCCTGGCCTTCCTCGCCGTCGTCATCGGCGGCTCGCTCGCTTTGTTCGCGTGGCGTGCGCCGCGTGTAGGGCTGGGCGGCGCCTTCTCCGTGATTTCGCGCGAAGCGTCGCTGCTTGCGAATAACGTGCTATTGATGGTCGCGGCGGCTTGCGTGCTGCTCGGTACCTTGTATCCGCTCGCTCTCGATGCGCTGAATCTCGGCAAGATCTCCGTCGGCCCTCCGTATTTCGAGTCGGTGTTCGTGCCGCTCATGGTGCCGGCGCTGTTCCTCATGGGCGTGGGGCCGATGGCGCGATGGAAGGGCATGCCGCTGCCCGATCTGTGGGTGCGCCTGCGATGGGCTCTTGCAGTGAGCGTCGTCGTCGCCATCACGCTGCCTTTCGTTCTCGGCCGCTGGTCGTTGATGATCAGCGTGGGATTGCTGCTCGCCGTGTGGATATTCACCACGGCCATCGAGACGGTGCGGCATCGCATGCAGCAGGCGAGCGGCGAGACGTTTGTCGCCCGCCTGCGCGGATCGTCGCGCAGCTTCTACGGCATGGTTCTCGCGCATGTCGGCGTGGGCGTTTTCGTCGTCGGCGTCACGCTGGTCACCGGCTACGGCACCGAGAAAGACGTGCGCATGGAACCGGGTGAGACGGTGACGTTGTCCGGCTATGTTTTCCGGCTCGATGGCATACGGGACGTCGAAGGGCCGAACTACACGGCGGCACGCGCCACGATCAGCGTCACCCGCGAGGGCAAGCCCGTCACGACGATGCATCCGGAAAAGCGCATTTACCACGTGCAGCGCATGCCGATGACCGAGGCGGCGATCGATACCGGATTCACGCGCGACCTTTACGTGTCGCTGGGCGAGGCGGTGTCCCCGACCGCCTGGATAGTGCGCGTCTGGTACAAGCCCTTCGTCGACTGGATCTGGGGCGGCTGCGTCATCATGGCGCTCGGGGGGCTTCTTGCAGTGACGGATCGCCGCTACCGCGTGGCTTCGCGCGCGGCAAAAGCAATGGCGGGCGCGCTGCAGGGCGGCGCGAGTCCGAAAGCGGTGGGGTAAGACATGGCGGAACCGGCGACACAAAAAAGCGGCGCGCTGCGCTTTGCGGTGCCTCTCGGCATTTTCCTCGCACTCGTCATCCTGCTCGGTGTGGGACTTACGCTGAATCCGCGTGAAGTGCCTTCGCCGCTCATCAACAAACCCGCGCCGATGTTCGAGCTGCCGCAGCTGCACGAGCCGCAGAAGACGTTCTCGCCCAAGGAGATGGCCGGCAAGGTGTGGATGTTCAACGTCTGGGCGTCCTGGTGCGTGAGCTGCCGCGAAGAGCATCCGGTGCTGATGGAACTCGCGCGGCAGAACATCGTGCCCATCTACGGGCTCAATTACAAAGACCAGCGCGCCGACGGCATGAAATGGCTTTCCCAGTTCGGCAATCCCTACACGCTGTCGGCGTTCGACGCGGATGGACGGGTCGGCATCGATTACGGCGTCTACGGCGTGCCGGAGACGTACATCATCGACAAGCGCGGTGTCATTCGCTACAAGCGCATCGGTGTGGTGACGCCCGAGCTGCTGCGCGACACCATCATTCCGCTGGTGAAGGAGCTCGGACGTGAAACTTCGTAACTGTCTCTTCGCGCTCGTGCTCGCTGTCACTGCGCCGCTGCTGCATGCGGGTGAAGCAGCGCCTGCGGCGGAAGATCCCGTCCTCGAAAAACGCGTCATGGCGCTCGCGCACGAGCTGCGCTGCCTGGTGTGCCAGAACCAGACCATCGCCGATTCGAACGCAGGGCTCGCCGTCGACCTGCGCAACGAGGTGCGCGAGAAGATGCGGGAGGGACAGAGCAACGAAGAGATCGTGCAGTACCTCACGGCGCGCTACGGCGATTTCGTGCTCTATCGGCCGCCGATCAAGCTCGCCACGCTGATTCTCTGGTTCGGACCGCTGCTCCTCCTGCTGTGGGGGTTGTATGCGCTGTTCCGCAGGCTGCGCGACCGCAGTGCGGCGCCGGTGGAGCCGCTCACCGAAGAAGAGCGCAGGCGTGCCGCCGCATTGCTCGCCGAAGGCGATGGAGGCTCGACATGACGGCCTTCGTTTCGTTCGCCGTGCTGTTCGTTCTCGCCGCGCTGGCGTTCGTGCTGCCGCCGCTGCTGAAAACGCGCCGCGATGCCGAGGCCGTGACGCGGGATGCGGTGAACGTCACCGTTCATCGCGACCAGCTGCAGGAGCTCAACGCCGACCTCGCGGCCGGTGTGCTGAGCCCGGATCGCTACGACGAGGCGAGGCGCGAGCTGGAGCGGCGCGTGCTGGAAGATGCCGCGGCCTCGAGCGGGACGTCGACTGCGACGCCACGCTCGCGCCAGGCGGCGCTCGTCGTCGGCGTATTCGTTCCGCTGCTTGCCGGGACGCTTTACGTCCTGACGGGAACGCCCGCAGCGCTGGACGTCGAGCGCGTGGCTGCAGAGCAGTCGCATGCCATGGACCGGCAGCAGATGGAGGCGCTGGTCGAGCGCCTCGCGGAGAAACTGCGCGCGAGCGACGCGCCGAACGCCGAAGGCTGGGCGATGCTCGGCCGGTCGTACAACTCGATGGGCCGCTATGAGGACGCGGTGGCGGCGTACAAGACCGCGCTGAAGAACGGGCCGCCCGATGCGCGCCTGCTTGCCGATTATGCCGACGCGCTGGCGATGGTTCAGGGACGTTCGCTGCTCGGCGAACCCGAGAAGCTGATACGGCAGGCGCTCGAGCTCGATCCTCAGAACGTGAAGGCGCTCGCGCTGGCGGGTACCGTCGCCTTCGACAAGAAGAATTACGCCGATGCGGCCGCCTACTGGGAGAAGATACTGAACGTCGTGCCGCCGGATTCGGAAACGGCGCAGGCGATACAAGGCAGCATCGCGGAAGCGCGTTCGCTGGGCGGCATCCCCAACCCGGCGCAGAGCGGCGCCGCGCGAAGCCAGGCGGCTGCCGCCACCACCAGCGCGCAGGCCGTCATCGCCGGTGAAGTACGTCTCGATCCCAAGCTCGCCTCACGCGTCAAGCCGGACGACACGGTCTTCATCTTCGCACGCCCGGCCGATGGTGGGCGCATGCCGCTCGCCGTCCTGCGCAGGACGGCATCAGAGCTGCCGGTGAAATTCGTGCTCGACGATACCATGGCGATGTCGCCGCAGAACAAGCTCTCGGCTCATCCGGAAGTGGTGATCGCCGCACGCGTCTCGAAATCGGGCGGCGCCATGGCGCAGGCCGGCGATCTCGAAGGCACGAGCAGACCGGTCAAGCTCGGTACGGCGCAGAACGTGGTGGTGATCGACACTGTGGTGAAATGACGGCGGCCGCAACGGCCGCTGTTCATGGCGTCAGCGATGCCGTGCGGCGTGCGTGACCGTTCTGCACGGCACGTCGAGTGTGCGGCGTAAGGCCCTCATCAGCTCGCGAGGAGAAGGCGCGGACGGGAGCGCCTGGGCGCGATCGATGGCATCCAGCGTGTTGCGGATGAAGAGCCAAGCTCGGTGTCGCCCGCCATCACGAGGCGTCGACTGAAGACGAGCATGTCGGCGTCTTCCCTTGCGGTCACGAGCGCCCACATCGCGTCGCTGTCCGCGGTAACGGCAACGTCGGGTACGTCGTTGCCGGCCGCTGCGATTCCAGTATCGTGGACGCGGTCGTGCAGCACGAAGCCCAGGTCCGGTATCTCCACTCTCACGAGCTTGTCGCGCGCCGCATCGAACTCGGCAACATGCCGCCCGGGCGAGCTTACGGCATGAGCACTTCGACCGCTGCGATCGAGTACTCGAAAAGGTCACGCCGGGGACGATACCGAACGTGCTAATCTACGGCGCTGCTTCCGCGCTACGGCCTCCACTTCGTCCGGGTATCCGTACGGCACAAATGGGCAGCGGGACAAGGACGCAAGACTATAAAGACATGATCGTCAGCATGCCCCGTTTCGTGGCGGTCCCGACAGCGCGCATGACGCAATGGTTGGGCGTGCTTGCTTTGGTGGGCATGCTCGCATTGCTGGCTTGGCTTGCCGCAAGCATCTTCTGGTCACTCACCGGTCCGGCAGTGGCGCCGCCTGTCGTTGCGATCGAGACGGATCCGGCGCGCGCCGCGCAAGGCATCGCTGCGCGTCATCTCTTCGGGGAGGCTTCGGAAGCAGGCGCAGTGGTTAAGGCCGTGGGCGTGCCGGACATCGCACTGCGCGGCGTCGTGGCGCCTACCCGCGAGGGACGGCCGGGCGTCGCGGTTCTCGCGGTGACCGGCAAGCCGCCGATCTCGGTACGCGAAGGCGACGAGATAGTTCCCGGCGTCACGCTCCACCGCGTTCTCCCACGCAGTGTGGAGCTCGAGCGCGGCAGACAGGTGCAGACGTTGTCGTTGCCCGAGCGCACTACGCCTTCGGCGCCGCCGCAGCCGGCTCGGTGAGATAGAAAGAGGTTGCCGGCCTTATAATCCTTGCCGATATCGAGTCGGCGCCGTATGGGCCGCGTGAATTGCCCGTCAGTCAGCCGGGGGGTGACTACGACGACGGGTCTTCGTGCGCCGGCCGGTAGTGCGCGACGGAACGCGACTTTCCCGGATCGGCTGCAACAATCACAAAACAACGGCAATAACGTTGATAACATGAAAATCCAGTGCGTGACGCGCTTGCGAGCGGCACTGCTCGCCGGAACCCTCGGTTTGTCTACGGCGATTTACGCTGCAGAAGACCAGGTAACGCTCAACTTCGTGAACGCCGAGATCGAGGGGGTGGTCAAGGCGATCTCTCAGGTCACCGGCAAGAACTTCATCATCGATCCGAGAGTGAAGGGGACCGTCAACATCGTCTCGGGCAAAGCGATTCCGCAGTCCAAGGCGTATTCGCTGCTGCTCGCGGCCCTGAGAATGCAGGGCTTCACCGCGGTCGAGAGCGACGGCGTGGTCAAGATCGTGCCGGAAGCGGAAGCGAAGACGCTCGCCAATCCGGTGCTGTCGGACAAGGGCGCGCCGGCAGGCGACGCCGTCGTCACCAAGGTATTCGCGCCGCGCCACGCGTCGGCCGCGCAGTTGGTGGCGGCGCTGAAGCCGCTCATTGCGCCGAACAACAGCATATCGGCCGATATCGGCAGCAACACGCTCGTCGTCACCGATTATGCGAGCAACATCAACCGCCTCACGCGCGTGGTGGAACTCATCGATATGCCGTACGACGAGGACCCCAAGCTTGTCGCGTTGAAGCATGCCTCGGCGATCGATGTGTCGAACACCCTCACGCGCCTGTATGCTCAGCCGGGCGCGGCGGACGCCCACCGACGCGTCACCGTGGCGCCGGACTCGCGCACCAACAGCCTGCTGATCAGGACGGACAATGCCGCGACGCTCGCGAAAGTGGCGAGCATGGTGGCCGCGCTCGATCAGCCCACTTCGGCTGCGGGCAACATACACGTCGTCTACCTCAAGAACGCCGAAGCGGCGCGGCTCGCGCAGACGCTGCGAGCAATCGTCTCCGGCGAGACATCCCAGGTGCAGGGACTCACGCAAACACAATTGGGAAATCCCCCGTCGATCGGCGCAATCACGCCGTCCGCCGGCACGTCGACCGGCGGCACGCCGATGGGGCAGACGTTCGCGCAACCCGCGCCGGGACAGACGACGGCGCTCGCGGGGCAAGGAATGCCGG
>JBLNBW010000166.1:0-3413 GCA_050260255.1 Rhodospirillaceae bacterium | reverse complement strand
CGCAAGACGGCCTTTTTTTCGCGCACTTCCGGCGCGGGCGTCGACGGGAAGTATAATAAGCGCCTTTCCGCCACACCGTACTCCGCACGACTGCCTAATGCTCCACACACCCGTGCCCCGCGCGGGGCAACGCGAGCGCACGCCTCCCCTCCACGGCTCGAGCGACGCGCTTGTGCTCGCGACGCTCGCGCGCGCCGCCCGCCCGCTGCTCGTCATTACCGAGAACGCGTGGCATGCACAGCGCCTGCTCGCCGAAATCGCGTTCTTTGACCCCGCGCTGCGCGTGTGCATGCTGCCCGACTGGGAAACGCTGCCATACGATCATTTCTCGCCGCACCACGATCTCGTGTCGGAACGGCTCGCAGCGCTGTACCAGATGCTGCACGATCAGTTCGATGTCGCTGTCGTTCCCGTCACCACGGCGCTGTATCGGCTGACACCGGTCGAGTATCTGGCCGGCCACACCTTCTTCTTCAAGCAGGGCGAGCGGCTCTCGCCGGAGGATCTGCGCCGCCAGCTTACGCTCGCGGGATACAGCCATGTGACGCAAGTCATCGCGCCGGGCGAATACAGCATACGCGGCGGGCTCATCGATCTCTTCCCGATGGGCAGCGCGCTCCCTTATCGCATCGACCTTTTCGACGACGAGATCGAATCGATACGCAGCTTCGACGTCGATACCCAGCGCAGTATCTACAAGGTCAACGAAGTGCGGCTGTTGCCCGCGCGTGAATTTCCGATGGACGAGGCTGCGCAGACGCGCTTTCGCCGGAATTTCCGCGAGCGATTCGAAGGCGACCCGTCCAAGAGCCGCATCTACAAGGACGTCTCCAAAGGCATACCGACTGCGGGCATAGAGTATTTCCTGCCGTTGTTCTTCGACCACACGGCCGTCATCGCCGATTACTTGCCGGAAAACACGACGGTATGCATGCAAGGCGACGTGGCGGCGGCGGTGGACCGCTTCTGGGAGGAGATGCAGCCGCGCTACGCTATGCTTGCCGGCGATCGCTCGAACCCGGTTTTGCCCCCGAAAGAGCTCTTCCTCAGTGTCGAGGAATTCTTCGGTGCGATCAAACCGTACGGGCGCGTCGAGCTCACTTCGGTCACCGGGACCGCACCCGATGCTGAAGCAGCCGCGGCGACCGGCGCGCTGCCGCCGCTTGCGGTCGAACGCCGCGCACAGGATCCGTTGCATCGCATACGCGATTTCACCGGACATTATCCGGGGCGCGTACTCGTGCTCGCAGAGAGCCTGGGGCGGCGCGAGACCATATCGGAATTCTTTGCCGAATACGGCATGAAGCCCGCTCCGGCGGCCGATTTTGCGGCGTTCATGAAAGCCAGCGAGCGCCTCATGCTGAGCGTGGGACCGCTGCACGCCGGCTTCACCGTTCCCACTGCAGACTGGGCCGTCGTCACCGAGAACGAGCTCTACGCAACACAGGCCCGCCCGAAAGCTCAGCGCGAAGCCCGCCGCGCCACCAACGAGGGCATGCTGCGCGATCTTTCCGAAGTGAAGGTCGGAGACCCTGTCGTGCACGAGCAGCACGGCATAGGGCGCTATCTCGGCCTCATGAACATGGACCTCGGCGAGGGCGAGACCGAGTTTCTCACGCTCGAATATGCCGACGGCGCGAAGCTCTATGTACCGGTCTCCAGCCTGCATCTCATCAGCCGCTACAGCGGTGCCGCACCGGAGCAGGCGCCACTGCACATGCTGGGCAGCGGCCAGTGGGACAAGGCGAAGCGCAAGGCGGCGGCGCAGGTGCGCGACACTGCGGCAGAGCTGCTCAGCCTGTACGCGCAGCGTGCATCGCGCCAGGGTCATGCGTTCAGCGTGAAGCAGCACGACTACGAAGCGTTCGCCGAGGGTTTCCCGTTCGAAGAAACGCCGGATCAGGCCGCTGCGATACGGGCCACGATCGAGGACTTGAAGAGCGGCAAGCCGATGGACCGTCTGGTGTGCGGTGACGTCGGGTTCGGCAAGACCGAGGTCGCATTGCGCGCCGCGTTCGTAGCCGTCGCGGACGGCAAGCAGGTCGCGGTGCTCGTTCCCACCACGCTGCTTGCCGAGCAGCACTACAACACCTTTTCGGATCGCTTCGCCGACTGGCCGGTGAAGATAGCGGAGCTTTCGCGCTTCCGCTCGGCGAAGGAGCAGGCCGAAGCGCTCAAGGGGCTCGCGGAGGGACGTATCGACATCGCCGTCGGCACGCACGCGCTGCTGCAGAAGAACATCAAGTTCAAGCGGCTGGGGCTGGTCATCATCGACGAAGAGCACCGGTTCGGCGTTCGGCAGAAGGAAAGACTGAAGGCGCTGCGCGCGGAAGTCGACGTGCTGACGCTCACTGCGACGCCGATTCCGCGCACGCTCGCCATGTCGCTTGAAGGCTTGCGCGACTTCTCCGTCATCGCCACGGCGCCGCAACGCCGGCTTGCGATCAAGACCTTCGTTTCGCGCTACAGCAAGCCGCTGATACGCGAAGCGATGCTGCGGGAGCTCAAGCGCGGCGGACAGATCTACTTCCTGCACAACGACATCGACACCATAGGCGAGATCGAGGCCGTGCTCACGAAACTCGTCCCCGAGGCACGCATACGCATTGCGCACGGGCAAATGCGCGAGCGCGAGCTAGAGCTCGTCATGCGGGACTTCTATCAGCAGCGCTTCAACGTGCTGCTGTGCACGACCATCATCGAGACCGGGATCGACGTCCCCACAGCGAACACCATCATCATCAATCGAGCCGACCGACTGGGGCTCGCGCAGCTGCACCAGCTGCGCGGCCGCGTGGGCCGATCGCATCACCAGGCATATGCGTATCTGCTGCTGCCGGAGGAAGGCAACGTCACGGCGCAGGCCAAGAAGCGGCTCGAGGCAATACAGATGATGGAAGAGCTCGGCTCCGGGTTCTTCCTCGCGATGCAGGACCTCGAAATCCGCGGTGCGGGAGAAGTCCTCGGCGAATCGCAAAGCGGCGAAATGCAGGAAGTCGGATTCAACCTCTACTGCGCGATGCTCGACTCCGCCGTGCGCTCGCTGAAAGAAGGAAAGGAACCCGATCTGGCAGCGCCATTGGGCGTGACCACCGAGATCAATCTTCACATGCCGGCGCTGCTGCCCACGGACTACGTGAGCGACGTGCACGAGCGTCTCGTGCTGTACAAGCGGCTCGCGAACTGCGACAGCGAAGAAGAGCTCGACGCGATGCGCGAGGAGCTCATCGATCGCTTCGGCGTGCTGCCCGACCCGGCGCGCGCGCTGCTCGACACCCATCGCCTGCGGATATTGAGCAAACCGCTCGGCATCGCGCGCATCGATGCGACCGACAGTGGAGCGCTGCTCCAGTTCGTGCCCAAGCCGCCGATAGATCCGGGGCACGTGTTCAGGCTGGTGCAGGCGAAGCGGC